>JAEOUN010000102.1 GCA_016839245.1 Candidatus Thorarchaeota archaeon
AAACAATTCATCAAAGTATCAATAAATGATGGAGAACAAGTTCGAAAACATCTCCATGCCATCGGACTCCTTGATGGTGACTATAAGATTATTTCAGAAGATGGTATGCTCTTTCTTCCAGTGATTGGCATACCAAAAGCAAATCAGATGGAAGTCGAAACTCAAGATATTGTATTTGAAACAGGAACTCGTGTCTTTGAAAAGAAAGCACAAAGGCCAAAGAATCTGGCTGAATTGTTAGATGGACAATTGTCAAAAGATGAAATGGCTCTGCTTCCACGATCATACGATTTGATAGGCAATATAGCCATACTTGAGATTCCTGATGAATTATCGCAGCACTCCAAGTTGATAGGCGAAACCTTCCACGAGCTTCACAGAAGTATCAGAACAGTCCTAGCAAAAAGAGGTGCAATCACAGGTACAGTTCGAATTAGGGATTATGATTTTCTGTCAGGCGAGCAGACTACAAAGACAATTCACATAGAATATGGATGTAGACTTGCTGTCGATGTAGGAAAGGCGTATTTCAGTCCACGATTACTTGAGGAGCATAACAGAGTAGCGCAATTAGTGAATGATGGAGAAACTGTCGTAGACATGTTTTGTGGCGTAGGACCATTTGCAATCCATATTGCACGCCAGAAAAGAGCAGAAGTGTATGCAATAGATATCAATCCTTCAGCAATTGAGTTACTAAATGAGAGCATCAGATTGAACAAGTTGATTGGCACAATTATTCCCATTGTAACTGATGCCCACGATTATGCGAATGCCAACAAGTCATTCTCGGATCGTATTATCATGAATCATCCTAAGGGGGCCTCTGAATTCATTGGTGATGCGTGCAATATGTTAAAACCAGGTGGGATTCTACACTACTACGATTTTGTGTGTGGCGAAACCCCTGAAACCACAATTGAAGAGAGAATAACAAGTCTTGTGGAAGAGGAAGGTAAAACCATACAATCCATAGATACAATCAGACGTGTTAGAGATAGTGCTCCTCATGAATATCAAATGGTATCCGATGTTGTCATTGAGTGATAAATCGCAGTTCACAATCTATTGTAACATGTCTATTCTTTAGCTTGTTAACGAATTCACGACTTAAGTCTGATGCGGCTTTATCAGAGTTAATCATAAGGGTCCGTCCACACTGATATGAACTGGTTCTCGCTACCATACTTGTTGTATCTGAGTATGTTAATCCTGGACCACCTTTTCCTGATACGGATTCTACCACATCATCCACCTTCATTATAAGGGTAATTTTGGTCTTATTGAACCTGACTAACTCCTTAATCTCTGGTGATAATTCAGAGAGTGTAAGAGTAGAACGAATACCAACAATACATGTTCCACGTTGAGTGAGAGTGTCATCAGATGTGACCTCTACTGTTGTCTTGTGTTTTCCAATGATGTTTTCATGTCCAAATGCTTGAAACTGCACACGATGCATAGTTGTAGTATTGCGACTAAGCCTTTTATTAGTGCATGTACTCTAGGTAATGAATCGTATGTCCGGAGATCAGTACAAAAAAGCAGTGGACAATCTGGTAAATCGTCTAAAGAATAGTGGATATCTTAAGAGTGCTGATGTTGAACGGGCACTCAGGATAGTTCCAAGAGAGGAATTTGTTCATCCCTCAACACGAGAATATGCATATAGTGACACACCTCTCTCTATTGGTCATGGTCAGACAATTTCTGCTCCTCATATGTGTGTCATCATGTGTGAGGCCATGAGGCTTTGTCCGGGTCACAAGATACTGGAGATTGGAGCAGGATCCGGGTATCATGCTGCATTATGTGCTGAACTTGTTGCTCCTAAAGATACACCTACTCCTGGTCATGTATATACCATTGAGATTGTTGAGAGCCTAATCTCATTTGCTAGAAATAACTTGGAACGAACCGGGTATAGTGATAGGGTCACATTGATTCATGCTGATGGAGGCAAAGGGCTTCCTGAAACTGCTCCATTCGATAGAATTCTTGTAGCCGCAGCAGCACCTGATATCCCTCAACCCCTCATAGACCAACTTGCATGTGAAGGAATTATGCTTATTCCAGTTGGTAGTAGGGGATTCTTTCAAAATCTGCTACTGGTAATCAAGGATGAATACGGAAAAGTATCTCGTAAAAACTGGGGTGGAGTTGCTTTTGTTCCACTTACTGGAGAATATGGTTATTGATTATGTTGTCATATGAAGTGGAATCACCTTGAGAATTACATTAGAGTCCTCCTCAAGTCTGAGAGTTTCCCGAATATTAAATGGAGCAACTACTTCAAGTATATCCTCACTATGATGTGTACGTTGAGCTATGACTATCGCACCTTCAATCTCATTGTTGATTTTCACACGATAGCAGATGACATCACCAAATGTTCGTCCTTTATGACTAAAGCCAGTCAAGACAAGTGGTGGTGTGTTCTTCATCCTTCCCATAGCTTTCCGAGAATCCTCATCGACAATTTTGACATTCAAGGTACCTAGATGAGGTTTAAAGCCTAAAGCCGCCTTGAGTTTTGCTGAATACACATCTACATAATATGCTCCTTCACCAAGTCCTGTTACAATATGTCCCTCTATGATAATTTCATCCAATGGTGGAGTAAATGCAATTTCAAGCCTTGTCATTATATCAAGAAGCTCTTCACGTCCTTTTTCTGTAATCTGGAGAAGCATCCCATCAGCTGTGTGTATCCTCTCAATGTATCCTTCATCAACACAAAATGTGATTCTTCTTGATGCAGTTTGTTGACTGATACCCATTATCTCCCCAAGTTCGCTAGTAGTTAACGCAGTCTTATTATGAATCGCTCCTTTATTAGAGAGTGCATAAAGAGTGAACCAAATATCCGGATCGATGATTATTACTCACCTCTCAATCGTTTCTCAAATTCAGTCAGCTCATGTACAAGTCTATTTTGCCCTACTGCTCTTGTCAAATCTCCTCTAGTCCGTTCGACCAACGATCTCCCAACATCACATTTTCGTCGTAGATCTGGTACTAATGCATTAGGATAATCAAAAGATTGCAATCCTTCAAGAATATCTTCCATGTATACCAAAAGATGTTCAGCTTTATCTATATCATTTCTCCGCAGAGAATCAAGGGCTGCTCTTCTTAATTCCCCGATGGTATCTGCTAGCCCATTGAGATAAGGTCGTGAAGGAATATTGTATTCACTTGGCGGAGTATATCTTCCATTTTCAATTAATGACAAGACATTGACAGCTTCTGCTAATTCTTGATATGCAATATCAAGAGCTTTTGACTTTGTTATGAAGTCACTATTTGGAAGCTCTTTTTCTGCGTCTGTGATGATTTTATGTGCTGCATCTACTAGCGATTTTGCTTCATTATACTCCCCTTTGTGAGTCTTTTTTACTGACTCGCTACACTTTCTTACTGCATCTCGACTGAGAGGAAGGATTACCTCACGTACTCTATCATCAGCCTCGACTTCGTCTCTAATACCATTGAGAATATTTGACAACTCCATTTGTCTTCACCTCAGTTTGTATCTATCTTCTTTATGTGTTTGGCTTTCGAAAGAAGCACAACTCTACTCTCTACCTGCTCATCTGCTATATAGTATCCTGTTAAATCTGCAATCTTTTGAGAAAATGCTCTAATCTCTCGATGAGATGGCGCATTCTCACTACCAAGTCGTTCTCTTGATGAACCAAGATACATGTATCCTTTCACTTCGACAAAATCAGGTTCACCAGTCAGAATGAGTTGTGAGTATGAACGTGTATCTTCCATATTATATTTTGATACCATCGTAAGCCGATTTACAGTTCTACCATCTAGCGATTGGAGTGTCTCTTGACTCTCTAAGATTCTATCCCAGCTGTTCTTTACTCCTGGGCGGCACAATCTCTTGTAGATCTTCTCGTTTGGTGCAGCAAGTGTAACATAGAGCTGTGTCGGTAATACCATCTCTTGAATGACTTGAGGTTGTGTTCCATTTGTGACAAGAAATGACGTCATATTCATTTTACGAATCTCTAAGATTAAATCATTGATTAGTGGATACAATGTTGGTTCACCAGCCAATGAAATGGCTACATGTTTTGGATTACGCGCCTCTCTATATCTCTTCTCAGATACATTTGTCGCAATTTCAGGATTGTATCCACCCAAGGATCTGAGGTTGGCCATGAGTACATCATCCATCAATATATCCGCCGGGTCGACATGATCTCTCTCCACATTTACCTGATCCCAAGAAATTCCTATGTCAGTAGGTGTGACACGCCAGCAGAATTCACAATTCTGGGTACACTTATCAACAACGGGAGTCATTTGCAAGCAACGATGTGATTGAATTCCATAGAATTTTTGTTTGTAGCAGATATCACCAAAAACCAGAGCCTTTTTCTGCCACTGACATGCCTTATAGGCTCCTCTCTTGCCTAGAATATGATACCCTTGTTTCTCAAGTTTCTCTCTGAGCTTTTCCGGCATGTCTGATTTCAAGGTGCTTCGGCAAGAAATCCAATAGATATCTTATCAGCATTTAGCAAGGTCCAAATTACTACTCAAAATCAGCTGTTCGCTTGTTTTGTGACCAAAGTTCCTCTGATAGACGCTCTTGTGTACTCCAGGACCCAGTCAACTCTTTTCGTCTTGCTAATTCCCCCAGAAGTTTCCTGCTCTCAGGATCAAGTCTGCCTGGGGGTGCTCTCTCAAAGTCACTACCAGGCAATGGCATGAACACATGACCGTGAGTCTTTGCCCCCATCTCCACAAGATCATAACATAGTTCAATGCTCTTATGCAACTCATCAGTAGTTTCGCCAGGCAGTCCAAATATCATGTCAACATGAGGAGTGAATCCTGTATCAAGAGCAGTCCTTACTGCGTTTAGTCCTTGTTCAACTGTATGCTTACGATTACTAAGTGCAAGAATCCTATCGCTACTAGACTGTAGACCTATTTGCAGAGTTTCATTTGCTACATAGCTTCTAAGCATCTCAAGGATTGGTCTTGTCACAAATTCAGGTCTGACTTCGGATGGAAATGAGCCACAATATACCTCTTCGAGTCCATCGATAGAACTTACAGATTTTAACAATTGTTCCAACTTATTTGGTTCAGCTTGTCTGCCACGACCTCCATATGACAATGCATTTGGAGAGAGAAACCATGTACGTTTGAATCCTCTTTTCTGAACTGCGTTCTTGACCCATGCCACAATTGAATCAATTGTACGATGCCGCACTATTCCACCTGTTAGGAAAGGTGTACAACAGAATTTGCACCTAAAGGGACATCCTCGAGTCACTTCCACTGGTCCAACTATGTTTTTTTGTAGTGCAAATGGTGGATAATGACTAAGTTCAATCATTGGAAGTTCACGAGGAGTTGGAATTTCTGTAGTAGATTGCCCCACAACTCCTGGTATCTTCAAAGGATCATTCCCATTCATTAATGCAGCTACAAAATCAGGAAATACTTTTTCTCCCTCTCCAACGACTACAAAATCAAAACCATTGGCAAGTAACTCCCTTGGTCTAGCGCTTGCATGTGCTCCTCCGCCAACTATTATCAATTCGTCTGTATACTGCTCACGTATTTTTTGTATCTCTTCGTACACGCATCTAGCCTGTGTACTCATAACTGAAAACGCAATTATGACAGGTCCTCTCTCAATTCTCGTCTTAATTGATTTCAATAGGAATTTGGTTGGAACGTCAATATCGAGATCTAGTAGACGACTATCTATTTCCAAGGATCCAATTAGAGCTGCTACGCTATAGCGTGATGATGAATGAGTCCTAAAGACAAGTGATGTTGCGCCCAATTGCTGCACACGCATTAACTTACAACACGTTCGGTGACGCCATCCTTCGTCACACTCATGATTCGGATTTCTCCACCTGATTGAATGTCCCTAGCAATTGCTGCCTTGACAGATTTTATGGCAATCTCTTCAGCTTCCTTAACAGTAAGATCAGGAGTGTATTGATTTTCTAACACACCAAAAGCGGGACTAGTTCCAGTACCTGTTGCAGTAAAATCCTCAGGAATCAGCGAACCTCCCATATCAAGTGTGTAAAGCTGAGGACCAAGATTATCCACTCCAACTACAACAGTCTGAACGTAGAGAGGAGTCATTCTAATAGAATAGAGGGTATTTGCAATCATTTTAGAGAGAGCCTTTACTGTGATCTCCTTCTTCTGATTCAGTTCATAAAGTTTGATTTGAGCTTGGAGTCGGTTTACTAGCATTTGATAGTCAGATGTTAGCCCTGCGGAGGCTAAAACAATTGTATCTGTGAGTTTGAACGCCTTTACGCCCTTTTCGCTGAGGATTAGAGTCCCCCAGCTAATCCGAGTATCAGTTGCTACAACAACACCATCTGTGCATTTTATGCCAACAACAGTAGCACCAGTAGGAAACGACATTGTTAGTGAGCCTCCGAGTGGAGAATATACATGTTGGTCACGTCCACTCTTTTTAAAACGTTTGCGACCTGTTCTATTTTGTATTTTATGGAGATACTAAGATTGCGTCAACTAAATCCTTTTGCAAATATTCCCACAATCTTAACGGCAGAGGAGATCATAGATTTTGCTCAAAAGAGATCTGCCCGCATCAGCATGAAGAGTTCACTTCGAATGGAACGCATTGAGCGATCTCGAATTAGAGAGATTTCAAGACTGATAGAGTTCACTAAGCAGGTAAAGACCAAATTGAATCAAGTTGTAGAACAATTTCCCTCAATAGATCGATTACATCCCTTCTATCTTGAACTCGCTGATATACTAGTCGGAACTGATAAGCTTAAGAAAGCACTAGGTGCGGTCCACAATTGTATTCCTCCTATTGATAATATCACTGAGAATCATATTCAGGCTTTGAAACTTTCAAAGGACGATAAGCAGATGAAAAAGACGCGCCGGGCTGCAAAAGGACGCATCTCATCAATTATTCGAGCAACAGCAAAGAATCTTGATTTCATCATAGAAGCAAAAGTCACACTATCAAAACTACCTGGAATTGCACCTAACATCCCCTCTGTTGTATGTGCAGGATTTCCAAATGTTGGTAAATCAACTCTTGTGAAAGCAGTCTCTACAGCAGAACCTGAAATCGCTTACTATCCTTTTACCACCAAGAGTGTCATCATTGGTCATCTAAAAGTTGACAATCAAAGTGTCCAGATAGTTGACACTCCAGGAATTCTTGATAGGTCCATGACCCAAAGAAACGAAATCGAACTACAGGCTATCACGGCTCTCAAGTATCTCGCTCAAGTGATTATCTTCATTCTTGATCCATCAGAAACTTGTGGCTGGACATTCGACCAACAAGTTACGTTATTGAATGAGGTACGAAAGATGTTTCCACTCACTCCATTATTGATTGCACTCAATAAGGTCGATATTACTCCAGAAGAGCATCTTGCGCGTGCTCGTTCACTTCTGCCGAGTTCCTATGAAATCGTTGCAGTCGATAATATCGGAGTGGTAGAATTAGTGAGAGATGCAGTGAAGGAGGTTGACTTAAAATCCATGAAAGAATCAATTGAGGATTATCTAAAATCCTTAAAACAGGAGTGATCAATCCCCTCTAATTCTTAACATGCCCGGTTGACGTATCTCTCCTTTTAGTTCAAAAGAAGTGCCAAGAATCTGTTTGGTCGTCCAGAGATTTGTTATCAAGTGCGAAGTAATCTCCGTTATACCAATTTCACTCTCTTCAGCTGCAATAGCAAGGTATGGGACAATCATGTCACTAAGATGTGAATCGATTGCCATTCCTGAATTGATCTCTCTTACCAGTTGTTCTGCAGCCCTAGAGCCAACACTCTCTGCTGATACCCCTTTATCACCCAAGCTATCCGCTCCTAACCTGCTGCCCTTAGTTCCATCTGCCCAGATGACAATTCCACTACCTGGTCCCAGGTGTCTGTCTTCGTTCTTTGGATAGTATTCTACCTCAAAATCCACAGTGCCTTTCAATTTCTCTTGAATTATCTCTTGAGCTGCCTTAGCTTGTCTCTCTGCAACATGATTTGGTAGTTTCACGCAATGAGATATTCCACCGATACTACTAACAGTACCAAATTCTATCATACTAATTGCTTTCAGACTCTTAACTGGCCTTACCTGACATATGACCTCTCCACCACCTTTTGGGTAATGCCCCCTTTTTTTCTGTTCTATTTTTATCTCAGGTCCAAGATGATGAATCATATTGACAAAAACCTCACGAAAATAATCAATTGGTGGACTCCATTTCACATCAGTACCACCCTTGAGATGAAATTCAATTGGTTCTGGTGCCAACACTGCCGCTGGTAGGACTGCTTGAAGAACGAGTGAGATTGACCCTGCTGTTCCCACATCGAAATAGAATAATCCTGATTTTCTCTCCTTGG
>JAEOUN010000103.1 GCA_016839245.1 Candidatus Thorarchaeota archaeon
CGCCTCATCAAGTACGTGGTCGTGAGTCCACTGCGATATAGCGATGGACCCATGGTGGACCTGCGGCTGTACCAGCTCAGCGTGGTCTCGGGCTTCAGGGTGCCCACCGAGGAGGCTGTGGAGTTCACTGCTCCCGTGAAGACTATGAAGGAAACTAGAATAATCAAAACATATGAACCAAATAGTTACACTACTAACAAGATCGAAGATTATGGTAACATTGGAGCAGCTGAAATTGAATATACTCATTCAGGACCATGGCCAACTATGCATCTATTATGTGATTACGCACAGTCCATATTTAGCATTTCGTTTCATGTGACAATTGATATTCTTGAAAATATGCAAGTACTTTCATTCTATCTTGGCATAGCAGATGATTCTAATATTCCTGATTCAGTTGTATCAAATGCAGTGCAAGGTGCAATGAGTTTAATTTTAGAAATTACCAGTCAGGAAGAAGAGAAATTTTGGGCAGATGTGATGTATGCTACTTGGATTAGCTGCAAATTAATATCTTTAGCGAAGATAGCATCTCCATGGTTAGAAGCCCTTTTTTATGTTTTATTGGCAACTTGGTGGTATGCATTCATGATGTCATTAGCATTTGCAGTTGACCACATCATTTCTGGCAACTGGTCACCGCTAACAAGTGTATTAGCTATTGCAGGATTGTTCATTTTGTATTTAGGCGGTGGTATACATTCATGGTTTTCAAGTGGAAGTCAAGCGTGGTCTGAGTTTTCGGATATATTCAATCCTGCTGCTGTTCACGGTGCTTTGGATTGGCCACAAGGATACAAGGATTGTTTTAAAATGAGAACCGGACTAGCTATGACAATTACACAATTTGCTGCAGTAATTGTTGTCTTGATAGTTGTTGCAGGTATATATTTTGGGGCGTTTGGCTAATATGAGTTATATCGAACTATTCGCAATAGCAGCTCTTGTGGGAGTCACAGGAGTCATCATCGTGGAGATTCTATATCGCAGAGACCTATCACTCTGGAGAGAACGCCATGAGATGGCCTTTATTACTCTTCAATCCCTACTCATGTTTTTCGCACTCAACATGGTGCTTATCATTCTACTCAATGCAACTGGAGAACTTTGGAGTGACGCGCATTATTTCATTATGGTAATCTTTGCAGGAATCTCCACACTCTTTGGTATTGCGTTTCTCGAACATAGGGAAAAGATTGTAGTCACTGTTGAGAAAGAACTGTCCTGGATTGAATTACAGATAAAGAGAACCAAGGATCCGGCCTTGTATCTTGAGCAGAGAATTGCATACAATCTTCGTAAGAAACGACTCACTCAAGATGAACTGATCTCTATCTTGGATACACTCGTTGAGAGAGAAGCACCAATTGGTGCAATGGCTCAAAAATTGCGTGATCGATTGATTGAAGACTGTGCAAGGATTCAAGAATGATGAACAGACAATCCTTACCACCTCATCAAGTACGTGGTGGTGAACCCGCTGCGTTCTGGAGATGTACCAATGCTGGAGCTGCGGCTGCACCAGCTCAGCGTCACCTCCAACTTTAGAACACCTACGGAGGATGCTGTGGAGTTCACTGCTCCGATGAAGACTGCAAGGCAAGAGTTACGGGAATTATTAGATTACATTGATGAGGAAACAAGAACCGATGTTGACACTACTTCCTCCAACATTATGGAGTTGGTAGAGTCCTGGTGTGAACTTATCTGTTTCTGGCCAACATTCTTCATCTCGATGTGCGAAACTACTGCTGAAGCCGCATATGACATACTGATTACTACAGACTTGCTTGGAAATACGATGACGAGGCAGGTAGACTCTTCAGAGAGTCATTGAGTAGATGGAGAATGAAACAAGGTATAGAAGACCGGTATTTGTAACAGGTTAGGAATGAGGTCATGATGATTTGAGTAACCTTCTGGAACTTATGAGAGTTTCACATTGTTATCAGCACATTTTTTCTTGAGATATTTAACATATAGATTCTTTAACTCCGCAAGTGGAAGACCAAATGCTTTGAAAGCCTCAAGTTCTCCTTTTCGCTTTTTCTTTAGCATAATTTCATTCTGTCTACTTAAGATCGGATCTTGATTAATTGATGGAATATTCCTATTCTGCTGTGCACATTTAAGATCTGATTTTGTCATAGCTTCAAGAGAATGTTCAATCTCATTAAGGACTCCATTCCTACTCCAGAAATCATCTGTTGTGAGTCCAATGAGTTTGGATTCAGGGGTTGCCAATCCTCTTATATTTGATAGTTCAATGGAGTTACTCTTTATTGTAGAGAAGATTCGTAATGACCAAGGTGACATATCTACTAGTACTAAGATGGGTATATCATTAGCAGCTAATTGTCGAATCCATCCTCTCATATTTCTACCAGGTTGTCCAAATAGCGAACCAACACCAATCCTAAGATTCTCTGGAATCCCAAGTTCAATCAAGTTTCTTGACATTGCTTCTTTTTCCACAAAGATGGCAGCATCGATATTCAACTCATGGATTTTTACATCAAACGGTCTGCTTGATATGAACCATCCATACTCGCCTGCCTGAGTGCAATTCAACCTCTTACCCGAAAGATCGGATAAAGTGACATCACCATAGAATGTACCTTTTGGTGAGCTAACAACACCAAACTCCTCACGTGGAATTGAAGAACCTTCCTGACGTATTATCCGTTCGCACAGATTGATGAGTCGATTTGTTTCAGACTGGTCTGATATTCTGAGAATATCTTGAACCCGCTTTACTTTGTGCATATAATAGAAATCTCTCAGACTCATTGACATATTTTGCTCGAGATGCTCCTTAAACCGAGAGAGACCATATACTAGACCTGCAATAGTCTTTGCACTTTCTACTTTTCTTCCGTCTATGAATGATGGTGATTCATCCACTGGGACATATCCTTCTTCGTCACTATATTTCACATTCTTTTTGGATGACCCATAGTAGCCAATTTCAGGAAATACGCCATCCTCGATAGTTTCAGATAATGTTTCAAGCACATTTTCTATTGTATCTAGCACCTCACCTGAATCAATTGCGGACTGCTTCTGGTTCATTCATCATTTCCTCCTATATCGCCAAATAGTGGTTCGAGAGCGACCTCCTTTCCTGTGGCGCTTCGAAGCGTTTCTGCGATGAAACGATAATATGAAATCAAACGAGTTTCTCTTTTCTGTTCTCTTTGCACTCTATGGTGTTTTCGCAATTTTTCACTCAATTCTCTGAGACACTCTTTGAATCCTAACTCAATTTCGCGTCTTACTACATCGATATCTCCAATGTACTCCTTTCCTACTGTCTTGTATGGTATCTTTGTCGAACATATATGCATGACAAAAGTGAGAGGATCTTCTGGGCGAAGCCCATAATTTCTCAGATTGAGGTCTCGAACGACCTTATAGGCTACATCTGATCGTTCATCATAGAGAAGCGGAATACGATTGGCGAATCTAATCATATTAATGCCTGCCCCTAGGTCTCCTCCGTACGCTATACCGGTTTCGACAATGAACGGATGCCCTTCGTTTACACTAGGCGACCTCTGCTTAAAGACAATGAATTCCGGATTCAATCTCTCCGTTCCTGCAAGAAGAACATCTGTGCCAGCTGGTGAGAGTGATGATGCTGATGGAGGCAGAAATCCATTAAAGGAATCCATTGCTTTCATCATTCTTATGAGCTCTTCTTGATTCAATGATTTTGGCTCTCTCTCCTGATCAAATCCCCCATATTTTAGAAATTCTTCCGCCTTCTTATCGCCGATTCGCTGAAATGTACTCATTAAGAACGATTTCAGAGTCTTTTTCTTTGTTGAAGAGATCATGCCTTTGAGCATCTCTACATCAATTCCCTTTGGGTGAGGTTTCGACTCTTTTGGAGGTTTGCACATTGAATTGATGATTCTATCAAATTTTATAATCTCATTATCGGGATTTTCGAAAAACAAAGATGCATTTGGCACTATGATAGCAGTCTGTGAGAAATAATCGAGTATTCTTCGCTTACTTCTAATCCAATCTCCCTGCACATAGAACGAGACCATTGTCCCATGTTCTTCCACTGATTTTGGAATTTCCTCTTCTTCCATGATTATTGGTTCATTATGTTCAATATCTAGTTGCATCTTGACCCGATACCCACATACCTTTCCACTCTGCCCTGTCACTATCTCAATAGGTTCCTGCGTTGTCACTTGTCCATAAAGAAGTGCGAGACTCCCACCAAGACCAAATGTTCCTCTGCTCTGTCGTTGCGTGAATTTCGTCCCTGTGAGCATTTTTCCTAAGAGTCGAGGTATTTTCTTGTTAGGTATTCCTATTCCATTATCTTTGACTGTCAGTTCGAATATCTCTGGTCCTTGGCTTAGTACATCAATTCCTGTTGTTTCCTCTTTCCTTCTTAGTAAAACTGTTACTTGCGGTGGAACATATGCATCCTCGCATGCATCTAGACTGTTTTCTACAAGTTCTCTGATCGCTACATATAATGATCTCGCAGGATTGTCAAATCCTGCAATTGCTTTGTTTCTGTAGAACCATGCTGAAACTGATAGCTCAACGATATCTTGACTATAGCTTTTTGGTGTTAGCAAGAACTTGCCTCCCGAGCATGCTCAGGAGGTCAAAGTATTATTCTGCTATGAAGCATGGTATTATCAGAGCAACATCCTATGCGATAATTGGTAATATCAACCATCCTACAATCATGACAAAAATTAATGCGACAGTAGTAACAATCCATACTGATTGGTTCCATTTTCTTACTAATGCGCCATCGTAGGGTTGAACCGGTATCATATTGAACAAAGCAATAAATCCGTTAATTATAATTCCGTTTTGAAGCATGAAGAAAATGTAATAACCAATTCCTCCAGTGACTATTCTCACTATAAGACCGATAATTATCAATACCATGGCGACAATGAGATTAAGCATTGGACCTGAGAGCTTGGTCTTGCCCTCCTCTTCTAGATTTCCATTTCCACTTGTAAAAACAATACCTGTCCCAAAGATAGGCAACGAGAAGAGAATGGCAAATAGGGAGAGATAATACCCCATCATTGTCATCCGAAACTCTGACCACATTCCATAATGCTGTGCTACAAATTTGTGAGAAAGTTCATGACCTATGAACGCAAGAAGGAAGAGTCCAGAGGTAGCTAATGGGATCCAGACAAGATTGTTTGGAATAAGAACAATAATGATTAATTGAATTGCTGAAAATATTCCTAAGCCATAAAAACTGCCGTAGGCTGAGATACCAACAAGCATGACCAAAATGGACGCTATGGTCAAATCTCTGATTTCCATCTTGCTGAATCTTTTTTTATGATAGCTTCGTTTTGCTGCTTTTTTTATTGGTATATATGGAGTCCAAGTCTGGTTATCTTCATAATACTCGTCTCGTCTTACAGAATCTGATACTTTACGTTTTGCATCATCTTTCAGTTTTTGTATACCTGGACAGCCATGACTCTCTGGTAGTCTATGCTCTGCGCAGTATAAACCATTGCAATATGGGCATTTGAAGCATAGATCTTCATTTCCGCATAGAGAGCACTTTGTCATTGAAACACCTGATTTTCTCGATATGTTTTCTTACTTCTTTGAAATATATTCATATTCCTAGCGGACAAAGTGCACTATTTTTTGCAAATTTTACTCAAAGAAGGCAAATCCTTAAGTGTTGTTTTCTTGGAGGCGAGAATAGGCCGGGTGCGACGGAGAGATATCTCGTGGATTATGATGTAGCAATTGTTGGTAGCGGTCCTGCTGGTATCTTTTGTGCACTAGAGTTGATAGAGCACATGCCTGACTTGAAGGTCGCAATCATTGAACGTGGAAAGACTATTGAGAAACGTAATTGTCCTAATTCCAATGCTGCTCCTGGATGTCGAAAATGTAATCCCTGTGATATTCTGGCTGGATGGGGTGGTGCAGGTTCTTTCTCTGATGGGAAACTTACCATCTCGACTCAGGTCGGTGGTTGGCTTGATGAGTTTGTCGGCAATAAACGTCTTATAGAACTCATACATTACGTAGATCAGAAGTACATCAGTTATGGCGCTCCACAAGCAATCTATGGAGATAATGATGACATAAAAGAGATGTATTCAGAAAGAGCCGCTTTGATTGGGATGGAGCTTATTCCTCAGAAAGTACGTCATCTTGGTCGTGAGGGTTGCATTGAAGTAATGGAACAAATGTATCAAAAAGTTGCCAAATATGCTGATATCTATTTCAATACTGAAGCAAAGGATATACTCGTCAATGGTAATTCTGTTCAAGGAATTGTTACAAACGGCAATACCGAAATCGATGCACGTTATGTTGTTGCAGCTCCCGGAAGGATTGGGAATGAGTGGCTTTCAAAACAAGCTGCACGTTTGAATCTTCACACACAGAATAACTATGTAGATATCGGATTGAGAGTGGAGATACCGGAACCTGTAATGCGTGAAATTGCTGATGCTCTTTATGAACCCAAATTAGTCTACTACTCTAAGCAGTTCGATGACAAAGTGCGTCTATTCTGTTTCAATCCTGGCGGTGTCGTGACAACTGAATATTATGATGAGATTCTCACTGTCAATGGTCAATCCTTTGCGAATATGAAAACTAATACCTCCAATTTTGCTCTGCTAGTTTCATCAAAATTCACTGCACCATTCAAGGAACCAATTGCATATGGTCGTTCTATTGCTGGTCTAGCAAATATGCTTGGTGACGGAGTTATTGTACAACGACTCGCAGATCTTCGACGTGGAAAAAGAAGTACTCAAGAACGCATTGCGCGAAGTCCTGTAAAGCCAACACTTCTAAGTGCTTCACCTGGTGACCTGAGTTTTGTCCTTCCTTATCGACATTTAAGTTCAATACTTGAGATGCTTGATGCTTTGGATAAATTGTGTCCCGGTGTAGCAGATGATGGAACCCTTCTCTATGGTGTTGAGGTCAAGTTTTATTCCTCTAGATTGCAGCTAAATCAGAATCTTGAGACTGAAGTGCTTAATCTTTACGCGGCAGGAGATGGCGCTGGTATAACAAGAGGTCTTATGCAAGCCTCAGTCTCAGGGGTCCTTATCGCTCATGATATCCTAAAGAAAGAAAACATCTCCATATCATAAGTACAATGTCGTTCACTTCCTAAAATTTATAAACTAATATACCAAGTGGTACATTAGGTGCTGATTAGCACTTGTACAGAAAGGAGCCCCGAACAGGTGACTCTATGGGCGACAGCAGTCGTCCTGGGGCTTCCTTCCTAACTGGAGGTAATTAAATTTGATAGATGATGAGTTTGAGTCAGTATTCCGTAAGATGATTGAAAATCTTATGGGCGCCATAGGTGAGATGTCCGATGGTAATACAACAGTAAGATACTGGACCAGCTCGAATTTTGGCTTTCCGAGTCCAATCGAAGAAACTCCAGGTAACGATGAAGAATCCAATGCAGAGATAATTGAGTTGGATGATAAGGTATTGGTCGTTCTCAATGTTGAGTCTGCAGGATTTGTTCCTTCAGTGAAAATTGAGGGTAAGAGTTTGATTGTAACCAACGAAATAGAAGACAAAGAAACAATTCTTGATCTTGACTTTCCTGTTGATGTTAATAATTCGAAAGCATCCTACCGAAATGGTATCCTAGAGATTGAGTTGAAAGAAGCTAAAGATGGTTCAGATGTCGCTACAGAAGGCGATATAGTGTTTGAAATCAGGGGGTAAAAAAGTGAGTGAAGAACCTATTAGACTAAAGGTAGCTGCTGCGATTCCACGAGATCAAGGCAGAGGTATTATCAGACTTAATTCAGAGATTCGCCGTCATCTTGACGTAGGATCTGGTGATTATATTCTTATAAAGGGATCAAAAGAAACAGTGGCGATTTGTTTTCCTGCAATGAGAGAAGATGATATTCTAGACATGGTTCGTATTGATTCCATTGTCCGTAATAATGCTGGAGTGAAACTAGGCGAAGTTGTAGAAGTAAGTAAAGCAACTGTTCCTGATGCAACCAGAATCGTGTTTGCGCCAACGCAACCTCTTAGATTTCCACCTGGTTTTGACCAGCACTTCAAACAACAGATGTTAAATCGTCCAGTTACTAGAGGTGATGTGGTACTATTCTCCTCGATAGGTCAGGCACATCCATTCATAGTTTCAGTAGTATCGCCAAGCAAATTTGGAAAGGTGACTCCTGATACTAATGTTGAAGTTGTAGACAAACCCGCGAAACCTGAAGACATGACCGTTCCTGAAGTCACTTATGAAGACATAGGTGGACTTGGTAATGAACTTGTTAAGATTCGAGAAATGATTGAACTTCCTATGAAGTCTCCAGAACTTTTCAAGCGACTAGGAATATCTCCTCCCAAAGGGGTTCTTCTTCATGGTCCGCCCGGTACAGGTAAGACTTTGATTGCTAAAGCAGTTGCAAACGAATCAGGTGCGACTTTCAAAGTAATTAATGGACCCGAGATCATGTCGAAGTTCTATGGAGAATCTGAGCAGAAACTCCGTGAGACCTTTGAAGAGGCAGAAAAGAACGCGCCTAGTATCATCTTCATTGATGAGATTGATAGTATTGCTCCCAAACGCGCAGATGTCACTGGTGAAGTTGAACGACGGGTGGTGGCACAGCTCCTCTCTCTTATGGATGGACTATCTGGCAGAGGTCAAGTCATTGTCATAGGTGCAACCAACCGTGTTGATGATGTTGATGAGGCACTTAGACGACCAGGAAGATTCGATAGAGAGATTGAGATTGGCGTTCCAGACAAGAAAGGAAGACTTGAGATTCTACAGATTCACACAAGGTCAATGCCTCTGGGCGAAGATGTGGATCTTGAGCGTCTTGCGGCTGTATCTCATGGATTTGTTGGTGCTGATCTAGCGGCTCTTACAAGGGAAGCAGCGATGCAAGCACTACGAAAGGTATTACCACATGTTGACCCGGAAACTGGAGACATTCCCGCAGATATCTTAGCAAATCTCTATGTGACCAAATCAGATTTTGATTCAGCGCTAAATGATGTTTCACCATCTGCACTTAGAGAAGTCCTTGTTGAAAAACCAAATGTAAAGTGGGATGATGTAGGCGGTCTTGAAAAAGTAAAACAACAGCTAAAAGAAGCAGTTGAAGCTCCAATTAAGAAACCCGAAGTCTTTAAGGAAATGGGAATTCGCTCACCAAAAGGCGTTTTGCTCTTTGGTCCTCCTGGGACTGGTAAGACTCTCTTAGCAAAAGCTGTTGCTACTGAAAGTGAGGCAAATTTCATTTCGATACGAGGTCCAGAGATCTTTAACAAATATGTTGGAGAATCCGAGAAGGCAGTCCGTGAGATCTTCAAGAAGGCTCGTCAAACTGCTCCTTGTGTGTTGTTCTTTGATGAGATTGATGCTATCATGGGCTCTCGTGGGAGCAGGGACGATACTGGTGTGAGCCAGAGAATTGTGAATCAATTTCTTGCTGAGCTTGATGGAATGCAGACATTGCAAAATGTGCTTGTAATCGGTGCTACTAACAGGGCAGATATGCTTGATGCTGCAGTTCTCAGACCTGGTAGATTCGATGCAGTGATCTTTGTACCACCTCCTGACACTCAGGCGAGGTTAGAGATCTTTAAGGTTCACACAAAGAAGATGCCTCTTGGTGATGATGTAGATCTTGGAAAATTGGCTGAAATGACTAAAGGCTATTCTGGTGCTGATATTGAAGGGCTCTGCAGAGAAGCTGCTATGACAGCTGTCCGGAAGGATTGGAAGGCAAGACCAGTCACAATGATGCACTTTGAAGAAGCATTGAATGAAACACGTCCAAGCCTAGGTTCCAAAGATCTTGAACGGTATCTTGAAGTTGCTGAAAGCGTAAAGAAGAGGCAACCTCAAAAAACCGAAGGATTACCTGGATACATTTAAAATTTAATTAATGGACTGGACACCACTCGTGTCCAGTCTTCCCTCTTTTTGATATAACTAGTTAACGAGTGAAAATTCTCCTCGACATCCATGTCATCATTCCGGATTTTATTTCTATTACAAGTAAAGAGTCGTGCCATTACAGTCACGATATCCTTTTGAATAACCTTTCAATGATGTTCAAAGAATCCTTTCGTTGGAGACCCTATTCATGAGTGATTTCTATCCAATTTCACCCCTTGTGATGATTACCAATACAAGTTACGGTGCTCAAGTGGGCGTCATGAACGAGATGTGGGCTTTACGAGTGGTGCGAGGCAAAAAAATTCTCACAGAGAAAGCCATTTCTGATTTGAATCTTGATAATATTGTTGGAATTGCGTATGGTCACATTCGAGTCGAGGGTCTAAGTCGTCATGCTGTTGCAACGATGTCTGGTCGGCTCATGCAGTTTGCTAGGCAATATCAGCAAGCAGGAATTTGCCCTAATTATGAGATTCCTGATCTTAGCTATGATGATGGAACCACAGTCGGAGATCTAGCTGCCACCTCATCAGGTAGTCCCACAGCTGAAGCTATGGGCGAATCTGTAGTGGCTGAGTTATCTGACATTAGAGTTGGAGAAATCCCCTTGATTCCTCGGACAATTAATGAACATGCTCGAAAGAGTATTGTTGAATCGCAAGCTGCACTGATCTGTGAGATATCTGCATATGCTACTACATTACCAGCAGGACATCTGGATTTAATGTTCAATAAGGCTGCTGATCAACTTATTCATTATTGGGTCACTAGTGATTCTTCTGATCCAGCAGCAGCATTGAAGAAATTCGGTGCGCTTATACAAAGTTGTTCGAATGAAAGTCAAATGCCAAAAACAGGAACTGGAACCGCGACTATCGAAACCGGATCGTGTGATTTGCTTCGGGTATGTAGAGCTCTTGATCCTGATGTGAAAAAGATACCTTCAGGTTATCCCTGTGCATTTCACGAGATGATTGCAAAAAGGCTAGCGGAATTAACAGGCACAAAAGTAACTGTGAATACTTCTTCTACAGGTTGCATTGTTGGGATGAGTCTTGAGTAGCAGTAGGAACCAAATCAGGTACTATAATGTAATATCCTAGCTACCCAATAATCTTAAATCGCTTGGGCTGATTCAATTAAAGGTAGACGAGACCACGTGGTATGTCTCGATTTAGGAGCTTATAAAATTGGCATACTTGACTTGGCGAGAATATACGCGTTCTGGACCTGTGTGTCTTGGCGCGCTAGTTTTAATTGCTGGTGCAATTATTGCTTTGCTTCCAACAATTAATGTCGCATATGACTTCCTTGCACCAAACACGCAATTGATTGGAGCAGTCATAGCAGTAGTTGGACTTTTGCTCATAATAATTGGCTTCGTCTTCACAAAGAAGAAGCGTGACTCAGTCCTACGACCAGTAGATACAAAGCTGGATGATACCCCACCTCCTCCCCCCCCGCCGGACTGAATTAAAATCATTTATTCAAAGCTGAGCTCTAGGGTCTGAATAATCCTTGAGCTCAACCTCATTTCTTTTAATTTCATAAAATTTTCACTTTTTTCGGATGGTGTTCCATCTAGCAAATCCTAATATGTGACCAAGCTTGTTTTTTCTTAGAATTGAATAATATGTGGGGAATTGTCTAGATGAAGATAGTACTCGAATATAGAAATAGTCAATTTCATGAGTGCTCTGGCACGCCTACTACTCCAATCAGCCTTACAGTTGATGATGCACAGAAGAAACTCATTCTTGTTGTGCCCTCAGGAACAGGCATGATTGAACGAAGAGCTGCAGAGAGAAACGCTCGTGGTATTGAAAAGGTTGGCTTTCAGACAGCAAAAAGAGGTCGTATTGGTCGTGGATATGAACTAGTAGTTGAAGGTCATGGTGGAGGTCTTCCAGATCGTCTGAGACACTCGCCACGAGAAG
>JAEOUN010000104.1 GCA_016839245.1 Candidatus Thorarchaeota archaeon
CTTCTTTTGCTTGAGTTTTGTCTATATCAACAGAGGCAATTATGGGTCGTTTTGATTTTACTTTCGGAACTTGCTCTCCTCTAAGAAAGAGGTCTATTGCATGAGCTGCTTTCTTTCCTGCTCCAACAGCCCAGACAACAGTAGCAGGACCAGAAACTGCATCACCACCGGCAAAGATGCCCTCGACACTTGTTTGACCCGATATAGGATCAGCCTGAATGAAACCCCATTCGGTATACTCAATATCAGGGAAATATTCGTCAGCATCGATCCCCTGACCAATTGCCACAATGATGCTATCAATATCAATACTAAATTCAGAATCAGGAATCGGTACAGGTCTTCTTCTTCCTGATGAATCAGGCTCACCAAGCTCCATCTTGATACATTGTAGAGCTTTAGCCTTTCCAGACTCCTCAAGAATCTTTACAGGTGAAGATAGAATATTGATTTGTATACCTTCGTGTGCAGCATCCTCAATCTCGCTGGGATTAGCAGGCATTTCTTCCTTAGAACGTCGATATACAATGAACACCTCATTTGCGCCTAATCGAAGAGAGACCCTTGCAGAGTCAATTGCAGCATTGCCACCTCCGATTACAGCTACTCTTTTCCCGAGATTGAATTTCTTTCCCATGTTGAAATCGTTTAGAAATTCAAGTGCATGGTATACTCCCTTGGCATTCTCACCCTCAATTCTTAATTTTCTGCTTGAGGATGCACCAGTTCCAATAAAGATAGCATCAAATCCTTGAGAGAGTAAATCGCTTGGTTTTACAACTTTCTTCCCATTGACTATCTCTACTCCTAATTTTTGAACATAGGATATTTCTTCAGTAAGGACATCACGGGGCAAACGATAAGATGGTATTCCATATCGTAAGAGTCCACCACTATCTGGTTTTGCCTCAAAGACTGTGACCGGATAACCCATACGAGCTAAATCATAAGCACAACCCATCCCTGCAGGGCCTGCACCGATAATGGCAACTTTTCGTTCCTTATTGATAGTAGGAGTCTGCCATGCTATTTTCCCACTTGCTCGTTCATTATCAGCCAAAAATCTATGAAGATTTCTAATGCTGATAGATTGGTCAATGAGACCCCGTGAGCATTTTACCTCGCAGAGAGCATTACATACACGACCCAGGGTCCCAGCAAAGGGGTATGTTTCGCGCATCAGCTGTAGTGCTTCTTTGAATCTGCCATCACGAATAAGGTTGACAAAACGTTGAGTACGAACACCAGCTGGACATTCAACATGGCAGGGAGGTTGACCGTAGCGAGTAGTGATTCCAAAATTCTGTTGAAGAGAGAGTAGAGCAACCTCAGGGTCACTAGAAACAAGAGATGCTATAGTATCAATATTCCTTTCAAATTCAGCTCTTTCAGTGTCCGAGGATTCTGCTGTTTCCAAGGCTTCTTGTAATAATATTCGAAGCGCATCTATTTTCTCAGATGGCTGGATCGAGGAGGCCTCTTCCAGAATTGCTATGACTCCTTTGAGGACATTCAGATCTGTTATTTCTTCTACAAGATTGGCTGTTTTCATTTTTGAAAGAAATTCTGTGAAATACAATTCAGGAAAGGCAAGAATATCCTCAACAAGTGGGGATAATTCACTCTTCAAACCTTCTACAGCCTCATGGACTTTCCCGGGTGGTATTGCCTGCTCTTCCTTTAATCCACCAAGTGCCATGATCATGTCTAACATACGTTGTCGCTTTGGTGGAATCTCTTTTAGAGTAGATGACCCGTTCATTTACTTGCCTCCATCCACTTACCAGCAGTACCTAGATGCACTGGAGTTGGGCCTAAGTCTTTTGATCGTTTAACCATTTCATTAATTGCATTAGTGAATCGTTCAGGTTCCGCACTAAACATCCTGAACATTTCCACACGTTCACCGTTCCAACCGATTGCATTCAAGATGTCATGGGCAACATCAACTTGAACCTGTGCAATCTCGTTTCCAGTTCCTCCGACATGGCATCGGTCCTTTTCACAGGCGGCAATCATGACAGTACTTGCCCCGCTTTCGAAGGCTTTGAGAATATCAATGATACTCACTCTGCCTGCACATGGTACAGGAATCATTCTAGTATTTGCAGGATAGGTCATTTTCTGAGATCCAACAATATCGATTGTAGATACTGCGCATTCTTCGCAGTAGAAACAGAGAGTTATAGGATAATCTGGACCGGCATCTCTAAGAGTCTCGTGAATCTCTGACCATAGCTGATCATTTGATAAGAAATTCAATTGAGTGGCCCCAGAGGGGCAAAGACTCTGACAGACACCACATGCATGGCAGTTTAATGTATCAATAGCAGCCTTGAAGAGAATTTTCTGATCCTCACTCACAGATTCATCTTCAGTCTGTTCTATCATTAGGGGAACACCACGTGGACATTGTTGCGCACAGAGACTGCATCCGACACAGTCATCTACATTCAATACCGCACCACGAGCGAGTGAGTGAATTTTACCACCTTGAAGCTCATTATGAATTATTAGAGCACCTGCCTGGGCATCAGTGATACATTCGGATACGAATTGAGGACGAGTCACAGCACCAACTGCAATCACTCCACGTCTACGGGTTTCATTTCTCCTGAGTTTTCCATATAATTCCTTGATATGACCATTATCTTGAATGGAGTAACCAAGAGTTTCAGATAATTCAGCTACGCCATCTGGCGGGAGGATAGCAGAGGAGAGAACCACTAAATCAGGAGATACTTCCAAGTACTCATTCAATAGTGAATCGTATATTCGAACGCGTGTTTCATTATCCTGTTCCCATATCATACTGATGCGTCCACGGATATAATCAACCCCTACCTCTCTTGATTCCTTGTAGACCATTTCATTCTCAAATGGAACACGGATATCCATGTAGACAATCCGAATATTCGTATCTGGATTACGTTTTAGAATTTCAAGTGCATTATCAATAGCAAATGTACAACATAACTTGCTGCAGTCCTTCTTGTAGTCCTCAGACCTACTACCTACGCATTGGACCATTACTACTTCCTTTATTGGCCCATCATCAGATGGTCTAGAAAGCTTTCCTTCTGTTATCATACGAGATAGCTGGAATTGAGTGATGATATTTGGGTTCTTACCATATCGATACTCTTCCATCGTAAATGGCTCGAACTCTTTGAATCCAGTAGCAAGGATAATTGCTGATGTCTTCATAGTCTGCTCTTTCTCAGATTTATTGTTAAGATAGTGAATAGTGAAGTTACCCATCTCTCCCGTTACAAACTTCAATTGGGTTTCAGTCATGAGTTGGATATTATTATCATTCTCAAGAGCTTCTAATCGTCCACTAAGGATTTCTAGACCGGATTTTCCAGTAGGAGCAACAACAGGTAAGTATTTGACATGACCACCAAGCTGGGAACTGATCTCGATTAGACTCACTTCATAGCCAAGATTAGAGAGGCTCAGTGCTGATTCAATACCTGCGATTCCTCCACCAACAACAGTAACATGGTTCTTCACGTCTTTCGTCTGGTCGGAAAGTCCAGTTGATTTTGAAGAACGAGCAAGAGTACCACGAATCATATCCAAGGATTTCTTGCTAGCTTGGTCAACATTATCATGTACCCAGGCAGAGTGTTCACGAATATTGACATATTGAATCTTTGAACCATCTATTCCTTTCTCTTTGAGATACTGATTGATTCGGGGTTGAATCTTCTGACTAGTACATGCAGCAATTACAAGATGACCGTCGTTCGTAGAGAGTAACTCTTCTATCTTTGCAAGTCCTTCTTCTTGACATACTAAGTCGTGAACTGTCACTGATGACGCCAAGTCTAGTTTCTTGACTTCACTCTTTAGAAAGTCATATGAGAGCCGAAGCTGTTTTCCACAGGTGCAAAGGAGCACTGATGATTTAATGTCGTCCACCTCATTCTCACTTCCTAGTCTGAAGTATTTTTGATACAACAGCTCTTGCCTGAGTAACACTCTCAGGTATCTCTGAAGGACCTAAGGCAGAACCACATGCATAGATATGATCTCCAACAACAACTTCGGTTTCAGCATCTATTGCGCCCACAAATCCACATGTAGATGTCAATCCTAGAGATTCTAGAAGTTGAGAACTGCCCACAGAAGGTTCAAGGGCCGATGATAAAACGAGGAGATCTGTAGGGAATTTCATGTATCTGTCTAGCAGTGAATCATAGACCACGATATCGAGGGTTCCATCTTTACTTGGGTCCACCCGTGACACCCGGCCACGGATATACTCTACTCCGGCATCACGGGTTTTTTTGTAATATTGTTCATATCGGTCATACGTACGAATATCCATGTAGACAACACGAACATCAATATCTCCTCGTTCGAGTGTAAGAATTGCAGCATGTTTCAGAGCAAAAATACAACATATTTTGGAGCAATAAGGATAGTAGTTTTCGTCGCGACTACCCACACATTGTACCATAACTACATGTCTGATTGGTTTACCATCCGATGGTCTCAGGAGTTTCCCACCTGTAGGACCAAGGGGATCTAGAAACCGTGCTAGCTCAAGTTGCGTGATGACATTCGGATGAGTACCATATCCATATTCGTCTATAGCTACAGGTTGGAATTCATGATAACCAGTAGCTAGGACAATATCAGAAACAGTGATTTTTTCTTGAGTAGATGTAGCACTAAGATTGATAGCTTTTGAGGGACAGTCATCTTCTGCAGACTTGCTCTTTTCGTCCACGATATCTGGATTATAGATGACAGCTTGAGGTTGACACTGTGGAGAGAGTATACTGAAGGCCTTTGATTTCTCAATACACAGGCCACACATCGTGCATCTCTTTGGATCAATGTATTGAGGACCAACATCGAGTGTTACAAGGAATTTTCGTGGCGTTCCTGAGATATCTACAACCTGTGTGTTTGTCTTAAGGTCAATATTTGGTTGGTCCACCAGAGCACTTCTATAGAAGCATTTTCTAATTCCTGAACGCCAACGATTTCCTTCGAAGCAATAGAAACAATCGTCTGTCGGAAACGCTTTGTAGAGATTGAGTGCATTGCCACCTGTTGTAGATTGCTTCTCAACAAGTATGGTCTTGATTCCAGAATCAGCAAGCTCAACAGCGGTGGTCATTCCTGCAACACCTGCACCTATGATGAGTACGGGGTTGGACATGTTTATGCACCTCAACCAGTTAGATGGTCTAATATTGGATCTGCAGGTACTCGGTTCATACTAAGCCCTACTTCTTCCTCATCCAGTCCAATGGCTAATCCAAGTATTTGGGGATAGACAAGGATAGGAAGATTGTAGTCCTCACCATAGGATTCCTTGAGACCAAGTTGCTGTAAATCTAGCTGATTGCCACAAGCAGGGCAGACAACAGTTGCAAACACAGCCCCAGATTCCTTCATTGACTTTAACTTATCACGAGCAAGTCGTATTGCAAGTGGCTCATCAACTGGCAAAACAGTAGCTCCGCAACATTGTTTCCAGAGAGGGTAGTCAATAACTGATGCACCCGTAACCAGTACAAGCTCCTGAAGATATTCAGGCTTAAATTCTGTCACATCAACAGGTCTCAAGAGATGACATCCATAATGAATGGCAATCCCAACGCCATCTAAGGGTCGTGTGATTTTCTTCTTGATTTCATCGATGCCAATATCAGAATAAAGAACCTCAGCAAAATGACGAGGTCTTGAGATTCCTCTGAATTCTAGACCTTCTTTTTTCAATTCTTTATTGATTTTCTTTCGCACATCATCGTTATGCATAAGGTGGTGGTATACATCTTTCAGCGATCCAAAGCAGCCATTACATGGAGTGACAACATCATTGCCATTTTTATCAGCAATCGCCAGAGTCCTTGCATTTACAAGGATCCAACCATCATGATCAACTGCTCTGAGATTAGGACTACCACAACAGGCAACGCCCTCCATGTATTCAAGCTCGATATCAAAGGCTCGTGCCACCCTAATCATCGCGATTTCATAATTGGGATAATTCACTGGCACACTGCACCCAATATAGAGGTTATACATTGGCATCCTTACTCATCACCACCTACAAGCTTACTAGTCCTTGTATCTTTTAGAATGGTCTTAACAGCGTTCACTGATAAGCCGGGGACTTCAGGTTCAAGCCCCAGGTCTTCTCGTTCCCAGTCTGCTGTAACTGTATACAACTGACCATTGGTGAGTAGCTCTTTTACAAGTGTCAGAACTTTGGGTGGAACTTTGCCCTCTTCAGCAGCTAGGTTTTTACAATCAAAGAAAATGTCTGTGACTCTAACCTTTTGAGGACACCTCTCTTGACATTGATAGCAAGTCAAACAAAGCCAAATCTCGTTGGACGAGAGAACTTCTTCCCTCATCCCGAGAAGAATCATACGTATCAGCTGATGCGGTTTATACTTCCAGATGTTAGCAATTGGACAGGCTGCAGTACATGTGGAGCAGGCAAAACACGCAGAGAGTTCTTCACCGTTTGGCATGCTTTTGATTTCTTCTCGAAACTTGGAGTCGAGCTTTGACATGTCAATTGGATCAATCAGTGTGACCGGCGGATCACTCGGTTCATCCATTTCACTCATAAGATACACCACTTGCATTTGACGATGTTATCGCCATCTGCTCAGCAAAATCAAGCCCATATTAAAAGTTTATAGGAGGATAATTTATTCTCTCTCCTCTGTTTTATCAATCCTCAAAACCTCTGAGATAGATTATGTAAATAATTCCAATAGTGCTTAGAATAACGGTTATCTCATAGAGAATAATCCAGAAGATGTGGTAAGTATTTAGTGGATATAGTAGCCCACCAGAAATTGCTAAAAATATACACAAAATTCCAATGAGTTGGAAAAGGATTTTACGAGGAGGCATAGTACGAAGATATTCAGGCTGACTCTTAGGAGTTTCTATTCATAATTCAAGTCAGTTCCGATATTGATTGAAGCTGTTTTCTGAGCTGTTCAAAGGCCCTCTTTGTGCTATTTAGTAAATCTTCATTCATCTGGATGATATATCCCTTCAAAGCATTGGGAGTACCATGGAGATGTTTCAATGTTGTTGATTCAGTTTCAAGAAGCTTGAGTGTATCAGCAAGAGCAATTCGAAATTTTATATGGGAGTCCATGACTGTCTGTTGCAGTTGGTCCAATGTGGCAAGATACGAGTCCAATGCAGTCTTAATCGAAATGTTACTCATTTAGTTTCACTCCGTCTTCCTGTACAACACGACTTGCAGTACCATCACGTAACCAAATTTTTGCATTTGCAACAGGAATAGTAGCAATATCCTCTTTTGCAAAAGGTCCATATGTTATCTCATCTAGACCTAGGAATGCCTCAGATATTGGTTTAAGAAATCTAACAATTACATAATCGATTCCTTCAGGTTCTCCTATTTCTTCGACCTTCTGAATCTCGTCAACCTTCTTACTCTTCCTTTTCTTGCTAGATATAGTCAGACCAGAGATAGACTCCTTTACAAATTCAGTATGACCATCAAAAGCTCGTTGAATCCTATTATAGAACTCTTCTTCTGCAAGTGTCATATCTACCGGGGGTTTTCGACCAACAAGTATAGCTTTCATTATCTTGTCTTTTCTTAATTCTAGCATATCAGTAATCATGAATTCGATATTGAGTGCTTCTTGGGTTAGCATTTCACTCTGGAGGATATCTTCTGCATTTGTTGATGCCAATGCAAGACGAAGATTGGAGAGATGGGCAATCATTTTACTCAATCTGATGTCAGCAAGATCTTGTAGTGTTTCATTCTCTACCTCGTCGTTCCATGCTTGCTTAATCTCATCGTAATTCATTTCACTCAAGTAAAGCAACTCCTTTACATAATGCGAACACTGCGGCGCCAAGTGGTAATTCAACTGTTTCACCTAAAAATGGACCGTATGTTTCATCTGCAATTCTGAAAGGCGGTATTTTAGATCCTTTATGAAATGTAATCTTCATTGATCCCTCATTAAATGCAATAGCATCACTGAAAGGATCGAACGAGTCCAATTCATCATAAGGTATCTCAGATACAGTAAAACCTGTCTTACCATTAAGACTGCCAATAAGACGTATAACTCGGTGAATATCGTGTGTAACAGGACGGTCTATCTCAGCGCCATAGAATTCTATAGCTCTCTCAGCTATCTCTTGCCAAGATTTCAGACCAACACCTCTGACTTTAGAACTAAGAATTGGTGTTGGTCGCTGAAGACCGTCAAGGGCGTCTATTCGTCGTTCTTTAAGTTGAGTTACCCACTTCTCTCGACCAGTGTACTCGTCAAGATTCTGTATAAACCAAATCATAGCATCAGCAACTTTCCCATTCCATCCTGGAAATCCACGTTTTGTAACTCTTATTGCACCTCTTTCTTGAGAGATTGCCTTTTCACCCTTAAAACCAGATCCCATAACATAATGCACAATCTCAACACGGGCATTCGAGTCTAATTTGTACACTTGAGGATCACATATTCGTACATGATATCCCCGATGTCCACTATAGTTGATTTTGATTTTGTCAATATCAAAACCAAAGTCATCAACTAAGAAATCGTCCACAAGCTTTTTTGTATGATTTCGAGCAACATCTAAGCATTTATCACAAATCCATTTTCGTGTAGTAAAACCAAATTGCTTCTGCGTTACTTTAGAATTGCAATCAGGACACGCTTTTGGTGGTTTGCCAGTCCCAACTTTGTGACATTTAGGATTCTCGCAATACCATGCATCACCACAGACTGGACAGATATCTGGAGGTTTGCCAGTTCCGCTTTTCCGGCATTCGGGATTATTGCAGATCCATGTATCATGTTCATTACTACATTTCAAGTCTAGATGATCTGCATCGATATCGAATACTAGTTCAGCACCCATCCATTCTTTTTCAGACATATGAGTAGCTGTTGGAACTCTATAGAATGCAGCAGAATGATATATACTCTCAGGAGCCGTTTTCGCTAAGTCCATAGCCATATCCTTAGCAGTTCGATATCCTACATGACGAATCCAACTTGTTGTACGTACATCCTTCGAGTGACAATTAGGACACTCTGTTATAGGTTGAAATGATACGCCTGATTTCCCGCACCCAGTCCATATCTCGTTCCCTGATTCATCATGACCTTTTCGTTCAATACAATGCCAATTCTGTTCCCAGGTTTGAATAGCAAATTCCCTTGTGTGAATTTTTTCTGGAATATCAAGCGAATCAGGATGCTTTGAATAATATTCATGAAACAGAAGGCGTAGCTTCATGATCGTTGCAATTTTTCCCTGATTCTGTTTTGACATTGAAGAAGACTACACCTCTTGACATCCTGTTTGTATGAACTATATTTATAGTAGCAGTATTTACTATTCTAATTAAATACAAGTACTATCACTTCAATCCAGCGAGATTAAAGTATATTATCTACGTTCAACACGTGGAGCTAGAATAAAACTGATTGTACCTGCTTCAGCAATTGGAAACTCAAGCATCATTGGTTTGTTTCCAGTGAACTGGACCATAATACTATCACTTGCTATTGCTTTTGATATCTCAGTTAAATAATTGAGTGCATACATAGCAACAGAGGGGCTACTTCCAACTTTTAATTGAAACAGGGCAGGATCATCACCTTCAGTGGAGAGAGATATTTTTGCTTCACCAGTGTCACCTTCACCTGAAAAGGTCAATAGATTCTTCTCTGCACTAATTTTAACATGACTAGATACAACACCAACATCTTTGATTGCCTGTTTGAAGGCATCAGCAAACATCTCTGCCTTTACATCAAATTCCATTCCAGGACGATTTGTTTGACTATCGGGAGGTGTGAGAAGTTGTAGCTTGAACTGCCGTTCAGCTTGTCCAATCATCTTGATTTCAAGTCTGTTATCAGATTCATCAAGCGTGAACTCCAGACGCTCATCCCCACCCATCCTTTTACTTACTCTGGCTAGTTCATCAATACCAAGGCAAATATCATGTTCTCCCTTACAAGCAAATTCTTGAAACACGGATGATGGAAGAGTAAGATCTATCATTGCTGCCTTGGACGAATCTAATTGCCGTAATGAGATTCCTGATTCGGACACTCTCAGGTGAGCCTCAGTAAGAAGTGTTGCTAAGGCATCTACGATCTGCTTCCAAGTTTTTGTGCTGTCAAGAGTAGCGTGAAACATTGTCTTATTATCTCCAATATATTGTTGGGTTATGATACAAGCATATTTTGCCTAATTTTGAAAGTATTCATGGCAATTTAAAATGTACTTCTCGGCAGTTGTAAGTAATAGATGATATATTAATCGATTCCATCACCTTCGTTCGACACGAGGCGCTAGTAGAAACCGCATCAGTCCGCTTTCAGCGATGGAATATTCGAGTAGAATAGGCCTATTAGCAGTCATCTGAAGAGTCAGACTATCACTTGAAATAGCTTTTGCAATCTCATTCAAGTAACTTAAAGCATACATAGATGAAATTGTATCAGTAGAACTTAGACTATAAAGTAGAGAGTCATCACCAAGACTCAGAACAACTTCTGATTCTCCTGTATCGCCCTCTCCGGCAAAACTCAATGAATTGGGTTGCGCAGTGACTTTAAGATGGTTAGAAAATACGCCTATGTCTTTTACAGCATGTTTGAAGGCATCAGCATACATCTCGGCTTTGACATCGAATGATGAAACAATCTTTTGGGTTCTTTCAGTAGGCGGGGTAAGCAGTTGCAGTTTGAATGTTCTTATAGCTTGTCCAATCATACGTATTTCTAATCGATTTTCAGATGTGTCAAGGTCAAAGATTAATTTATCATCAATAGTCATTCGTTTACTAACTTTGACTATATCGTCAACTCCTACACAGATATCGTGCTCTCCAGTACAATCGTAGTCTTGGAAGACTGTTTTTGGCAAGGTAAGATCAACCATGGCTGCTCTTGAAGAATCATATTGGGTCAAAGTGATACCACTAGATGTGGCTACTAGATGAATTTCAGTAAGGAGTGTAGCAAGAGCATCAACAATTTGCTTCCAAGTTTTTGTGCTATCAAGTGTTGCGTGGAACATTAGTTTTCCTCCATGTTTACCTGAATGATTGCAAAACTCTATCTTCCAACTCGAGAACTTCTTTGTACAGGTTAAGGTCAAGGTTATCAATAGGATGGACTAATGATGCATTCAATCGATGTTCCTTCATGTCGCCATCGGTCTTTTCAGTGATTTCACCTATGATCAAATATTTTTTCTTTGGTTCGAGGATTCCTTCAATAGTAACCCAAATTTTTCCAGCTTTTGAAATATCATCATAGATATCTTGGATAAGAGCTGCACCAGGTTGTGAATCAATTACAATACCAAGAACTCGGACAGGACTCTTCTTATCAGCCAAATCACGAATTGTAGTAAGTTGGGATGCCCTTTTTCGTATGAACTTCTTATCCTCTGTCATTTCAAATGCACCTCTATGAATTACTCGAGTAAGAGAATTGCTGCCTGTGTTTCTCAAGCATTGTTGATGCTATAAATATGTCAGTCTGTATTGATGGCTAACTTAACCACCATAGTTTCGCCATGTGTGCTTACACTTAGTGCATCTATAGAATTCTGTTGCTCCTTCATCACCACGTCGTGTCTGCACAGTCCAATAATATGCTTCAGTATTTCCACATTTCGGGCATGATGCCTTTGTAATAGGCATGGGAATAGAATCATCTTCAACAACAACGATTTTATCACGAGGTCCTTTTTCAATTGCTTCCGATAATTTTAGTGGCTTTTTGATTTCTTTAATGTACCCACAGCTACGGCATTTCAACACATTACTACCGTCTTCTTGTGTAAAGGGCATCATCATTGTACCACACTTTTCACAGAATTCCATTTCAATGCACTCCGCTTCTGCGTCGCTGTATCATGAGTTAATAAAGGATTGTGACTGGTCATATCGTTCAATTCTGTCTATGAGGGAGGTGTATAATGTGTTGTTCAAGAAGAGATTGAAAGGATATGGCTGCAATTTCTCCCTCTCTCTTTCTATTTGTTGTGGAATTAATATCAAGACTTTTCGCTAAAGACTCTACAATTTCTTGAATTGTGATTTTTCGCGACATCCATAGATATGCCATTATTGCCTCGTAGGCATCTGCAGCTTTTCCAGCATCAGTTCGTTTATTCATATGACCATAGACAGGAGTTGCTCGAATTGCACGTGCAAGAACACTATCTCGTACCTTCTCACCAGTCATTTTTCCAAGAACTTGTGACTTTGCAAGAGAGTAGCAGAGATTCACTACATTATCGCCAATTTTTGCAAGTCCTTTATCATGCATTATTGCTTCAATGCTCTTATGTTGGACGAAGGACTCCCACATTGGAATCACTCTATTAGACAAGTAGTTTAGTCAATGCTATGATCTGAGATGGATTGTGTGAACTTCTTTCGAAATTCCTCTGTACGAGCAAGCATCTTCTCTAGAGCCTCTCTAAGTACAACATTCGCTTGACGCCTTTTTGTACGCAAGGTCACAACTGGGCTGGCAAGTAGAGGATGTTCAATATTATACCCTGCAAATTCAACAGCTGACTCCTCAAGGAGTGTTTTACGCAAGAGATTGGGAAATGAATGTCCTTCTCCACCTATCTCAAATTTGAGCTCAAATTTTGTATTTTCTATTGTTCTTGGCTTCATTCACGACGCCTCCTATCATCTCTACTATCACGACTACCCCTACTGGAGCGTCTATCAGGATAATGTCTGCCTTCACCTCTGCTACGACTGCTTTCATAACGTCTACTACTTCTACGATCTCCTCTGTCATAACGATCCTGATCATATGATCTACGTTTTGGTGCAAGATCAGGTCGTACTTCAAGGCCAAAATTCTGACCATAATCTTTTGCGACCTCTCGAGTTTCTCGGTTTTCGCATCGGAGGCAAAACATATTATTGAAAGTCGTTAGGGTGAGTGGATTGCCACATTTAGAACATTGTGCAAATACTACGCCAAAATCAGGTCCAACAAGACTTAGTTCGACAGGCAGTTCATGAGTATTAAGTGCAGTTGCACGAATGATGTCATTCACACACAACACATCATGCATACTTTTGACAAAGCGACGTGTTACATTACTGATATGAATTTCGCCAACTAGTCCACTATGAAAATCTTGGTCATTTCTACGAACTATGATAACCTCAGCCCGTTGTTCGTAGGTATTGACAACTTCCCCCATTAAAATATCACCAGCAATTGGTAGTGCAAGTTTCGATTTACCATCAGGTGGAATGACACTGATACTGCGTTCTTTCAAATCCATAGAAACTGCACCTGGTGCGGCCGCATACACAACACCTTCTTTTTCATAGGTGCCATTGCCAGGAGATAACTCTTCAATGACACATAATTGCTCTCCTGGTACTACTACATCGCCGCTCTTTACATCAGCCATCTTGTTCACTCTTTTTGGAACTTATTCGATATAGGTCTACATTGACCATGTGTATTTCTTTTTTATGATAATCGAACAACTTCTTTATTGGAAATTGGAAAGTTTCGATTTGTGTAACCGTTGCGTTCAGCCGTTCAATCTCTTTCGTCAGAAAGGTCCTGTTTTTCTCACCCGCAAGGTGTATGCTGTAGGTCACATCTGCTATTGAGATTGCTTTTGTAAGGAATCTCATGTCAGCCCCTCTGTTTTTTACTCCAAAGGGAGGATTACTGACAACAGTGTCAACAAGACACTGTAGCTGCAAAGAGGAAACATCCCCTAAGACCCAGTCTACTGTGTCTTCTATTTCAAGCAGTCGTGAATTCATTTGTGACGCCTTTAAGGCTTTGCTTTGTACATCAATTCCTACAACTCGTTGTGCACCTAATAGAGCTGCTCCAAGTGCAAAAATTCCATCACCGCAGCCAAGATCGAATACGGTCTTATCTGTAATATCACCATGTTCCATTTGTGCAGAGAAAAGAATAGCAGATACGATGCTTGCAGGAGTGGGATATTGCTCTAACTTGACGTCGTACTCGTTCGTTCGTTGAATTGATTCTAAAGCTATCTCCAAATCCCTTAATCGCAATGATATCACGCCATTTTGTTTCAAGTGTAGTGGTAAATAGTTGTCTTGATAACCACTTCCACTAAAATATGATTCAATTAATACCTATTCGAGTAATACGTAACCTTATTTGTTCCATATGTTCCATAGGTTCCATAGGAAATCCAGTAGAACTTCCCTTATCTTCCAATGGAGTGAATGTGATGGAAAAGCCGCTAGACAAGCTGTTTGACAAGTTTTTGCAAGGTCAAGGAATATTCAAAGATAGAGATGCATTAAGACCAACGTATGTTCCTGAAGACCTTCCGTTTCGAGATGAACAGATGGGAAGGTTAGGTTCAATTCTTGGACCTGCATTACGTGGTGCACCACCATCGAATATCCTCTGCTATGGGAAGACTGGTACCGGGAAAACTGTTGTAGCAAAGTATGTTCTCAGTCTACTTGTCGAAAAAGCAAGACAGAGTGGAGTAAGTGTTCCCCATACCACTCTTGTAAACTGTAGGATTGTTGGTACTAATTACCGAGTCCTTAGACAACTCTGTGTTGATATTGATGCGACTATGCCAGATGGGTCCGACATTCCATTTACTGGTCTACCAACTGATGAGATTAGATCAATTTTCAAGAAAAAGTTGGATGCTGACTCAAATATTATGTTAATAGTGCTTGATGAAGTAGACAGTCTCGTGAAGAGAGATGTCAACCAAGGTAATGATATTCTATATGGACTGACACGTATGAACAGTGAATTAGAAAACAGTCGGATATCAATTATAGGAATTAGTAATGATTTGAAGTTCAAGGAGATGTTGGATCCGCGAGTTTTATCAACACTAGGTGAAGAAGAAGTGATTTTTGCACCATATAATGCAGTACAACTTAAGGGAATCCTGCAACAGCGTGTAGAGATTGCATTCAATCCGAAAGTGATTAGCGATGAAGGAGTGATTAATCTCGTGGGAGCTCTTGCAGCACAAGAACATGGAGATGCCCGAAGAGCCTTAGATTTATTGAGAACATCAGGAGAACTCGCAGAGAGAAGGGGTGATGAAAAAGTCACTCAGAATCATGTTCGTGATGCACAAAAAGTGATTGAGAGAGATACCATCACCGAGACCGTAAAGACCCTTCCAATGCAATCAAAAGCTGTCTTATTTGCAGTGTATGCTTTAGCTGATAGAGGACAAAATGATATAGTCACAGGAGAGTGTTTCAATGTCTATTCAGAGATAGCAAAATCACTCTCATTAGATACCTTGACCCAGAGACGTGTTTCAGATCTCATAGCAGAACTTGATATGCTTGGTTTGATTAATACTACAGTGATTTCAAAAGGACGATATGGTCGTACAAAGAAAATCAAGCTTGCTGTAAGTAAGAAGCAGATTGGCGATATATTTGATGATGATGTTAGACTCAGTAAGGCTGCCAAGGAAATTATGGGGTAAATCTAGGAGTTCTGGCTTGATAAGTCGTAAAAGAATTTCAGTTCAGGAGCACCAGTCCGTAAATTCAATAGAGTGACAATACCAGGCGTTGGAACCACTCCCTGTTTTCGCATGAAGTCTGTCTGCGATTGAAAGGTTCCAGAATTAATGATTTGGACACCCCGATAATTATCTACTGCATTATGATGAGCATGACCAAAATGAACAATATCAGGGGGAGTATCAATAACCATCCAATCACGGTGTAATGGCGCAAGCTCTGTCTTTCCTCCATATATCGGAGCAAGATGGCGTTTCTTCAGCAGTTCTTTCATAGGTAAAGACGGATCTGTATATGAGGCACTGGGAATAGTAGTTACTAAATCGTCCAGACTATCACCATGGGTGATAAGTATGTCAACTCCTTCAACAATAAGTTGACTGGGGTCTCCTAACATTGTCACATTATCAAGTTTGTAAAGCGCCTCAGCAAAGATTTTTGGAATAGGAGGTTTAGGAAGTGCCTGACGACATGCATCATGGTTTCCTGGAATACAGAAAATTTTGACGTGTTTTGGTATCTTCTTCAACTTACTCGCAACAAGATTATACTGGTCGTAGAGACTAGATATTGCTAGGTGGTACCTCTGATCGGGATAGACACTAATTCCATCAACCATATCTCCTGCAATAAAGATGTAGGAGAGATTATCAACGATGCTCTTATCTGATTCTTCTATATCACGACCATTTACCCAATCAACGAAACGATCGAATTCGTCTTCTAAAAATTCTTGACTACCACAATGTAAATCTGAGATGAATGCAGCATAGGTGTCCTTCTTTGATCGTCCAATCTGCCGAGCTGTTGGTATATCAGGGAATAACACATCGTCAGCAATCATTCGTCCATCATTATCAACATAACCTGAAATACAAACAACTTCATCTAGCAGTATTGAATTAGCTTTCTCTGAGAGTTGTTGTCCTTTGATACCTTCTTGACTAGAAGGAACAACACAGATGATTGTGTCTTCTTGTCCTTCTAAATCAAGAATAACATTGCGAGATTTCGAAATACTCTTGTTCCTAATGATTCCTATGACAATTTGACTAGGAGGACGACTAATACGAGTGCCAGGACTATCAGCTATCGCACGACGCCTAGTAGGGTTTCTCCTCTTTTTTGCTACATTGGGAGGTACTGCATTTTGAGTATCAATCCGAGTCATGTAGATTTTCTTTATTCTCTCAAAACGATCTTGAAACAACTCAAGAAAGTCCTCGATCGTACCTTCCGAACCCACCGATTCTTCGTCAGGTGCTTTCTCAATTGTAAAGTTCCAATCGATTTCCTTTTTGTGAAACCTACTTTTCTTTTGAGATGGTTCATTTAGTTCGGTGGTTCTATCTAATGCTGTACCTGAAGTATCTACTACAGGTAGAGTGTTTTCAAAAAGCGAGATTACGAATTCTTTTGAGAGAACAAGTGGAGTATCAATAGTATCTCTGGTGCGAATTATAGATTCCACTTTTTCAAAAGGAGTGTCAAGAGTTAAAATGTAATCTAGAGCATCTGGTGTTATTTGGAGTCCGGACTCAATCAGACGAGCCAAGATATTACGACGAACAGATGCTGTCAATTGATCATCACTGAAGTGAAAGTATGTTCGTGTTTTAAACAGCTGCCCTACTGGTTCCTGCGGGAAATGTAATAAGCACACTAGTGAGAAAGAAATTGTGGCTTAACATTATCTTTTGGTGAGACTATGGTAAATATCAGAAGGCTACAACAGACTGGTGGAAAGAGCGGGAGTTCGTTCTTGATCATCTTGCCAAAGGATTGGGTCGTTCGTCATAAATTGAACAAAGGAGACCCTGTAGTAGTTGCTGAACGTGAAGATGGATGCTTAATAGTGGATCCTCGTCTTCCAAAGGCTGGAGAGAAACGAACAACTACAACTCAAATTGAATTCAATCTCAGGTGGGAGATAACAAGTAGATACCTCTTGGGATTTGATGAGATTCGAATTGTAAGCGAAGACCCAATTACGAATGTTCAGAGAGATGAACTCAAGAAAGTCATTAAACGATTTGTCGCTCTTGAAGTAACTGAGGAAGATGACCATCAGATCATTTTGAGATGTCTTATTGATCCATCCACATTGCCGGTCAATACTGCAATGAGACGGATGAATCTGATAACCTCAAGAATGATTGAAGATTCGTTTAAAGTATATTTCGAGGGTTCAATGGAAGGATCTAAGGAAGTCATTCAACGCGATGAAGAGGTAGATAGATTGTTCTTTCTCATTGTAAGACAACTTAGGTCAGCAATACAATATCCACGAATGAGTGAGATGATGAACATTGCTCCTGTCGAAGCCCTTGATTTTAGGTTGGCAGCACAATATATTGAGAGAATTGCCGATTTGGCAGTAGATGTGGCACAGAGAGTAGAAGACCCAATCGATAAGAAACTGGTACAAAAACTAGAGCCAATTGTAGACAAGGTAAGAGAGATGCTTTCAGATTCAGTGAATAATCTATTCAAATTTGATTCAAAGAAGGTTGCCTCAGTAATAAAAGCTGAAAAATGGCTCATCACAGAAACCGCAAAATTACGACAATTGATAATTACAAATCCAAATGGACAACCACAAACTCAGCTTTATGTTGTAGATAGTCTGTTAAGAATGGGAGAAGCTGCAAAGGATATCGCAGACCTAGCATTACCACAAAACTAGGGGAAATCAATATGAGTGGAAAAATATTTGGCACATCAGGAATTCGTGGACCAATTTTAGAAAGATCAACAACAGATCTTGCATTGAATTTGGGTAGAGGTCTTGGTTCATTCTTGGATGGAAAAGGAACTGTGGGAATTGGAACAGATGCAAGGACCTCACGCGTAATGTTGAGAAACAGTCTGATTGCTGGAGTACTCTCAACAGGAGTCAATGTGATTGATTTAGGAATTGCGCCAATGCCTACTGTAGCGTTCTTTAGTCAAAGAGAGGAGGTTGCAGCCTCAGTAATTGTAACAGCCAGTCATAATCCATCTGCTGATAATGGTTTTAAATTCTTTAGAGCTGGAAGAGAATTCATCAGGGAGGAGGAAGTAATTCTAGAGAATTCCATCTCAAAGAGACAATTTCTTACTGCTAAATGGGATAAATGCGGAAAAGTGGAATATCTCAGTATCCGAAATCAATATCTGAAAAATGTAAAGAAGTTCCTAGCCACTCGTGGTGATTTTGGAAAAGGAACAAAAATCCTCCTAGATTTGGCAAATGGAGCAGCAACCAACTATACTCCACATCTGCTATTGGATTTGGGTTTCTCAGTTACTACTATGAACTCTCACCAAGACGGTCACTTTCCAGGACGACCTGCAGAACCATCGCCAGGAAACCTTGGAGATGCAATGAAAATAGCAGCTGACTCAGACTTTGCTGTGACGATGTGTCATGATGGTGATGGCGATAGACTTGCTATCATTGATGAACAGGGAGAATTCATTGATCAGAACCGTGTCATTGCTTTGTTTGCAAGAGATGAGGTCAAGAGAAAAGGAGGAGGAATAGTTGTTGCTTCGATTGATACCTCTAGCGTTATTGATGAACTTGTTACCAATGCAGGAGGAATAGTAGTAAGGATGCCCTTAGGATCGCTACAGGAATACTTAGCCTCAGAGAAGGGGAAAGATGTAGTGTTCGCCTCGGAACCTTGGAAGCCAATATTCACTGAGATGGGCGGGTGGATGGATGGAATTACGGGTGCTGCAAGATTTGCTCTGATGATGGAAGAACAGGGTGAGAGCAGCTGCACAAAACTCATGAAGACTATTCCAAAGTATCCAATGTTAAGAGATTTCATGCCCTGTCCTGATAAAATAAAACCAAAATTTCTGCCCCGTGTAAAGGAATTACTTGTTCCTCAGATGAGTGGCGTGAATCAGATACTAGAAGTTGATGGAATCAGAATAGAGTGCACAGATGGATCATATGTACTAGTTCGAGTTTCAGGGACTGAGCCAAAAGCAAGAGTGTATATCGGTGCTAAGAAGCAAATAACTGTTGATAGACTAACAACCTTGGCAAAAGGAGTAATGAATCAAGTCATAGAAGAACTTGAGAAGAATTAGAAGTGTTCAAGCCACTGACGTTAAGATTAAATCATAAGTAGTTAGAGAATCATCTAAGCCGAGGTATCCAAGCGGTTACGGAGACGGTCTCGAAATCGTCTTAACGGGGCAACCGTTGCCCTTGAGGCTCGTGAGACCCCCTATGATATATTCATAGGGAGCACGAATTCGAATCTCATCCTCGGCGCCATTCTCTTCTAATTTTCCAGTTTTCCAGATTTTTTCCTTAGGAATGTAAAAAATATCGGTGAAATTCCCAGAACCATCAATGAGATGGGAATGACCCATAACCACTCCTCATTAGGTGTTTGAGCAACAACACCTATCGGTTCATCGCCTCGAAAATCAATCATGATGAATTGCTTATTTTGGTCTGCAAGATAGACATAATTTCCATCATAGAATACATCGTGTGGTGCTGCAGTAGAGTACTCAGCAAGCAATTTGGGATGCCTGGGATCAGTAACATTCAGGAGCTCAGCTCCTTCCTGTAAATCAGCTAATGCAAGATAATTTCCATAGCCATAGACTCCATAGATCTCTCCTCCATTATTGAACGATCCAAGTAGGGAAGGTTGTTCTAAAGAAGAAATATTGAAGATACTTAGTCCTGCGCCATGCCGTCCTAAGTAGAGGATTTCTCCTTGGATGAATATGTCCCAAGCACCATGTGTGTTGCTAACCGTCCTAATAATGGAAGGAGATAAGAGATTACTAAGATCAACTACGATAAGGCCATTGTCTGGATCTGCAAAGTATCCAACAGTCCCAATCACTACAATAGCATTCCCTCTATATCCCACATCAAAGGTAGAAACATCCGATGGATTGGACGAGTTGCTGATATCTACTATCTTTAGTTCTCCATCTGTCGTACAGAGATAAGCATAATCTCCACTGACAAATATGTTGTAAATTCCTTCATCGATTGTATGTTTGTGAATAATTACGGGATCTAATGGATTAGACACATTGGCCATAATCAGACCATCAGGATTGCCGCCTATATACAATACATCATCTATGATAGCCAATCCATTAGCATCATCATATACCGGAATATTTGCTACTCGAACTGGTGCATTATAGTCACTCTTGTCTATCACAACCACTCCATCATTGTTCGTTACATACGCATAATCGCCATCCACCTCGATATCATATCCGACCATTAGATCTGTGATTACCATGTCTGCATTTATCATCCCATTTACAAGCAATGCTGAAATAATGCTAAGAATGATAAGAATGACAGATAGAATGGATTTTTTTGATGGCAATCTTCCTCAAGTTTAAATTTGCATTATCTGCTATTAAGAAGACCTTTCAGCGCATGTTATAGGTTATGTCCCAATTTCTAAAATGTGAGAATAGCATATCCGTCCTGTGCAAATCTCAGAAGATTACTATGACCACTGAGTTCACCTTTGAGTGAAACACCCAATTTTTGTGCGGCTTCAGTTGCTGAAAAGGCAGTAGTACATGCTTTGCATGCATGATCTATGATTCCAAGTCCCATTGCCTTATCAAAGACGGGGAGATTGATTGAACCATCTGCTATTCCAATCAAGAGCTTAGGAGAGGCACACTCAAGAATCGTGATAACCTCATGACCATTTTCATGAAAGTTGATTGCATTGAGTAGTAGATGGTACAACTGCATCTTATTCTCGTCAGTTGCTAAAAAGAGATACTTCATGATATTTCACAAACTGTCTTTACTTGAAACTAATTATGAGTATTACTGAAAATATGGTGCGGAGGGCGAGATTTGAACTCGCGAACTCCTACGAGACGAGGACCTAAACCTCGCGCCTTTAACCAGGCTGGGCAACCTCCGCATTGTGAAAAATGTAAAAAGCAGAGAGATTTTAACGGTTTTGTATTGATGATGGAACTACTTATCGTTTGTTTCCCAGGTATGACTACAACGAGGGCAACGCCATTTCTTTCGATATTTGCCGCTGCTAAGCATCTCTTTTCGTACCAGAGCTACTTCATCGAATCCGCAGCGAGTACATACGACTTTGTCCATAGATATGCATCTCACTCTGTAGGATGCAAATTAGTCATATCTAGTTTTCGTGTGAGAATCTTGAATTCGAGAACAAGAAACCGCACCATGTCACAACGTTTTTATTAGACTCGTTAGATGTCGGCTCGGTTTCTGTGGCCCGACCATAGACCATTTCGTGATTCTCTGGACTCATTATATGTCCAGTGCGAGTGTGAAAAGAAGATGTCCTCAAAAAGTAGACAATCAGCAGCAAGAACCCGTGATAAGTGGCGAGAGAAGACATGGTACCAGATTCTCGCACCCGATTACTTTGATAACAAGGAGATAGGGACAACACCAGCAGGAACCCCCGATTCGCTGATTGGAAGAACTGTCGAACCTACATTGTATGATCTGACTGGAAACTTTGACAAGATTCATGTCAAACTTCGTTTCAAGGTATTAGAAGTCATAGGACAACAAGCAAAGACAACATTCTATGGTCACGAATGGAGCTCAGACTACCTCAGAGGACTAGTAAGAAGAGGAACATCTAGAATTGATTGGATTGGGCCAATTTTGACAAAAGATGATTATCTGATGCGCATCTCTGTCATCGTATTCACAAATACCCGTGCAAAGACAAGTCAGGAACATTCTGTCCGAAAAGCAATAGAGAAGGTCATTAGAGCTCACGCAAAGAAGCACTCATTTGATCAATTAGTGACAAAAGTAATCCTTGGCGATTTGGCAGCAGATGTCTTTGATGAGGTCAAGAAGATTATTCCAATTCGTGAGTGTGAGATTAGAAAGAGCAAGGTTCTCAAGGGACCTGAAGAGGTCAAGACTCGCAGAGCCAGACTCAGAAGAGGAACAGCCGCTAAAGAAGCCGAGTGAATTCCTTAGTATATGAGAAGGATTCACTCCTTCATTGTTTCTAATCGATGAAGTGATTGTAGGAGTAGAACCATCAGATTTGCTAGCCGTGTTAAAGCTTCAACATCTGTTTCAGATTCAACTAACTCGTTGAGTGCCTTTAATTTCCCGATTAGGGTTTCTCTTAGCTCAGGAATTAACGACTTTACAGCTTTTACTTCAACTGCCTCTTCTGCTGATGCATAGACTATACGTCTATCACATCGTACACAATAGATATCATCACCGACTTTGAAAAGTGGTGAACCACACTGTGGGCATGAGTCTGCAAGCATTGCTGCTCCACGACGTAAAAGCTCAGCCATTTTTTTAACGGAGGCATCATCCTTGTTTTCCATTGTTCGCACTAATACTAGATGTAGCATTTTTCAATATAAGAGGTGTTCGAGTAGATATTCGTGGAGTGTATATGCGTCAGTATGAAAACGTTGATATGGTCAGGACAAGTCTTGATGTTCGTTGTTTCGCACACCATTTGTGCGCAGAGACCATTTAAGAGGTGAGTCCATTGGACCCCGAAACTCAAAAGAGCATTGACCAATCTAAGCATATTCTTAAGCAAATTTCTGAAGATTCCTCAGTTCCAAGGAATATCAGGCGCGCAGCGAATGAGGCTATTGCAGTCCTTGAGGAGGATGGAGATTCTCCTGCTGTCAGGGCACAAAATGCAATATCCATTCTGGATGAACCAAGTCAAGATCCAAACTGTCCAAATCATGCAAGGACTAAGATTTGGCATGTTTCTAGTCTATTAGAACCTATACGGGACTAGGAGAACTATTTCCTTAGGACGTTCAATCCAGCATCAAATATGGTGTAGGACTGCAACCCAAACAAGGGCCAGTGTTTGCCAATGATTAAGGCTAGGATAAGGGGAATCTATTCACAATCACTTACGCAGATAATGCTGCAGAACCATTTTGACATGGTTCAACCAACTCCAGAAGTTGCAAGAAGGTTTGGTCTTCCCTATCGCAGTGAAATTCCTGATGTAGATATCTGGGATAGAAGTGATTTGCAAGGAATCGTAGCTATTGCCTATGAAACAATTCTAGAGAAACTAACAGATGTACTTAGAAGACGCCTAGGAGGCGTAATCATTAGAACTCCACGAGTTGCTAAGAGTTCTATCTATAGAGGATTAGTTCTGGGTCGAGACGAAAAGACTGGTCAGACTAGGGTTGACTTAGGTCCAATATCAGGACTCCTACCAGATAGGGGATTACAAAAAGACCAGTATATAATGGTTCAAGTACGAGCTCATGATTATGGACGCAAGGCACCTGTTTTATCTTCAAGTATTACTTTACCAGGGCGAGCTGCAGTACTCTTACCCGAACCAGTTGTCAGATTAAGCACAAAAATAAAGGATCAAGAGGCAAGAAAAAACCTTGTGACTCTTGGAAGGAAGATTCGGGATCGTTCGGACAATTGGGGAATCTTATGGAGAACATCTGCAGAAAATTTGACTGAAAAAGAGCTTCAGGACGAAGTAGATGATCTACTTGATACTACTCAGAGTATCTACAATAAATATAATGAACTTGATAGTACGGGCATTCTCTTTGAAGGGACCAGCAATGCGGACATCGAGTTTCCTGCAGAGGTAAAAGATGCCTTGGATAAGACAAGAGCAAAGATAAAACCAACCATAGATCATCATCATTTTTACAAAAGCGCAGGATATTCTGCCTTGGTGGATCTTTCTGAAATGATTATAGAGGATCGTCCAGAAGAACGTGAATATATATCATCCAAAGTTGAAAAGATAGTATCAAGGGATATACCTAGAGTAAACGATCCAATCAATATAGAACATGTCAAACTTGACGGACGCAACATCGTGTTAGCAAGGGGAAGAGTGACAGAGATCACACAAAAAGGATTTTTGATTAAAAGACAGTTTCGACATACAAGTAGAAAACTCAAATTAACACAAGACTTTCCAGAGGATGTAGAAGTAGTCGGAGATGAAGGAGATTATGCAATGACGCACGTTGTTCCCAATGCTATGACTCTCTACACTAATTATTATTCGCAAGATGGAAATTTGAAAGGCACGTATGTCAATATCAATACAGGAGTAGAAGTATATCCCAGTAATGGAACAAATCCTGGAAAGATTCGATATATCGATCTTGAGATTGATGTAGTAAGAGCTCCTATTAATGAGGAGCCAAGGATTATTGATCAACACCTTCTGAAACGGGCTGTGCAACGCGGATTTATCACTGATGAAATGGCACAACAATATAGACGAAGAGCTGAAGTTGTAGTGCAGGAACTTGTAGAGGGGACATTGAAAGAAAAGTAGAATCAGTTTCAACTCAAGCATGATAGGTGTCTGCAGTCCGAAGTGACAGATCAATTGCACTCAAAATATCTTCTATCGTAGAACCAAGACTGTTAATGCTTCTATCACAATGAATCGAGATGATAAGTTGAGTGCCTTTCACACTACAATTAATAGCAAGACCCTCAGGTAATGGTGTATTATCGGGTTTAATTACAGACAGAACTCTTTCTGCTTCTTTTGATGATTGAAAAGAGAGTGAGATTGTAGCCTTCATTCTATCCGCTTTCCTTATTCATATCAGCAATCAGTTGAAGTGCTCTTTCTTTTTCTTCAGAGGTACCTACTATCTTGATTGAGTGGGTGGATGTTGCACTCAAGTCAATCTTTTCTTTCAGGAACTTTTGAAAGACATTTCTCAGGGCCAAATTATGAGAGGGCCATACTATGATAAAGGCATCCTCATGATCTAATACAATTGGACGCCCTGTATCGACTATTCCAGCTTCTAAGGCAATACGCCCAATATCTGGAAGTAATTCTACTCTATAACCATTCATTTTGAAGATAGTTGCAGAAGTAGTAGACTCGCTCTTTGAACCAGACTCTAATCTATGAATCGCTGAGATCACATCCCTGTAATGACTCATGTGAGTATCGATGAGAAGACGAAGCGCACGACCACGATCACCAAGTAATACGCTCATAAATGCTCCAAGCTCATTAATTGTCCATGCAGTCTGCGCAGTGATTTCAATTCCAGATAGATGACGAAGTGGGCTACTTTCACGTTCCTTTAGAAATTCAAAATCTGTTCCCAATAATCGTGGCAAGATGTTTGGATTAAGAGTAGGAACAAGTTTTGATGTAAGACGTTGTGCTTCTGAAGTGCTTAGACTAGATAGAGGAGTTCTAAGTTTTGGAACAGGAATCTCAGCCTCATTCAAAAGAGAATCACAAGCTTGTTGGTTTCCACTAATTGTCCTCAGATATGGATATGTGCTATAGAGAAAGACTTCATCTAAGGGAAGCATGCTTACTCCAAGAAGTCTAAATCCTTTGCGTTCTTCGACTATGCCTTCTGATTTTGCTAAATCTATAATCTCGTAGTTTGCGTTTTTCTTTGATTTTTCAGGTTCAAGGCTAAGCAAGGCACCAGCTGTAGCAAGTTGTAAGTCATACTCTACCTGTTTTTTCAGAAACCCTGCAAGAATATAGGCTACAGCAGTTAAGGTGTTACTATCTCCAAGGCCAAAGGATTCAATCTGTTCGGAACTCGATTCACCACCGATACGTATAGGATAACTTGAACCTTTCTTGATACGAGAAGTACCGAAAGTATCGAGTCCTACAAGAATGAGTGCTGAAGAATCGTATTTCTGTCGTAAATCATTTACCTTGTCAACTGTGATGAGTGGTTCTGAAAAAGTGATGTGAAATCGTTTACCTGAATTAATCATGGACCTTGACAAGATAGCAGTAGCAAGCATTGCGACTGGCAAGGGAGAAGTCACTAGGAGAACTTGGTCGGATTTTTGTAATTCTACCGAGCTGCAATCATTTTCCAAGGACTTCAACGTAGGGTGTTTGACAATTCTCTTACTCATCTCAGGCTTGTACAAACAAACGTCAATGATAAAATTATCTTAATAATACTGCAGCTTGATCTGGGCTATATTTCCAATCAACAGGAAGGACTTTTTTCTTGCGATAATATTTGGACAATCGATGGATTTTGCTCTCAACAAGTTGCAAGCCACGTTTTGATACAAAATCCTTCTTGTTTTCTTCAAGGTGTCTCCTGATAGTCGTGGCCTTGATAATCATATTTCTCAAATCCTCAGGAACACGTCTTTGAAGATTATTCTCGATAAGGATGTCAATGATTTTCTTTCCTGTAATCATTTTCACCAAGGGTACGCCATATTGGTCTCGAAGAGTCATACCGATCATAGAGGGAGTGCTACCTGTCTTAGCAAACTCAATCACTTTCTCTTCTACCCACTGTGCATCCTTCTCTTTATCCATCCATTCTGGTACACGGAGAGTCGAAGGGCGATTGCTGCCAGATTGACCCTTTCGTCGGGTATGCATTCTTGCCATTAGAATACCTCTAGATTCTACAGTTCCCAATGAGTATGGGTTTATCACTTCGCCAAATGATTTTGATATAAAGATTGCCTTGTGGTGACGGTTTTTCTCTGTAAAAACGCAATCTAGTGGTATCTGCCACGTTCTCGGATTTCACTCATTCGTGAGATCGCATCATTAGCATCTTCTTCAAGTGTATCAAGATAACCATCAAGCGTGGCTGTTAACATGACTTCTTCCAAATCCCAGTGGGTGGTTTCTAGTGCTCTCCGGATAAGATGAAGATCAGCACCTTTCATCTCAACGGTTGCATTCATTTCAGACAGGCCAAAATCAACCATCCATAGATTGTACTTCGAATCTACAATTAGATTACTAGTAGTCGGGTCTCCGTGAACCATGTCTGCTCTATGAAGAACTGCGATTAAGTGACCAAATTGGTGGCATAGCTTAGTGAGCCGCTCTGAGGAGAGTGTATTAGCCATCTGTTTGAACTGTGTCCCTTCAATATAGTCCATTAATATAGTATAATTTATGAGATCCACAGAGTAAACAGCTGGTGTGGGTACCCCTAGAGTTCTAGCTGTCGTGAGCATTTTACACTCTCTGCTTGTCCTTGTTTTATTGAGCTGTGAGTCGATATCTTTGAGAAGGTATGGTTTTGTTTGGCGCCACTTGAGGACAAATTGATTATCCCACAGATTGACTTTGAAAATCACGGATTCAGCACCAAGAGCAAGTGTTTCCAACTAATTTAAACCCTCCAGAGAATATCTTGTTCATCAGTTCTCCATTTAGGAAGAACACTTGATTCGCCTACTTCAATGGTGTTTCCTGTATTATACTGGAGAATACCATTCCATGCAATCATTGCACCTTGGTCTCCCGCTAGTTGAGGTGAAACTCTATGAAATTTGGCATCATGACGCCGAGCAACACCTTCTAGAATCTGTGTTAACCGGTTATTTCTTGCCACTCCACCTGTGAGAAGAAGCTCATTTTTCTTAGTATGAGCAATTGCACGTTCTGCAATCTCTGCAAGCATTCCAAAAGCTGTTTCCTGTACACTAAAACAAATATCAGCAAGCTCTGTTCCATCTAAGAATAATTTCTTTGCAGCCGTGAGCATCCCAGAATAACTCAGATCCATTCCCTTAACAGAGTAAGGCAGAGTATAGTAAATAGACCCATCCAGAGCCAACTTTTCTACAATGGGGCCAGCGGGAAATCCAACCCCAATTTCCCGACCTAAGACATCAAGCATGTTACCAACTGCAATATCCAAAGTTTCTCCAAAAGTCCTGAATCGTCCGCCTGAAAAGGCAATAATCTGAGTGTTCCCCCCGGATACATATACTGTAACAGGATCCTGAAAATTTGACTCAAGGCAACCAATCTCAATATGAGCAACACAATGATTGACAGCAACAAGAGGTATATCTAGCTTGAGAGCTAGTGTTCGTGCCATGGTAGCGGTTGCTCTTAAACAGGGACCTAGCCCGGGACCTCTTGAGAAGGCAATGATGTCGATATCCTTGTAATCAATGCCAGCAGCCTGAACAGCACGATTGATTATTGAAGGCCCCAGTTCAGAATGATGCCTGCTTGCCTCTCGGGGGTGGATTCCACCCTCCTTTGTTTTCAACATATCATACTCATTGGATAATACATCCCCACTACCTGTAGCAATACCAGCACCAAATGAGTGTGCAGTCCCCTCTAGTCCTAAACAGATTAGTGGCATTTTCTTTACCTTCAAATCAACAGGAATACAATGAAGATTGAATTTCATTATAAGTTGATTCTTGTGCTCAGATTCATTTACAATAACTCTCGTAGCAAAGGCTTTATAATGCTCAGAATTGGCATCTCAGAAGAGGAATACAATGTGTCCGAGAAGATGCCCATTAAAGCACTAGAACAACAACTCAATGACATAATTTCTGTAAAACTTAAAGATCAAAGAATCTTCCGGGGACATTTGACAAGATGTGATATGTACATGAATCTAACACTTGCAGATGCTGAAGAGATAGAAAATGAACAGATTAGAGCCAAGTATGGACAGATTTTGATTCGAGGAAACAACATTCTGTGGATTCAGATTCCAGAGTAATTGTCTAGCGTTCAATATCCCTACGATATCTCTCAATCATCTCAACTAGTTGTTCCTCGCCTTTTTGTCGAGCCTGTTCACGAACATCTTTGACAAAGACTTGGAGGATTTTTTCGAATTTCTTTCTACTAATGATTGCAAATTCATCTATACGTCTAAGTTCGACATCCTTAGCATCAATAACAGGGATGAGAGCCTTAATCAGCTCCTCTTTTGGGAGATGAGATAGAGGAGTATCAATCACTACTGCTCGAATTTCTTTCTCAATTAAAAGCCCGGCAGTTTGAATGCCCCCTCCAGAGGCATCCTCAAAAAGCACGATATCGCCATGTTTGAAACCTACTTTTCGATGGTATTCTTCAATGCTTTCACGAGTAAAGTGAGAAACAACTTTTACTGTAAGCATATCACCTCGTAATTCAAGCCGTTTTACTCCTTTTAATAGCTCGAGCCTATTGTTAAGACTCTCTGTTTCTTTTCGTAGCTTCTCAATTTCTTGTTGCGCTTTTTTCAATGCTCTTTTTGATTTCTCAATTTCTCGATCACGTTTTACTTTCCAGTAGTTATTTCGATTTACAATCTCAAGACTGTTTGATAATTCACTTTCGCGAAATCTCAAGAACTCTACAAGACGTTTTAGATCCTCCACCTGTTCTTCCAATAATGCATTCTCAACAGTTAGATGTTCTGTTTGAGCCTTCAATGAATCGTAGCGTTCCTGTGTCAGTCCCTCTGCAGCTTCATCCTTGTCTTCAGTGACTCTCTCGATGACTTCAGCATCAATACGTTCTATACTAGCCATAGCTTCGTTGATTGGAGTGCCTTTAATGACTAGAGCAATTAATTGATTGCGATCAACAGTTAATTTTTCATCTTGTATCATTCGGTCAATTTGCTGAATTTTGGGTTGAATACTTCTATAGGCATAGACCGCGGCAGTGAGAGCATCACGTTCGTGAGCGTTTTTAACACGTATATCATCATAGAATTCTCGGACTAATTCATTTTTATCAGCGACAGGAATAGGTTTTCTTGGAGTAAAGATTGCGGCATTTACAGTGTGGGCAAGCTTTTCTACAAAATGAGGAACCTGTGGCACATCGGAAGCCACCATCACAGGGATACCTCTTTCATATATGTCACGAATCATATCAGCTCTACTATATCCCTTACCACTCTGCAAAGCCTTTACTTTTCCATCGAGGGTTAGAAGGCAATAGGCTGCTGTCGTTCCAGGGTCAACTCCAAGGATGTAATACCTAGGTTTTGCGAGAGGAGAGATGGATTTGGGCTCAAGTGGCACAAACTCGACTCGCTTTCGGACAGGTGAAATTTTAACCTTAAAGTCCCCACCACTTTTGCTCTCAATTAGATTAGTGATAACAGGGAGTGGGGCATTAGTTACAAGACGTGCACTCGAATATCCAAAATCAGATGCCCGAATATCAATATCATATTGTATTTCTGCAGCTTTAAGCTGTGATTCAATAAAACGTGTCATTTGCTGGACTTGTGAATGTATTCTACGTCGATACCTATTTGCACTCTGACCACCACGACCAGGCTTTCTACCTCGTGAAACTTTGATCTCTGTCTGTTCACTAAAGCACTCGATTGAATGGCCTATTCCCTTAAAGGCAAGTTGTACAATGATTCTTGCAGATTCAAGTGGAGATGGCTTTCCTCGAATATTAATTCCATGACGTCTGGCTAATGTTTTCAGAGGAGTCTGATGTGGAGGAACACCTGTAACTTGTACAATCCGCGTATCAGGTGGTATTCGATCAGCTAGATGAAACAAAGATTTACTATCAGGTACTATCTCGAAAATATTGTCAGTGCATAACCATTTTGGAATAATGTCTCTAGTTAATTTCAGTAAGCCACCTCGTGGAATTTCTGGATATTCATTAATAATGACTCCATCACAAGCAACAACGCAAGCGAATTTTGGAGACTTTCTCGAATCAGGACTAGACGATGGAAGTATATCAAAACCAATTATGTATTCGCTATTGCCTTCATTGCCCATGTGGCTCAGCACTCATTGTTTTATTGTTAAAATAGGCTATGAACCTATTTATAACCACAATATCGTTTTTGAAAAATTAGTCATCCTAAAACAACAAGTATAATAAAGAATCACTTGAGCAACCAAGTATCAAATCAAATGGGGTGCAATAACTGTCCGAAACACTACAAGTTGATAACAAAGATGCAATACTTCGTATTGGACGTGCTTTATCATCAGGAACCAGATTAAAAATCCTCCAGCTCCTGATGTCTGGAGAGAAGGATGTAACACGAATTGCAAGACATCTCGGTGGAACCGAAGCAAACGCTAGTGCCCAAATAAAGATACTATCTGATGCAGACTTACTGGAATGTAGATACGAACCAGGTCAACATGGTCTCAAGAAGATATCAAAGACAAAAGTCAAGCGTATCATTATTGACTTGGAATAGAAGTGTCTATTTTGATAATCATACCGCTGGAGAGTCCGAATAACTGACAAGATGGGCTTTCCAGCGACTTATCCTTTTTAGAATATTATCTCGTTCTTCAGTGCGTATTCCTCGTTTGCCGCGGGCTTTAAGGAAATTTAGAACGATATCCATATCACGCCCGACTTTTTTCTTTCGCTCATCATCATCTATAAGGTAATCCTTTGCTGCTTGAAGGTATTCAAGAATAATATCTGCACCCGCTTCACCTGTCCGAAGCTCATGTGCAACAGGATCAAGAACTCTACTGACTCTTGCACTACTAGAACTTGAGTCTATAGAGGTTGCAGCTAAATTGCTTGTATCCGACTCATCTATTATGTGTTGAATATCTGATTGCGAAGAGAGATCCGAAGGAGAATCTGTTTCATAAGAACTTGTAACTGCATCGTTAGGAGGTTTTGTTTTTGTATGATTGTTATCATTATCATCGCGTATCGATTTAATTTCTGAGAATAAGGGAACTATTGATGGTGATGATTCCGAAGAAACTCCTGTAACAATATGTAGTCTTTCTCGTAATTCCCTTAATTGCTCAAACAATTCAACAAGACTTGACTGCATCATATCAATCAAATGTCGAATCTCATCCAATTCATTATCTTTCAAGGATATAACCCCTATATTTTCAAGATAGGAAAATCATAGTATATTCTTATCAGAGTTGTGGGGAGGTCATCAAATAATCTACTTTTCAGCCCTCTTTATTGCATCACTAAGATTCTGTGAAAGCCCGACAGGTTCAAATTTTCTCTGCCTGATTTTTACAAAGCTTGGAACTGAAACGGTTTCACCTATGAAGAGTGCTTCTCCAATCTCTAATGTTGTAATTGCATCAAGTGAAGCACGATCAATTCCTTCGCTTGATTTTCCAATATGGTCTAAATCATAGGGATTAGTGCATCGTAGAATTGCTTGGTTACTACATTGACTAAGAACGGTTGTTGATAGCTTAACAGGTCTCTGTGATATTAAACACAGAAGTGCATGAAATTTCCTCCCCTCACGAGCTATAGTTTCAATGCGGCTCTTGGGGAGAGCCAATTCATGGCGACTCTCAGGACAAAATTGGTGGGCTTCTTCAAGTATAAGAAGGAAAGGGGGAATTTCATTTCTTCTACGAAGATTAAGAAGTTCTCCAGTTAGATGAGATACCACTATCTGTTTCTTCTTTAAACTAATAAAATCGCTAAGATCAACTAGAGTTATTTTTCCTGGTCTTACAATATTCCTAATATCCGGGACAGAACTTTTTCCGAACAGATTTGTATCATTAAGGTTGATTAACCAACCGATAAGAGCCTCTCTTGTGTTCTTACTTATGGTTTCATCATCTCTTATTTGATTGACAATATCATCAAGAGTGTATCCAGAGTCCGTTTGATTTTTCATATCAGAGATGACACGACGTAGGTCTCTTACCTGAATAGGACTCATATCAGCAACAAAGGAGCTAATTGTTTCTGCGGCAAGAGATTGAACAGGGATTTGAATATGAGAACCTCGAATATGTTCTACTTCAAATTCCCTCGATGAAAGACCAAGATCCTCTGGAGTGATATCTTTAAGGTAGCTATATTCACCATGGACATCTACTACTACAACTGCTAATCTTCCTTGACTTTTCTTTCGTGACAGTAGCTCTTCCAATAATACAGATACAAAATAGGATTTACCAGCACCGCTCATTGCAAGAATAGCTAAGTGCTTTGACAACAACCGATCCAAGGAGGGAGTGAATTCTAATTTTTGATATGCAAGACTACCAAGATGCAATCCATTATCAGAATCAAGCTTGAGAAATGATGCAAGAGTGTCTTCATCAATACCTCTAACAACTGCTCCGGGAGATACTGCAAAATACGGTCGTGCTGTAAATCCATCAATCCAGAGACCTAATACTCTTGCTTTTGCTATTGTGTACTGCCAGCGATCAGTAGGAAAGATGGAACGAAGGGGCTCACCTCGTGATTGATACTCTCTAACTGCTTCAGCATGTTGATAGTATCGATTCGTACGAATCATATCTTGTACTCTAGCAATGACTGTCCCACTATCTGTGACTACAGAGATAAACTCTCCACGTTTAGCAATAATTTCAGTAGGTCCGCCCTCTACTACAAAAGAGAATTCCATCACGTTTGGACCAGTATCTGTGCTGACTACGGTACCAAGTCTTGCAGCTGCCTGATATTCTGTCATAAATCAACCTCCTCCAAAGGGATTTCTAGATCTTCGTTTTTCAAGTGTCGTGTATGTGAGACCTGAGAGCGCCATCAATCTATCAATGATTAATTGTGTTTCATTCATTGTGATTTTTGCTCTTGCATCAGCCTCAAGGATTGGTGTTGGAATACCATATTCAGGATGTTGCCAAGAGAGAGGAAGTATGGCAGCAAGTGCTCTATCAAGCTTCCAGATACTCTCTTTGTTATCATCAGAGAGGAATTCTATTCGAAGAGGAAGGTCATCTCTTGCAGTTTTCAAGTAAGTCACCCAGATTGATGATGCCCAATTTGTCAAATCCTCAGAAATTGAGCTTGAGTTATTTTGCAGCTCTGATGAATATTTGAAAATAAAAGATCGTTCCCCTTCTTCTAAAAAGGTATCAAGTATGTCACAGTCTCGTGAATTCTTCAGTAGCCATCGATAGTCTACACCTTGCATCGATTCGAAGATAGTAGGATCACGAAGAACATGAGGAAGAAGGTCACCAAGAAAACTTGTCAATCTAGTTGAACGACTATCCTTTACAATTCCGACTAGAGTTGTTCCTTTCTTCCGGACCTTATTATAGAGCTGCCTGTAGAGGGATAAGACTTCTTGGAATTTTTCATATACTATGGAGCCACTTTGAGGACGATCTCGAGGATGATAAAAAAGAGACCCATCAATAAGAACAAGATCTGAATGAAACTCATCTAGAACAGAGAGAATAACTCGTAATTCTGCAGCGACACGTTCCAAGGATGATAATTGGTCTAGTTCTGCTGCTGATAATGTTAGTAACATTGGTCGTATCTGTGGTTCCGGAAAAGGATCAGGAAAGAAATCAACAATTGGACCCTCCTCATGACCAAATTGGAAGATAACAGCAACACCTCGTGTCAAAACTAAATCGATTGACCTGAAACGTCTTCTTACCAGACCTCCGTCAATACCTGCAATTTTGAGCCCAGATAAACTGGTAGGTTCTATCTTCATAGTAAAGTGTGGATCAACAACATTTGAAACGATTGAAGGAAACTTTGAGATATCTATTTTGTTTTTGATGAGGGACATTACTTTTCCGAAATGATTTTTCGTCACTTCTATTCGTTCGATTTCTTCAATCAGCTGTGATAGTAATTTATCAAGAGTCTTGTCCACCAGTCTTCACTCTCTTCATCTTATAATCTAGAGCCGCCCTTATTAGTCCCAAGTAAAGTGGGTGTGGGTTTCCAGGACGCGACTTGAACTCAGGATGATATTGAACTCCAATCCAAAATGGGTGATCTATCAATTCTATGGCATTTATTATTCGATGAGAGGAGTCGTAAGCGGATATTTTTAGACCCTTGCTAGACATTTTGCTTAGGTATCTCTCAATTAAATGAAATCTGTGCCGAAATCTTTCACGGACTTTATCTTGGCCATACAGCTCATACAGGCGAGTGCCCTCCTGTATTACAACTTCATGTCCTCCAAGCCTCATTGTACCACCTTTATCTTCTGTGAGCTTTTGCTCATCCAACAAGTCAACAACTGGATAAAGGCTGTCTGGATCAACTTCTGTAGTATTAGCTCCTTTCCAACCCATAATCTCTCTAGCAAATGCCACAGTTGATAATTGTGCACCATAACAAATACCAAGAAGAGGAATCTGTGATCGTAGAGCAACAGTTGCAGCACAAATCATTCCTTCGACTCCGCGAGAACCAAATCCTGGCGTGAGTAGTATCCCGTCAACATCAGATAGGTCTTCAGCAAGACAGTCCTCCGTTGCATGCTCATTGGTTTCAACCCATTTTATCTCAACATGAGTGTTGCAAGCAGCTCCTGCATGGGCAAGCGCCTCATTGATGCTTTTATATGAGTCACCAAGTGTTGTATATTTGCCAGGCATTGCTATTACAACTTGATACTCTGGGTTATTGAAGGATTGAACGATGTTTTGCCAATGTTCTGTATCGGGTTCATTAGAAGAAAGTCCAAAATGATTTACAAGTATTTGGCCGAGTCCTTCCTCTTCGAATGATAGAGGAAGCTGATAGATTATAGAAATATCAGGATTTGAAATGACTTGGTCTTCGGGTACATTACAGAATAATGCAATTTTTCCTTTTGTTGATGTTGTCAAAGGTTTTTCAGATCTGCAGACAATGATATCTGGTTGGAGACCCAGACTCTGAAGAGTTCGTACACTATGTTGTGTAGGTTTTGTTTTGAATTCTCCTACTGATTTCATATATGGAACAAGTGTGACATGAACTACAGCAACCTGATTTTTCCCTACTTCACGTACAAGTTGTCTAGTTGCCTCAAGAAATGGCATAGCCTCAATATCTCCGACAGTCCCACCAATTTCAACAAGCAAAATGTCTGGCACTGGCTCTTTCTTGATAACATCCCAAATTCGTTGTTTTATCCTATCGGTAATATGTGGGATTATTTGGACAGTTCTTCCAAGAAATCCTCCTTTTCGCTCCTCAAGAATTACAGATATATAGATTTGTCCAGACGTGATATTTTGTGATGGATGAACCTCCATTCCAGTGAATCGTTCGTATGTACCAAAGTCAAGGTCAATCTCGGAAATTCTAAAATCAGAACCTTTTACCGGGCTAAATATCCAAGTTTGATCCGTAACAAATACTTCTCCATGCTCAATGGGATTCAGTGTACCTGGATCAATATTGAGATATGGATCTATTTTGATGATACGGATATTATGACCACGAAATTGTAGTAATTTAGCTATTGATGCTGTTGTTACACCTTTACCAATTCCAGATAAGACTCCACCAGTTATGAAAATTATTTTGGTTTTATTATTTGTAACACTCAATTGACCTTGCCTCAGCAGAGAGAATTATACTCATAGTATTATACTAGACTGTGGCTCCACGCATTATAGTTCGTATAAATGGTTTGTTGAAATCAAATTTCCGATGGACTGTTGCTGTTATGAGATTGGTCTCGCTAAAACACTAGCTCGCATTGCAGCTTGGAAAATATATTGAAAAGCTTCAAAGATATTATGGCCTTCGCTTGCCACGCTTCTGAAAACTGGAACAGATGATGGAAGTCGTAAATGAGAACGTAGTTGGTCTTCGTTAATCACATCTGGAAGATCTTGCTTATTGAGACAAATAACGACAGGTAAGAGTCGTTCCTCTTCAGTAATCATTGACATAAGTTCTCTCCAACTTGCAAGGTCTTCATCAATAAGACACCCTTGGGAGTCAGCCATAAATATTACGCCATCAGCTCCGACGAGTACAACTTCTCTAGTGGATCTGTAGAAATCTTGTCCAGTTGCTGACCAAATATGTGCATTAATAGTCCAACTTTCACTTAATGGAAAAGGAATTGTACCAAAATCGCAGAACATTGTACGTCCTACTGTATTTTCAATGGAAGTTAATTTGTCAGCATATTCCAATGACGAGAAAAGCCATCTGATTGCAGTTGTTTTTCCACTCATCGCAGGTCCAAAGAAGACTATCTTGAGCCCAACAGTCCTATTTCCATAATCAATAATCACTTTATTAGTCCCCCATAAATTACGTACCCCACATACTATCAACCCAAGCTCCCAGTCCTGATAAGGTTCCCATTTTTACACAATCAGAAAAATCTTCTTGCCACTCGGCTCTGATAAAGCGAATTAAATCAGCGAGATCTCCACCATCCCATCCGATTGTTTCATAGAGATTTCTTTCAGTGAGAGTTGTTGATGCTCCAAGCTCTCTTGCGAGCCGGATTCGTGAGAGAAGAGTGACAGCTCTTCGTGCTGCATGAACATAGTTATTGATTTCTTCTTCAAAAACATCCTGTGTTAATTTTTCTGATTCATCATCAAGCTTCAATACTGCATTAATAATATGATCAGAAACACTCATGCCCCTGAGTGATTTTGTCAAGAGCCTTCTGATTCTCTCAAGAGATTGCTTTTTTCGAACCAAAATCTTACTTACAATTCTTTTTTCTACATTTAGTGTACTATCTGATGGATGAACCAGAGAGAATGTCATAGATGATGGGGATGACACTCGTAATATCCCACAATTACCAGAATTATGTAAAATATGAGAAAGCACGTCTTCAAAAGTCTTCTCCGTCACTTCAATTCCTAAAACGGTTGAGCCTAATGGAATTGCTAGCACCCATCCAGCGAATCTTGAGATTCTGTCCAAAGCAAGCCGCAAGTTACTTGATAGTCCACAAACAATTGTACGATTGACTTCATAATTGTGTTTTTCTTCTTCCCATACTGCTAATATCTCAGACTCAGCTGTGAAATCACGCCAAAAAACCAGTTTATGACGATGGGAACATAGTGTTGTGATACTCTCTGTAATATCATCTATTAATTCGATATCTTCTCCTGCAACAATTACAGGCATTCTTTCCAATACTGCGTTCAGTAATAGTGGAAATTGATCATCCATGAGCTCTATCATTCTCAATATTGAATATGTCATCTATCTCTCCTCGCTATAATTAGACCTCTATCAGACCCACCAGCAAGAAGAAGTTCTTTCAAATCATCAGGTACTGCTGGTTTTATCATACTAACAGATGCAAGAACATGACGAATTTCATCAATGTAATGCTTCAATAGTAGTCGCATTAATCCGAGCTTTTGGCTATCCTTATCAACCCAGAGACTAAACACACCATTAGGTACGGCATAGATAAAATGTCTAGTATTGTTAGTTTCGCATAGAACTGTTTGAAGGGAACTATTTCTGAGTGTTCTTACTACACGTTCAGAAGCATCATGTAGTGCAAAGGACATTGCGGCAAGTCTGTCATTTGTAAATCCTTCCAAGGATACACGGACACCTCCACTCAAGGAGAGAAAAACAGATCCTATGTTTGGAATGCAATCATGAACTTGACGAAGTAATGCTCTCAGACTGAGAGCTTGTGATCGATCGAGAGAGATTACAGAACGGGACATCCCATATGTTGTATCATGACCTTCTGCTACTGCAAATCCTTCCAAGACACGATGTGTTTCATCAGAGCTATAAGATCTGAGAGGTGGAAGTCTTCCATCAATATGTTGTTTCAAGAGAAAGGATAAACGGGACAAACTATCCTTCATCTCAATAAATAATGCTGCAAGATTTACCCTTGGGGCCGTAGTAATCGTAAGAAAATAATCTGGATCATGTGGTAATGATGCAAGAAATACTTTGGAAGTATCAGATTCCATTAATAGGTAATTAAAATCCCCATGAATCAGTTTTGCTACTCCAAATATTGCGCAGGTTGAAGATGCAACAGCAAAGACCTCTTCTTTACTGAACCATACTCCTGCACTTGCTACTGGCAGACCATCTTTTTGAATCAGAACAACATTTTCAACACCTGTAATTGTTTTGATGTTCTGTAGAGTTTCAGTTAGTTCATCACTCAAGTGTTCTCAGCCCCAGAGAACTCATTTAGTTCAATGTAAAATCTAATTCATACTATATAATCTCCACACAGAATCGTTCCAAAGGTACTTGGAATATAAAGAAAGGAATTAACCCGAGATATATTGGATGAAATTAGTTACTACATATGGATTAGAGCTGTGTCTGGGACTTCTTGAAACACCTCACGTGCAGCTTTGCCAACTTTTGATCTATGTTTATCAAAAGTATATACACGAATGACATCCATGTATCCTTTCATCATCTCTGCAATATTAGAATAATCAGACAGATTATGGGGTACTCGCTTTCCATCAATTGTTTCGAAGATGGCGATTTCCATAGGGTCTATTTGATGAGGATTATATGGAACAGAAGGTAATGTTGGTACATCAACAATGACTTCGTAGTTCTCAACACCAGCTATGGATGCTATCTCTTCTTCGATACTTTGTCGTACTTTGAGTTTTGTAAATACTTTTGATACAAATTTATCTCCAGTATGTAGGACTTTTTCAAAAACAGATTTGTATAGTATTCGAGAGTCCAATAGATTCATCATCGTTGCTGCTTCTCTTGCATCATCTGATTCATTAGGATTGATATCACGGACCATTGATACTAAAGACATGTCGTCAAGTGCCATGAATTCTTCAGGAGTTTGAAAACTTGTCAGCTCAAGAACACTATCAGCTGCTGTGATAAGCTTGACCAACATCACTTCAACGCTACGTACTGTTTTATGATAATAGACATTGAGAAACATCTCATATCGTGCTACAAGAAAAGATTCTAGGGCACCTCTTGCCGCTATATCAAAATGTAGTGTATAATCACTTGATACCTCTAGGCTATCAATTAGACGTTGAATATCAACAAGTCCATAATTAACTCCACAATAGAAAGAATCACGAATTAGATAATCCATTTTATCTGCATCAACTTGTCCGGCAACAATACTGCTTACGACTGCATCTTTCTTATCTTTTCTACGTCCACGAACTAAGTCCGCAATACGTTTCTTTGATATTCCATCATTTTCAAGAATGTCACCTACTTCACTCTCTAGAATTAGCCATTCAGTGACATCCTCATGATTCCAACCTCTTTTTTCAATTAATGCTTCTTCAAAGACATGACTAAATGGACCATGACCCAAATCATGTAATAAACCTGCAACTCTGACTTCTTGAAGAACATCATCTCCAAGGTTCAAATCACTCAGAAGCCTTCGACCAGTTCGACCTGCAAGATGCATTACTCCAATACAGTGAGCAAAACGAGTATGTTCTGCAGTGGGATATACAAAATGCCCGCCAGAAAGTTGTTTAATTCTCCTGAGTCGCTGGTAAGGACCAGAATTAATTATCTTGGATTCAACACCTGTAATCCCAATGAAGTCGTGGATTGGATCATTGATTTCCATTGCAAAGTCCATTGTAATCACCTATTATCACATCTGTGGGTCAAAAGATCTAACCTCTCGAATTAATTCGTCTGCAGATTTTATTTCAGATACGCATAGTGGAAGGTGTATACTATCTGCAATTTTCACAGCAAGCGGGTCAAGATCTTTTACTCCTTGAAGAATCACGACTGCAGGCTTTACAGCTACCGAGGTACCAATTTGACTAGCTTTGATTGCTACCATTGGAGACCTTCCAGTAGATACATTTGTGAGAATTGCGCCTCGTTGTGTAGTTCCGCCATAGAGTTTCAAGAGCTGTTGCGGTGTGAGACTCACAATAGCCTTGATACTATCAAGCGCAGTATATCCATAGATATCTCTATCAAGTAGATTACGATGTGTTAATATTTTACAATTTAGATGTTCAACCAAGAGCTTTGCAGGAACAGGAAAACCAAATTCACGACTATCAAGAATGGCATCAGATGCAATCTCAGGTGCAATGAGTTTTTCTAAGGCGACTGCAACTCTTCCACCCTCTTCTGCATCCATTTCGATAAGCCCTTCAACAAATCGTTTGATGGTTTCTACTCTTGGTGATTTTCTTCTACCACTTTCATAGTCACTAATAACTGAAGGAGATACATTAAGGTGTTTAGCAAGATTCTTCTGTGATATATGGAAACGTTCACGCCACCTTCTCATGACTGCCCCAGGATCATTCTCAGCCAGGCAAATCTCACCAGCCATTGTTTCTGCAAGCCTTTGAAGGGCTTCACTCGTTTCCATATCTCGTTAAATTTCCAAGATTATAGATAAGACTTGTGTAGAATACTATATTTGATAAAAATAAACCAACCGAAGAACTCAAAATCAGTATCTATTAAAAAAATAGTGGTCCTATCAATGTTCTTCATATTTCTTGTTGGAACTGCAGGCTCAGGAAAGTCTTTACTAACTGCGTCTCTTGAGAAGTGGTTAGTAGGTTCTGATTTAAGTGTTACAGTAACTAACCTTGATCCGGGTGTAGAAAATCCGCCATACACAAGTGATGTGGATGTTCGCGAATATGTTGATTACGGTGAAGTAATGGATACATTTGGATTAGGACCAAATGGTGCATTAGTTGCTTCACTCGATATGGCAGTTGAACATGTTGATAATTTACGAGAAGAGATCATAGAAACGGAGAGAGATTATGTACTTGTTGACTGTCCTGGTCAAATGGAACTATTTGCATATCGGAATTCTGGACCATTAATGATATCGGAGCTTAAGGGAGATGATACTGCGGTTTCATTATATCTTCTTGATTCCAATATTGCAAGAACAGCTGCAGGGTATCTCTCCTCAATGTTACTTGGTCTTTCAATCAATATCAGATTTGGATTACCACAGCAGAATGTCCTCAGCAAGTCAGACATTCTTACAGACGAGCAAATTGATGAAATTATTCAATGGGGAACTGAAATTCATCTGCTTCAACAAGCTCTAGATCAATCATCAGAGGGACTGATTAGAGAGTATTCCAAGTCAATTTTAGATATGCTTGAGAATATTGGAACATCTAGTACGACCGTTCCTGTTTCTAGTAAAGACATGACAGGTTTGGATCAACTCTATGGTGAGTTACAACGAGTCTTTTCTGGTGGAGATAATATATACGAGTAGTGATGATTATTTGACCAGATGGTTTGTATATATATCAGGAGAAAATGTGGAGCTAGCTAAAGCCGAGGTATTTGCTTTATCAAAACTATTATCATCTGATTTCAAACTCCATTGGATAGGACGTCTAGGAATCATAAAAGACACCATTGATATCTCGAAATTTATCTTAGATAGAGCAGCTCTCACTCAGAGAGCAGGTAGAATTCTGTATGAAACTGATTCTCTTTCAAATTTGGTAGATGCCGTTCCACAGGATTTCTGGAAAAATATGATAAATAGCGACGATTCATTTTGCGTCAAGACACTCTGCATCAGTACCAAACCTAATTCAGACAGAAGGCTCTTGATAGAATATGAATTAGGAGCGCATATCAAAACAACTACAGGTGCAAGAGTTAACCTAAGAAGTGCCAAATTTCAAGTTCTTGTAATAGTGACGGATACGAATTTACTTGTATGTAAATCTGAAGAGTCTAAGCTGCGAAATAATCTTAGAAGGAGAACACCAGGAAAGAAATCCTTTTTCCATCCAAGTATGATGAACAGCAGTTTAGCAAGAGTAATGTGTAATCTTGTTGAAGTTAAAGCAGAGGATATTGTACTTGATCCATTCTGTGGAGGTGGAGGTATCCTCTGTGAGGCATCGCACCTAGGAGCTTTTTCGGTCGGATTAGATTTGAATTGGAAATTACTTCAAGGTGCAAAGAAAAATCTAGAAGAAATTAGTCCTAGATATTCAATCTTACAAGCAGATGCTCAAGATTTGCCAATTAGTTCAGTTGATTGTATTGTGACAGATCCTCCTTATGGAAGGTCTAGTTCCACAAGAGGTGTTAAATCAACTATATTGGTAGAAGAGTTATTAAAAAGAGTAGATTCTATGATTCAATCTAGAGGTGAACATGTCTGTGTATGTGGAAGTACAGAGATGGATCTACCACAGCTGATAACCGATTATGGATTTCATCTTGGACAGGACTTGAGAATACATGTACATAGTGGACTCGTACGAGAGATAGTCACTATTGTTCTTTAGGTAATTATTCGTCCATCCTTAGTTGGAGGAGTAAACCAATCCAGAAACTTTTCGAATTCGGAATCTGTAGCAAAATCAATTCTGAGCTCTATTGGGCCTAATGGAGGAATTTCATCTTCATTATCGAGGAGTCGTAATTTCCCGACAAAAGCGGCTTGCTTATCCAAAAAAATGAATGATGTAAACTCATCACGATTTTTCAATAGGCGAACACGTACTGCGTCGATTATTCGTTTATCATGAATTATCTGCCTGATGTGAGATAGGTTATCTTGATGAAGATTGGTGACAAGTAGCTCAACTAATTCACTTCTTTCAAAGATATTGATTAAAATGGTACCAAAGATATTTTCAATTGCTTTCATTACTCTAGTTGTGTCTTCAGTAGGATGGACCAGACATTTCACCATGATTTGCACATTATGTCAACTTCTTAGCAATTTGATTTGATGCAGTACGTAATTCTTCAAGGGTGCCCTCGTTGACTAGCATAATATCACTTAGAGCAATTACACCACCTAATCCAACAGATATCTCACGCAAGTCTCTCTCCTTGAAGATTTCCCAAGACTTAGGAGCGTCAGTACGATTTCTCTCACGAAGTCTAGAATACCTCTTTTTTGGTGATGAGTGAACACAGACAACTACTACCTCATCAGCAAAATCATCAAAGACATCAACTTCAGCAATACTTCTACAACCTTCAATAACAATGATATCAGAAGATAATTCATGAAGAGCATCTAAGCAATGTTTAGCTACTGCTCCAGGTCCACACAATTCGCGGAGTTCTAACATGACTTTTTTAGTGTTCTCCGGATTTGGTTCAAGACCTCTATTTTTTGTTTCGTTACGAATAACATCACCCATCACAATTATCGGAATATCAATCTCATGGAATGCATTGGCTAATTCACTCTTACCAGCACCGGGCATTCCTGTGATGATTATAATCTTCAATATACCTCTTCACCTGATTAATTAGATTGTATAGTGTGGTTGACTATTAGGCTTAATCGTGTCAAGTACTTTACGAACATTTTCAGTAGTAATAGTACAAGAATCCTCAGTGATTGCAAGATGTAATGATTCCTTTAGGACACGATTTCGCAAGTCTCGACCAGAGAGACCTTCAGTGAGCTTGGCAATTTCATGAATGTCCATCTCAAGTTTAAGTGGCAGACGTTCTGCATAGAGTTGGAGAATGGCATATCTTTCCTCTATATTGGGTAATTGAAATTCAAATACAGTATCGAAACGATTTCGTATTGCTGGATCTATGAGTGGTAAAGCATTTGTTGCACCAATAACGACTACACCAGAATCTTCAACAGTCTGATCTAATTCTCCAAGTAAAGCAGTTACAACCTCAGATACATCGCCTCTTATTGATTGAAAGGATCTAGCAAGTCCAATTGCATCAAGCTCATCGATGAATATGATACTAGGCGAGTGTGTTCTTGCATCATCAAAGAGAGTACTGATTCTTCTTCCGCCATCACCTACATGAACTCCAATCAAATCAGATGCTTTGGCGAAGAATATTTGAGTTTTGGCTTCGTTTGCAACTGCTTGAGCAGTCATTGTTTTTCCAGTTCCAGGAGGACCATGAAATAGAATTGCACGGGGTGCCCATTCACCATATTTAGATGGATTTTGAAGATACTCGAGAATAATTTTACATTTCCGTTTGACTTGCTCATGGCCTATTACTTCATTGAGATTACTTGTTCGAGAATTATTGAAGGGTTTAGTCACAGATTGTGTTTCAATATGGATTTTAGTCCTCTTTGAGATAATAGACTCTTCGGGATCAACTTCAATAACTTGGAACGCATAATCAGGCATAATATATCTATCAAAGAGATAGACACCTCTACGTACAACAGTGCCCATCCATTGTTCTCTGGCATAATCTGTAAAGAGCTCGTTATTATCAATTTCCAGACCCATTGGCCGTGGATCTCCTTTAATTCTGAAAGGATAGCCAATATCTCTTAGAATCAATTTCTTAGTACTTGGGACCTCGATTCCTCTCTTTCTTGTCGTTTTTTTGGTAGCTTCTTTGGAAGCCAAGGGAATTTCAATGCTTGAGTCTTTACGCTTCGTCAACTTCTCGAGTTCCACCATGATTTTGTTTAGTGGATGTCCTTTAAGACTTGTCTTAGAACCGTTTCATCGTTATGATAATATTGACAAACTTGTGTAATTATCCTTGGTGAAATGATATTTGTCCGAGATTGTCAGAGCATTTCTCAGTATCGATATCAAAGATTCTGATTTGTTATCACAAGTAATGGATGTCCAAAGAAAATTGAATGTTGAAGCTGCAAGAATTAAACTTGTAGAACGAGAGAATATTCATTATACGATTCGATTCTTTGGAGATACTCAACTAAGTAAAATTCGGGATATCAAAGCATGCATGGAAAAGATTAGATTCGACCCATTTGATATAGAAGTATCCCAAGTGGGAGCTTTTCCAAATAAATATCGTCCACGAGTCATATGGATAGGCGCAGGGCTAAATGAAGACCGCATTACTGATTTGAAAGTAAAGATTGATGAATCAATAATAGAACTAGGATATCATCCTGAAAAACAGAAATTCATGCCTCATGCAACTATTGCGAGAGTCCGATATGTCAAGGATGCTAAACGTCTTTCAGAGAATCTTGAAGAGTTGGCTAAGGAGTCAATTGGTAAAATGAGAATAACTCATTTCACAATGAAAAAGAGTACATTGACACCATCAGGGCCAATATACGAAGATCTCTGGCAAGTCCCTGAATTATAATGGTGGGCCGGGGGAGACTTGTTCCAACCAGAGATAATCTGGATTGATTGAACTCCCGGTCTCTTGCATTCTGTGACTTGAAGCGAGAATTCCTCAGTCGCCCCAAGCAAGAATCATACCAAGCTAGACTACCGACCCATGCTAGTGAAGTCGTTATTTGAGTTCTTGATAAAGATTACCTCACGGTCATAATATATTGTTAGAACACATGTTCTATATAATAAATAAAGCCCCCTTGTACTTATCAGGCACTGATGAAGTAGTAAAGAGCATCTTTAGTGGAGAGAAGGAGATAATGGTCACGGATCTTGTATATCATGATTTATTCGTAAAACATGAGATGTCAACTGGTCATCCTGAAAATCCTAACCGTGTGATAAGTGCACTGAAGTATATTGAAAATGCGGGTTTCTTCAATAATGAACAAATGAATCTATTGACACCTATTGCTCCTGATATTAATGAGATATATGAGATTCATGACAAATCGTATATTGAGGGAATAAATGAAAAATCAAGAAAAGGAGGAGGATTCTACACACTAGATACACAGGTGAACACCTATACATATGATGCAGCCTTACTCGCTGCTGGAGGTGGAATACAAACAGTCGATAGAATTATGATTAAAAAGGCACAAAATGCCTTTTTACTCTGTAGACCACCAGGACATCATGCAGAATACACACGAGCTTTCGGATTTTGTTTCATCAATAATATTGCTGTCGCAGCAAAGCATCTACTGACCAAATATGGTCTTTCCCGGATAATGATCATTGATTATGATGCTCATCATGGTAATGGGACTCAAAATGCATTCTATTCTTCAAATCAGGTATTATATCTTGGTTTCCACCAAGATGGAAGGACACTCTTTCCTGGTTCGGGATTCCCCGATGAAATGGGAAAGGACAAAGGATATGGATACACGGTTAATCTAGCGATGTATCCCGGAGCTGGTGATGTTTCATACGAGATGGCATTTTCAGAGGTCGTTGAACCAATTGCAGAGACATTCAATCCGGAATTCATCTTGGTATCTGTGGGATTCGATGGGCACTACAAGGATCCATTAACATCATTGGGTCTCACTTCTTCTGGATTTAGTTTAATGAATGAGAGAATAAAACAGATTTCAGCGAAATATGCATCAAATAGGTTAGCGTGTTTTCTTGAGGGAGGCTATAATCTTGACATCATGGGTATGGGAACACTCAATCTAGTTGAAGAACTACTTGGAGAGAAAATTACACACTTCGATGATCAACATAAAGAGAGTGATATCTGTAAAGAGTATACAAAGGAGTTGATACATAGGCTTATTGACGCAAGTCCACTATTATGAAGTTCAATTAAAATCATCAAGAAGTGTCTGCATCAGTCCCATGTCATCATCGTCAGATTCTGGTTCTATTAGTGAAGCAGTAGATTTCACATCGAGCCCGAGTTGTCTTTTAATTGACTCAGCAACAGCTGTACCGATTGTAGGAACTCTAGCGAGTTCTTCAAGAGAGATGTTATGTAAATCTGACAAGTTTCTCAATCCATGATTATGTAACATTCTTCCACGTATTCGACCAATTCCTCTTAGATTAACCAATTCAAGTATATCACTTCGTACACCGTATTTAATTCTTGAACGAAGATTATAAAGAGATGGAATATGTCCTGTACTGTCAGTTATTCGAGCTATTTCTGAAGCAGAATAAATTAACCATTCAGCAGATTGGACAAATCTGTGTACATCACCCATGCCAACATTATAGCCTTCAGTGATATCTCTCTCTGTTGCTTCAGAAATCCAGTCTTGAATAATACGTGCTGTTTTCACCTCTCCTAAAAAGTCTGAATAGGTTTCGTCATCATCTGTAGGCGGTTCAATCATAAACTGATTCAGATTATCCTCAATAAAGATTTCATATTCTTCAGCTTCAGATCGGGTGACATATGTTATAGGTTGATCCTTAGAATGACATATGAGATGAAGAACACCAAATTCTGAATGTGAATCAAATTCTGAAAATACATCACGGAATAGAATTGCTGTTTCAGGATCAATATAGAGTTGGGATGTACGTTTCCCTAGTCTGGTAGCCGAGTAGTTATCAGTAGACTCTAGTTGTATGAGTTTTCCTTCATTTAGAAATTCTAATGCTGATGTAATATGATGAGTAATCTTTCGTTGACTATCTTTGCTTGAAAAAAAAGTGTTTGAAATAAGTTCGTCAATTTCTTCTCGATTAGTTGTTAGTTCAGATGCAATCGCGGCAAGTAAATGAAATCTCAATGCAATTTGTGACTTAAGCTTTGAAGAAATTTCTTCAGGTTCTGATAGAACATAATGGTCTACTAGAGCATCTTTTTCATTTTCTGACTTTGCGACTAGAACTGATTCGCCATATTGATCATATTTCGGACGACCTGCACGACCAGCCATTTGTTTGTATTCGAGTATCGGAATGGGATATGATCCTCGATTCTGTTCGAATCGTCGATAGTCTCGAATTATCACCCTTCTTGCAGGAAGATTCACGCCAGCTGCGAGAGTTGGTGTAGCTACAATAACTTTCAGTAAATTGGACTTGAATGCATCTTCAACCAACTCTCGTTCTTGATTATTGAGACCTGCATGATGAAAAGCAACACCATCAACAATCAGTTTTCCAAGTAGTCTTGACATTTCAGGTGCAGAGGAGGACCCACCAATTCGCTTTGCGATTTTTAAAAGCAAGGGCATATTCTCAGTTGAAATATATTTTCGCACAAAAGGTACTAGCTTTTTTGCTAAAGCAACAGTAAACTTACGACTAGATACAAAGAGAAGAACTTGACCATTTTCATCAAGAGTGTCACATACTATGTCAGCGAGTTCTTCCTTTCTTTTCCTGTGAATGGTTTTTGCTGATCTCTGATTGGTTTCAATATTTTCAAATTCAATGATACCATCAAGATATACTCCTTCACTTAATGGTACAGGTCTCCAAATGCTCTTAACAAGATCAGCATCGAGCCATTCTGCAATATCACCTGCATTCGAAATGGTAGCACTTAGAGCAACGATTTGAGCATTTACAATTTGTTTTAGTTTTGCTAGAACCATTTCAAGAGTCGGACCTCTTGATGGATCGTTGATTAGATGTATTTCGTCTACAATGATTATGGCAATTTGATTTATCCAATCAGCCTTATGTCTAATAAGAGAATCTGCTCTTTCGGTCGTTAACACTATTATATCTGATTCACGCAATTTAGTTCCTGGAGAATCATAGTCACCTACAGACATTGCTGTAGTAATGCCTAGTGTTTCATATTTTTTGAAATCTGTGTATTTTTCTCTTGCAAGAGACTTCAATGGAACAAGATAGAGAGCTTTTCCACGACCATCGAGAATTGTCTTTAACATACAAATCTCTGCGACAAGTGTTTTTCCAGAACTTGTTGGAATTGCAAGAACAAGATTCGTTCCGTTCAATACGGTGGTATGAAATGCCTCTTCTTGAGGAGGAAAAAGATTGGATATCCCACAACTCTGTAAATAGTGAATTATCTTCTTGTTGATTTCGAGGTCTTCTAGACGTGTCATATAATTCCTCATTATTAATAGATCATTTATGAATACAGTTTAACCCTTAGGACGACTTATTTTGCCATCTCTTGGACTATAGAGAGTACCATCGACAAGTAGCTTCTCAATTATTTCATTAGCACGTTCTTTTGGCAAGCCCATAGAAACAGCTCTTTCAATTAATGCATCTCTATTTACAGTAGAAGCTCCTTCGGATTCCATATCATTCATTGCTTTAAGAATAATATCTGAAGAACTTCTCTGGGCTGCGCCCATCTTAGATACAATCAAATCAACATCAATTTTTCCGGTAACACGATCAAGAGCTACCATTCGTAGGGAATCTTCCATCAATCGAACTGCTGCTTGTGCATCTTCTTTCGTCACCTTTGATCTTAATGCCATTTTTGCACGTGCTTCAGACAATCTTACAAGGGACTCAAGTTGACGGGCCGTAATAGGAACTGCAGCACCACCTTCAGCACTCTTTCTCAAATCAACGTAGAAATTCTCAATCACTTCTGCAGCCTCAGGAGATAATTGAGGAAGAACATAGCGATTTGCATATCCAATGTACTTCTTTAGAAATAATGGAGAAACAGGTGGTGTCGTTTGTTCAGTCTTGGTTTTCTTTAACTGATGCATATCTAGAATAAAATGCGCAAGTTCACGGTCTCGTGTTGCTTCAATTGTGTCAACTAGGATCCAAATCAAGTCAAATCGCGACAATATTGTAAATGGAAGTCGTATGTTATCCTGCACTGATAGTGAAGACTCATATCTGCCCAAAGTGGGATTTGCTGCTGCAAGAATTGATGTTCTTGCGTTAAGAGTGGCTACAATTCCAGCTTTTGCAATACTGACAGTATGTTGTTCCATAGCTTCATGAATTGCAGTACGGTCATTAGGATCCATTTTATCGAATTCATCAATACAGGCTATGCCTTGATCAGCTAATACCAGAGCTCCTGCTTCAAGTGTCATTGCACCAGATTCGGTGTCATGTACTACTGCAGCCGTAAGACCAGCTGCTGTGGTGCCTTTGCCGGAAGTATAAAGTCCTCGAGCAGCAAGACCTGCAACGAATTTTAAGATTTGACTCTTGCCAGTACCAGGGTCTCCAATCATTAGAATATTTGACTTTCCTCTGAGTCTGGTACCATCAGGCAGCGTTTTTGCCATTCCACCAAAGAGTAGTAATGCAATAGACTCTTTGATTGAATCATGACCTTGAATAGATGGAGCAATTGATGCTATAATTCGTTCATGAACATAAGGGTCTTCAGCCAAGGTTCTGATTTGTTTTTCATCTTCATCAGAAATCTCAAGTTGTTCGTATTCTTTTTCAGCAACTTCTACTCCATTGGCTTCGATGAAAATATTGAAAGTAGCTAATTTTCCACCTCTTCTAGAGAAATCAGGAGTTGTCTGAAGTAATCCTGTGATTTTGACCAAATCACCAGGACGAGAAATATCTACAATATCACCTTCTAGAATAATATCAATAGATCGCGGCATTGAACCAGGGGGAAGCTCTTCAGGAGATTCCTGAATGCGGACTTTTTGCCAATCTCTGAATTGTGATTCGTGAGGAAGTAACCTCATCGGAGTTTTTTTATCACACAATGGACAACGAGCAGGTTCGGTATATCGGCCTTCCTCTTGTGTCTGTGGAATCTTTTCATCACAGATTCTACATTGAAACATTGCTTGAACTAGAAGTGGCTTTACTTCACTGGCTCTCATCATAATACCACTTACATGCACAAGCCTGCCTATATGTCGAGAACGAATAGCACGTAATGCTACATGTTCAGAATAATTTGTAATTCGTGTTTTAATTAGAGACGTGTCAATAGAACTGATATAATCAGGGTCTTCTAGGCGTAAAACAGCAATAAGCGCATTATTAGCAGTTTCAAGGAAATTTTGAGGGTTCTCAGCTGCAATGGTTATGAAAACATTATCAAAGGCTATCAAATCTTGGAAGTCGATGGAAATTGAGAGCTCATCGTTAATTGACATTTGCTGTACGCGTGTCCAGTAAACTGAATTCCCTTGCTCGTCTTTATAGGTTCTCAGAAATTCTTCAAACCGTTCCTGTGATTCATCATAGCTGGACATGATAGGCATCCTCTTTATCTGGGAGAAGAGATAACATGGATTTTATCAGACTCCTAGTTCTTTAGAGTTTGTATTTAAGGGCACTATTTCTCACAACCTACTCCATTACGTTTTGGCGCCATCCAGTCAGTAGTTGAATAATTTCTTCACAAAGCCATCTTTCTTCATAAGCCATCTGATTACGTTTTTCTTGATAGGCACCGGATTTAGCCACTCGAAGAATTTTCGAGAGCCTTGTTTCAACAAGGAATGGTGTCATTTTTTGGAGCTTTTCAACTTCTTCATATTTCCGTGGATCCATCGAAGTTTTGTCACTTTGTAAGCGTAGAGTCTTTCTTGCAATTGCAGCATATAGGAAGGGTTGAAATGTTTGTAATTTATGAGGATTTTTTTCCTCCTCGCGATATAGATTTTGAAGTCTACGAAGTGATTCATAGGCATCTTCGGGAGCAATATCTACATAATCATACTTGAGCAATCTTTCAATGACCCAATTTGGAAGTGACACTCGATCACCCTTTTTAAATGGACCAAATTTTTGTCCTTTGATAATGAGTTCTGGTAGTTGTTTCTGAAAAATACAATTTCGTTCTTCATTAAGAAATAACATCTTGAACCGGCTCAACACTTCTTTTGATTCGCTACTAATTTTCATATTGGCACACCTACTCAGTTCTTAATTTGAAAATAAAGCCCTTGCTCTTTTTATATGAGCTACAGGGATTAATGAAAATCAGTCATGATATATGCAAGTTTCTGGAGAAGCTTTTAAGGTGTCAGAGTTGAAACCTTCAATAGCAGACATTAACAATAAGTGATAATTTAGAAAATGGATGGGAACCCCTAATGGATTTGGATTTGTGGACTGAGAAATATCGACCTCCAACGTTGACTGGAATTATAGGTCAAGAATCAATCATTGAAAGCTTGATAAAATTCGTTGAGAATAAAGCTGTACCTCATTGTTTGTTTACAGGTCCACCTGGAACAAGTAAAACAACAGCTGCAATGGCAATGGCAAGAGACCTCTTTGGAACCACTTTTGAACGCAACTTCATGGAGCTAAATGCAAGTGATGAAAGAGGTATTGATGTAGTTAGAACGCAGATAAAGAATTTTGCAAGAACAATGCCTGCAGGTGATGCACCATTTAAAATTCTAGTTCTTGATGAAGCGGATCATCTGACATCAGACGCTCAGCATGCACTTCGAAGAACCATGGAGTCATACGCGCAATCATGTAGAATGATTTTAATCTGCAACTATTCTAGTAGAATAATTCCACCAATTCAATCTAGATGTGCAATTTTTAAATTCTCACGACTACACGATAATGAGATATCGAAACGTCTTAAGTTCATAGCAAAACAAGAAAACATTCAGCTTACTTCCAAAGGGATTGATGCAATTATCTATCTCACAGAAGGTGACATGAGAGCAGCGATTAATCTATTACAAGCAGCATCTTCAACAGGTCAAGAAATTACAGATACGATTGTTTTTGCAATATCAGGAAGAGCTAATCCTGAAAGCATTAAAAAAATGTTGACAGATGCTTATGAAGGAAGATATTTGGACTCACAAGAATCTCTGAGAGGACTAATACATAGTGAAGGTGTATCACCAGTTGATCTTGTAAAACAGATACATCGGGAACTACAAACTTTTGATTTATCTAATCGAGAACAAATGAGCATATTGGAACAGGTAGCAGAGATTGAATTTCGTATAGGGGAAGGAGCTAATGGAGAGATTCAGCTAGCAGCTCTTCTGGCACACATTGGCATAGGCAGTGAAAGAGATGGATAATGATAATCTTCCTTGGCCTGAATTATATCGTCCAAAAAGATTGGAATATGTTGTAGGTAATTCGGAAACTCTTAGTAGAATTAAAACATGGCTTCTTTCATGGAAGACAGCAATACCTGAGAAACGAGCGATATTGTTACTAGGACCACCAGGAACTGGAAAGACTGCTACTGTCGGAGCTCTGGCAAATGAACTGAATATGGAACTAGTAGAGTTCAATTCAAGTGATAAACGAAATAAAGATAGTATTGAAACATTGGTATGGCGAGCTGCATCTCAACAGACTCTTGATGGAAGATTCAGAATAATTCTCTTGGATGAAGTTGACGGACTTTCTGGTACGAGTGATAGAGGCGGCGTCAGTGCAATTTTGAAAGTTGTTATTGACACGGTACATCCGATTATAATGACCGCAAATGATCCTGATAGTCCTCGCCTAAAGGATTTGATAAAGATATGTCAAGTATTTGAATTTGAACCAATTGAATACGATAATATAACCAGTGTACTTTATAGTATTATTAAACAGAATAATGTAGATATTTCAAAAGATACTATCAATGATATTGCAGAAGCTTCATCTGGAGACCTTCGTGCAGCTATCTCTGATCTTGAAGCATATGTAAAAAGGGGAAAAACATCTGTTTCAATAAGTCCAACTTCAAGGGACATCAGACATGGAATGGAAGATACTCTTCAAAGATTATTCATGACACAAGATGCAAAAATAGCTAGAAGAATTTTGTCAGAATCCGAGCTTGACTATGATTCGATACTATTATGGTTAGAAGAAAACTTGCATTTACATATGTTATCACCAAATGAATTGAATCAAGGATTTGAGGGACTATCCATTGCAGATTTAATTCTTGGAAGAATTATGAAAGATCAAAATTGGAAATTGTTGGCATATTTTTATGATATGTTAGCAACTGGTGTTGCATGCTCTAAAACAATAACACCATACAGAAAAGTGAGTTATTCAAAGCCCACATGGCCACTTTTGGTGTGGCAGGGAAGTAAATCTAGGGAGAAAAGATTTGAGGCACTCTCAGCTCTTTCACGGGTTTCAGGTGTTTCTAAGCGAAGATCTAAACAAACACATTATGATACTATTACTGAGATAATCAATATCAAACCTAGTCTTCTGAATGATTTTTCGAACTGGTTAGATGTTGATAAGACATTATTGAGGAAGAAAAATAATTGATGAATCCTCTAAAAGTTCTAGTAGACCTAAATAAGTAATCAAATCGTTCTGTAAGAACCTTCTGAATTCTTCGTTGTCCATATTTACTAGGACTAAATCGGACTGGTACAATTGTTTCCATGAGTATCAGATTTTCAGGAGGTGCTGGTTCTATTCCACTATGAATAGTCTTTTTTGATCCATTAATAATCTCGTAAATAACATCAGGGTCTAGATTTCCGAGTCCAATTTGTGCCAAGAGAGTTACAACTTTTCTGACAAATTTCCAGAGAAAACTAGTACCAATAATGTCCAAAAACATGACTTCAGAATTCTTATCGATATATACATTCAAAATCGTTGTGACTGTATTTCTACGTTCATCAGGTTTAGACAGCATATTGAAGTCATTAGAGCCCGAGAGTATTGAAATTGCCTGCTTGATCTGATCCATGTTCGAATTTTTCCATTCATCATCCAAGTAATATCTGTAATGACGAAGTAACGGACTTGATCGTGGACGAAATCCTATTGGAGCTTTTGCTCGTGCCCATAATACAATATCGTCAGGCAGATATTTGTTTATACGATCAATCGATAGTTGTTTTTCAGTAGAAATCATTGCCAATTGACCAAGGGCATGTACACCTCTATCTGTTCTTCCTGATAATTGAATAGTCTTTGTAGAATGAGCTTCATTACTCCATGCTTCCATTGCTTCAATCAGCTCATTTTGGACCGTTCTAAGACCCGGTTGCTTTTGAGAACCATAATAATTATCACCAAGATAAAACAGACGAACTAGATGGTCTTCCATTCAGTTGATTCTCCTCTAAGAATCCCATAAATCAAAAAGACTTTTTAGAGAACGAGCTCTTAGGTCTTCAATCTTGTAACGATAAATCTTGATTCTACCAAATTTTTTCTCTTCAATTATTCCTGTTTTTGTCAAAACATCCAAGTGTGCTTTTGTGGAACTATGGTTAAGATCGACTCGTCTACATAGTTCAGATATATTCAATTCGGTTGCCTTTGCAAGTTCTTTCAGAATTCTTATCCGACCACGAGATGAAAAGATATCCTCAATAGACATTAAAGATGAGCTTTCAGTATTCAATAATGATTCACAACTCCTGAGAATCTAAAATAGTCGCAATAAAATGTTCAAGCATTTCAGCTGGGACATCAGAAAGCCCGATAAGAGTGGTTTGTCCACGTTGTCCACTTCCGGAACGTTTAGTATCAATAATTCCATGAGCAGTCAAATCTTGAATCCACTCCCAGATTTGGGTGTGTGCTCTTGGTTCGTCGTTATATTCTTCACAGACTGATTGATACATTTCTTCTACTTCACCCATCGTAACATATGCACCTCTGGTTTCCTTTAGTTGTCGTGCTGCAGCAAGAAGAAGCAATCTATGCTGAAAAGAAAGTGTGCTAAAGATTTCCTTTCTGAGTTCTGGGTGTGTATCAGCTTTCGCTTGACGAGCGTAATCAGGAACAACAATGTTTGCTTGATCACGATCAGCTTGTTTCCCTGCACGCCATAGTAGCTCAATTGCGTATCTTGCATCACCATGCTCAGATGCAATATCAGCAATTACCTGTAGAGTTTCATCCATGACTGTCCCTTTCTCAAATGCCATGTCGACACGATTACGGAGGATGTCATAGAGTGCAGTCTGATTGTATTTTGAAAAAGATAGAATATTTCGTTGGAGCGTACTAAGTGTACTAGAATCTAAGATTGATCTATCAAGAGGAATCTCACGTCCGATACCTATAATCGATACACGCTGTCTTGCGTTTAATTGATCATCTGTGAGTCTTGTCAATTCATATAGAATGTCAGAACCACGTTGTTTGATGAAATAGTCCAACTCATCAAGAATGAGTAATAAATACTTGTCTTCTTCTTCTAAGATTTCTACCAACATTTGTAGGAGTTCCTCTGGAGAATGACCTCTACGTGGAAATTCGGGTTTGAATTCCCGAAGGGCTCTCAAGAAAATAAGATATGATGTTTTGTTAACACGACAATTAATGTGAATGTTATAAAGACGAATATTTCTTCGTTCAGCAGCTTGAACCATCTGTTCAGAAAATCTTTTTGCAACTGCAGTTTTCCCTGTACCAACAGGACCTTGTATAAGAAATTTATGACTAGTTCTTCCTGGTGAAGAAATAAGGGTCTTAAAATTTTGTGCTAAGATTCGGAGTTCGGACTGTCTATGAGGAAGACTTTCCGGTACATAGTCAATAGACAGGAACTGTTCAGACTTGAATACACTCCGTCTGCTGAGTTCGTCTTCAATATAATCATGAGCCATGACAGTCCAGATGATAATTTGTTACTTCTGGCTTAAAAGCATTTACAGACTGTACGATTAAATGGATATTTGGGGGGAGAGATTACCGAAAGTATTGGCGAGCTCCTAACTCAAGATCCATATCATCGTCATTACTGACTCATCGGGGTCATAGCAATCATCACTCGCCAGATAATAGATATATTTTGATAGCAATAAATTTGACGAAAAATTCTGGTGCGACCGCCGGGATTCGAACCCGGGTCGCAGGCTTGGGAAGCCTGCATCATAACCCCTAGACAACGGTCGCAATTCTACGGCACGATTGCTTCTGGTTATGATTTAAGATTATTGATAGTTTGGCAAAGAAATACTTGTTATAGATATTTTTATCAAAAAATAATACAGATAATCAACCAAAATTGTGGATAAGAATACATCATTTTTCATTATGTACAAGGTCCTAAGAATATGCTTATCTTGTGCCAGTTGAGCATTCTATTTGAGAGAACTTACCATGTCCAAAGATATTGTTAATTTTTGGCAAGGAAATCAAGCCTGTGCAGAAGGTGCAATTGCGGCTGGATGTACTTTTTTTGCAGGCTATCCAATCACGCCAGCTTCAGA
>JAEOUN010000105.1 GCA_016839245.1 Candidatus Thorarchaeota archaeon
CATCACTGAATTCGAGTGGAGAATTCGCGGTTGTGTTCCATGGGATATATGTATAGTTCAGTAGTGCTTCATATGGTCTATCTGAGCCCCAAGAATCTCCATCTGTCTTATGGCGTAGTGTTTGGAATATACCTGTTGAATTCTCAAAGTACCATCTTATTTTAGGATAATCTCCAGAAATTTGATTCAAATCAGTGCCATTTATTACTGCAAAATAGACTGTATTTGCATTAAGAATGGCACTCTCGGTCACACTAGCCCAAGTCCCAGTATATCCAACATCATATAATGGTACTGAGGATACCATGTTAGTGTCCCCATCTTTATAGTCCGCTCTTATATCGATATACGCATAGTTATGAAATCCTGGATCGTAGGTGGGGCTGTGATATAAAATTGACAGACTTTGAAGTTGTCCATCATAGATCTGATTATAGAATCCTTGAGCGAGATCAGTATAATACAAACCTGTTTCATATTCCCTGATTGCGAACACATCATTATACACCGGTGTGATATCACGAGAGCCCACAATTTCTCTCTCATTTGTCGCAGTGATGTCTATTGCAATGATTTCTGCTTCATAGAGTGTCCATCCCGGGACTAGATATTCTAGAAGATTCATTTCTGCTTTGTGAGATGAAGTATTAGCATAGCTGTTAATCACATCAATGTCTAGATTTTCGACTCTTCTTGAAAAAGTCATCAGTGACTGAATCGTATTTCCACTCCCCGCCACTGATGAAGATGAGCTTATATCTAGTGGATTAGGAATATCGGAATCAGTTGAATTTGGTAGTTGAGAAATCGTTGAGTATGATATTGGCATATAAATGGGAAATGATGCCAGAATTAGAAATCCGAGAAGTAATATTATAATGCTTCTCAGACTTCTGTTCATTCTATTTAGCTCCTTTTATGGTAGTATCTTATATTTTACAACCAATGAATTTAGAGTGCGACTTCTGACTAACACTCCCTCTATTAAAAGTTCATTTAATCAGGATTGCAGATGTATTGTATTTTGTAAAGTTTGTATATCAACATGCTTTGGATTGCGTTTGACCGATAAATCGAAATGGTAATCTAAGTGTAATAAGATGGACTAGTATCTGTTGTTTCCTCAGGTTTTGGTCCAGTTTGCCCTGTGACATCATTAAGAATTGCTATGACCATATCTATTGCACTATGAAGTCTTCTCATGGTTTCCCAGAGTTTCTGTTCTGAGAATGAATCATCATAGATGCGATCCGAGATTACAAATCCTGGTCCTGGGGGCTGCGGTCCCGGTTGACCGGGTCTTGGCTGAATGAATCCAAGATTGACTCCTGATTCAAAACTGAATTTCAATGCCTGCATCTGAAAATTGCGCAGCTTTTCCACATTGAGGAGTTTTTGATGCTGTGGAGAGATCATGATTTGTGACTCAATCTGGATGTATCTCTGGTCATTAGGCCGCACGACTGTGAAAAAGAACCTCATGAATTTTACTTTGAAGAGAAATTCTGCTCTTGGATTTGAAATACTCTCTACTTTAGTTCCCTCTCCAGAGAACCAGTCACGAACTGTGTTCTTGATTTTATCAGATCCTTCCACTTATTCTACCTCCATTATATTTCAGAAGATTCGCTTTTCACTTAACGGTTGTGCTACCCACGAAACCAAGTGACTTTTTCATATCCTGTTGGTAATAAGTCCTGATAGCAGGTTATCTGCTTTCGAACATTCTGAATCATTTCGGTATCGCCCGATGTTGTGATAATCCTCGATTCTGAAGTTGGTCTTATTAGAACGATTCCCCAGGGATCAATCATCTGACTATGACCAAAGTATGATTTCTTATCAAATCCAAAACCAATTCTATTTGTTGCAGCAACATACAATTGATTCTCAATAGCTCTTGCTTGAATGAGAGTATTCCAATGCCCACTTCTGGGATCAGGAAATGCAGCTGGAATGACTATGAGTTCTGCTCCTTCAAGGGCTAATTTCCTTGAAACCTCTGGAAAACGGATGTCATAACAAATCTGAACACCAACTCTGATACCATTGCAGTCTATCAATGTAATTGTATCTCCACTATCGAATACATCTCTCTCCTCTTGGAATGGATGCATCTTGCGATATGTTCCGACTGTTTTGCCAGATGGCCCTGCAGCTATCAGCGTATTGTAGTATCGTTCTTTTCTTTGATCACTTCTCTCAATGTCTGTTCCAAAGACATAGGCTTTGTTCTTCTTTGCTATCTCGCAGAGGAACTCACTCGTAGGCCCCGGATATCCTGGTCCTATCTTTTCATAGTCCTCTTTTCTGAAACCTATTACAAAGAGTTCAGGGAAGACAATGAATCTCACACCATTTGATGGTCTGTAGTCTTTTAGGAGGTCATCTGCACGATCGAAGTTGAACTCTCGGTTTCCCTCTTCGCACATCATCTGGACAAGAGTCATTGAGAATTCCATAAGTATCACTTCTTGGATGAAACACTAGAGAGTCTGTTAATTCTGACTGATAAGGACAGCGACTTGAGTATTGTTAATTAATTAACAAGCTACATCATAACGCTTAATTGTATCTCTCAGACTCCAGCAATTGAATGCTCAAAGCGGACGTGTTTCTTGTTGGTAAATGAAGTAAATACTGAACCAAAGAGCCGGGCTGAAATGCCAAAGACATCTTACTCCAAGCCCACGATTGGAGCGACAGGCGCGACAGGCAGCTGGCGCACCTTTGATCCAGTTGTCAACTATGATGAGTGCAATAGATGCCGAACCTGTTGGCTACACTGCCCTGAGGCTGTGATAAGCTTGGATGAGGATGGGACTCCTCATACTGATTATGATTATTGCAAAGGCTGTGGAATCTGTGCTCAGGTCTGTCCTAAGAAGTGTATCGAAATGGTGCGTACAGACGAGCGAAAGAGGAGGACTGGTGAGTTATGAAAACTGAACTTATGAGTGCCAATTATGCAGCTGCTAGAGCTGCAGTTTCTGCTCGTGTGGAGGTTGTAGCAGCATATCCTATAACCCCTGCAACTACTGTTCCTGAACAGGTTGCTCTTCTCAATGAACAAGGTATCTTCAAAGGAGAATTTATTCGAGTGGAATCAGAACACTCTGCAATATTTGCTTGCATCGGTGCTAGTTCCACAGGAGCGAGAGCATTTACTGCAACATCATCAAATGGGCTCCTCCTTATGGATGAAGGTCTTCATTGGGCTGCAGCAGCAAGATTACCAATTGTCGTGAATAATGTTAATCGATCGGTTTCACCAAGTTGGAATATTCATGTGACTCATGATGATTCATATTCAAAACGTGATACTGGCTGGATTCAGTTCTATGTGGCAAGCGTAGATGAACTGTATCATACAATCATCCAATCATTTAAACTTGCAGAGGATGAACGAGTACTGATGCCGGTAATGGTGAATGCTGACGGCTTTGTGCTCAGTCACACATTATCAACTTTTGATTATCTTGAACCTGAAGAAATTGACAAGTTCCTTCCGCCATATTCTCCCCCTCACTGGGTCATGGATATTGAGAATCCTGTTTCCCACGGAAATATCGTATTTCCAGAGTACTATCAGGAATTCCGATATATGATGCATGAAGGAACTAAGAATGCCATTAAGGTATATGCTGAAGTAGTGAAGGACTATAAGAAACTCTTTGGCAAATATTTTGGCGGTCCTATTGACTCCTACAAATGTGATGATGCTGAAGTAATTTTCACTTCTCAAGGGTCTCTCAGTACTGAAGCGATTGATGCAGTAAAAGAACTGCGTGATGAAGGTTACAAGGTGGGAAATGCAAGGATTAGGATGATTCGACCATTTCCTGTTGACGAAATACGCGAATTAGGTAGTAAGGTGAAAGCTTTTGCCAGCTTTGATAGAGGATTGTCTTATGGTTTTGGTGGACCTGTTGCAAATGATATACGGTCTACACTATATTCCACAAAGTATCATCCAATGGTCAAGAGCTATATTGGTGGTCTAGGTGGTCGTGATGTGACCGTCTCTGACATCAAGGAAATAATCTTGGATACATACAATGCCGTCGAAAGCGGCGAGCTAGGCCCAGAAGAGACCTGGCATGATTTGATGGAGTGAGTGAAATGGTAGCTACTAGAGAAATGCCGCTCAAGGAATATGTGTTAAAAGGTAATGCATCATGTGCTGGGTGCCAAGATATGGTGGCTCTTAGGCATGCCCACAAAGCATTGGAAGGGAATGTAATTCAGGTTGTCCCTGCATGTTGCACAAGTGTTGTACAATCTCTCTGGCCGAAGAGTGGATTAGCAATCCCTGTTCTCAATACTGCATTCATGGCTGCTGCTGCAACAGCATCCGGCGTGAAAGCTGCTCTCAAAGCTAAAGGAAAAGACGATACAATGGTAATGGTCTGGGCAGGAGATGGTGGAACCTTCGATATTGGTATCCAAGCTCTAAGTGGTGCATTCGAACGAAGAACTGACTTCCTGTATGTCTGTTACAATAACCAAGTGTACAGCAATACAGGAACTCAACGATCTGGTGCCACTCCTCTTCATGCAAAGACTACGACAACGTGGTTGGGTAAGACTGAACCTGAAAAGCTGCTTGATCTTATTGTGGCAGCACATGAACCTTCGTATCAGTTCACTGCAAACACAGCATATCCAAGAGACCTCTATGATAAGTTCAGAAAAGCTCGTGAAATCAAAGGTCCAAAGTTCGGACATATCTTCTTACCTTGCCCACAAGCCTGGAACTATCCAGTAGAAAAGGGCGTGGAGATTGGGAAGCTTGCAGTTGAAACAGGATATTGGATTCAATTCGAACGCATCGGAGACGAGTTCATCCTTGGTCGCGAGAGTAAGCGATTCCAAGATCCAGAGAAGCGGACTGATATTGAAGAGTTTCTCCAGATGCAAGGTAGATTCTCACACCTCTTCAAACCAAAGAAAGATGAGAAAAAGATACAGGAGTTTCGTGATTTCATTCAGCATCGCTGGGATGTTGTCTTGAGAACTTTCACATAATTCCTCTAATATTCAGACCAAGTCCGTTCCTTGTATTCTGTCCAGGCATAGAACGAAATACCCGCAAGTGCCACAATAGTTGGAATTAGGATTAGCATCATAGGAATTGATGCAGTCTCTCTCTCTGCAACAAGAGGATTGGTGCCATTAAGAAACTCGTCTAGGTTAGTTTTCTCATCTCCATCTGGATCTTCACTTGCGTCATTTCTAAGTGGATTTAGACCATATTCTAGTTCCCAGGCATCTGGGAGGAGGTCAGAATCTGTATCCTCACTAAGTGGATTAAGACCAAGGATATACTCCTGAATATTAGTCAATGAATCTCCATCAGCGTCCTCAAGTGCATCATTTGAATTTGTTGGATCAAAACCATAAGCGATTTCATACCCATCAGGCATCATATCAAAATCGGAGTCTGAATTATCCATATCCGTCCCAAGAATGATCTCATATGCATCACTAAGCATGTCAGAATCTGAATCCTTTTCAAACAGTGTTTCATCAAGCCAATATTCTTGACTATCGAAGATGCCATTTCCATCAATATCGCCGTCATATGAATAATGAAACTCATATCCGACATTGTGACTATCAGTATTATCCACTCTTAGTCGATAGAGACCTTTCTGTGTAACAGGAATTGTGAAGACATCTGTTGTCTGCCAAGCTGATGTACGATCATACGATACATACGCTAAATCTGATCCTGAAGGAGAATAAAGCGCAAATGATGCTGTTCCACCAAACCAGCGTGAAGAAACATTGATTGATGTAGGTGTGGATATCGGAATATAGAAACTCCTGCTCTTCCCTACTTCTAAGTTAAAGCTCAGATCATATTGAATTGGCTGTCCGTACTTCCTTGACATAGTAAATGCAATACTTGCACCTATTGCAGCAGTCATTTCTTTTCCAAGATAGTACTTAAAGAGATCATTATTCCATGTGTCAAAAGGTGACCGTATTGTTTCATCATTGATAAAGCCAGATTCAATAGCTATTATAGATTGAAAATATCCCCGTTCTTGATAGTATGTCTGTTCTATGTAACGGTTATTCCAATACGGACAATCATCACTGGATACAGATTTTATTACGCTGGCTCCAATGTTCTTACTCATCGATTCTGCGAGATTTGCCCAATATTGTCCTATGTGGTAATTATCCTGCCCTAACTCCATGTAGATCATGTTCAATCTCTCGTCTTGTGGAACACTAAGATCTTGAAGTAGAAGAGCTTCCACGGTATAAACCATGTAGAACTCCACGCTTTGATTATAGAACCAGTTGGCTACTTCTGCTGGTCCAAATGGCCCCCATTCTACATATCTTGCATTACTTGCTACAAAATAGATGTCTAGAGGCCAAGAATAAAGAGAGAATGGTTCAATCAAAGCTAACATTGTGGCAATCCCTGCACCTCCCTCATTGGCTCCGAGAGAACTAAACCATGAGTCGTAATGCCCTACAATTGCAAAAGCTGGATTATTACCAGGAAGATACCCAGCTAGTTTACCAACAACATTCAAGTGTTTACCAATGACCTGTACTTCCATTCTCCCATTCGACAAGGCTTCCATTTGATCTATCAAGTAATTCCTAGCTTCAAGATTGTTGCCTGAGACCATATCCGTCGCGTCTAGGATATGTCTGACTCCAATCTCTGTAAAATTGCGCACAAATTCTTGATAATTATCATACGTGATTGCTGTGAAGATGTCTTGAGAAAGATCTGTACCATATACTCTTGGAATTGTTGGATTCTGTTGGCCTGACTGAGGTACAGTATCTATCTCTGCATGACTGATACCTCGAGAACTTTGGATAGGTATCGAAATGCTGAAGATAATTAATACAACCAACAGATACTTTTTCATAAATCAATAGTTATGTATTCAATGCTAATAATGTTCCTTTGCACGTAGGAATTCATCTACTCTAATTCCAAGCTTGCATGATTAGATAGACAACTCCTCCTGCATATGCTGAAATGATTCTTCGAATTCTATATTCTTCTTGCAGCTCTGCAATATTTCCATCAGAGATATCTCTCAAAACTAATTCTTCAGCGATAAATCTTGATACCCACGGTAAATCTCCAATAGTGCCACCTAAATCTAAGAGCTCTAATATTCTGAAAGATGTATCAAAACAGAGTTCCTCAGTAAATTTGTCAATCTCTACTCCAAGTGAGCTCTGATGTTTGTGAATAATTTCTTTAATTGCTTCAAAAGCATCAGCTATTTGATTCACTATCTCATCAGATGATATTTTTTCAATTTTCGCGTGCGTTAGTCGTTGTTTTAGATTCGTTAGAATTACTCTGAATCTCCTCTCTGGCGATATTTGTGGCTTTTCGCCAACTCGAGCTCTCCTCTTGCATTCTAGAAATTCCTCAGATAGCGTGCCTGCTCTATCATCTGACTGAATTACTCGTAATGATATATCGACATTCTCTCCATTTAGAATGTCAACAAATTGTGCAAGTTCAACATTTTTGGATTTTCCAATTGAAGATCTGAGATTACTACTGTAATTTTCTGCAATCTCCTGAATTAAGAAAGACATGTAATCTTCCTTGTTCCAAGGTACTATATTCCTACCATTTGATGCATTAAAAGATGGGCAGGTTGTAAGTTTTGACGCAAATTTCATTAAAACATCAAGTGTTGAAATCAATCCCGAAAAGACCCTCACCGTACCAACTAATGGCCAGTCGAATGGCTTACTAGAACGGCTACCTCTTATCCTGTTACTTATGATCTTCTTAGTATGCATGCTAATTATGAAGGCAACTACTTGTTCAATCAGTTCCTCCTCACCTAGATTGAATATATTATCAAGATCAAAAGGCAACTCGGTTCCTTTAATAATAATGAGACCAAGACTTGCTCTTGCTCTCTGTTGTTTATTGCACTCTTTTATTGTATAACCTCTCAAGACTCCACTCATACTAAAATGTCCAATATCGATTCCTCGATTACTTAATTCTCTTGATAGTGCATCATTTAGTTCTGAACGAGAATTATCAGAATGTAATAAGTTGTAGATTATTGTGTCCACTCCTTGATTTTCATATTCATGTGGGCTTGTAACATGACTGATTAGAACTCTTGGCAGACTCATTAACAAGATTGTAGATAATGCACTATGTCTGGCAGCAGTAATTGCATGTTCACCTGTTTCCAATACGGTAGTATCTACTTGGAACCCTGCCCATTTTGGTACATTTGAAAGAAAATTGACAAGGTCCTCGTCTTCAAATGTATTTGAAAAGATATGTCTTCTTACTCTCTCAAATAAATCGGATGGATTTGAAGGCGCCTCTGTATAAGATTCTATTCCTAATTCTTCTCTTAGTTGAAACGCATCTTTTGAATCCCATTCAGCAATATGACGAGTGAGATAGCTTTGATGCTGATTGTTTACCAATGACTTTACAGCCTGCTTGAGTTCCATCAGCTAGTTATCTCCTTGGTTAATTTCAATAACACCTCTTTCTTCTCAGTCCTTCCATCCAATCTGGAATCAATAAACTCAAACATATCCATCACTGCGCTTTCGATATTAGTTTCAGTGTTTGGTCCCGCTGATTTAGAAAATGTGAGCTGATTCAAATCCATCTCTAGATCGATTTCATCAAAACAAGCGATTCCTGTTTCTGTGTCTAAATCAATAATGCTGTCATATGAACGATATCGCACATCAACAATAGTGCCAAATGGATGTTTTTGATTGCGTACATAGATCCTGCGTCTGGGGTATAGTCCAAAGAATTCTATATCTTCAAGAAGTTTAATTATTCTATTACGAAGAAACGAACTTGAAACATATGCTTGCTTCACGACTTTTGTAGGCATCCATTTGGATAGCCGCATAGCCAATTCTATCTCTTTTGAATACTGAAATATCTCGTCTGATAGACCTGCATCTTTGAGAAAGGATTCTGAATGAAATAGTCCAAGTGTATCAAGATTCAATTGGACAGTTTTTCCATATCCACTCTCATCAAGGATCATTCCTGTGCTGATATCAAGTGGTCTCACATCTTCGGGTCTAAAACTGGAGATAGTCATTCCAAACAATTGCTTCTGTGTCACTTCGATAAGCACTGCGTCAACTGACGTCTGTTGTTCCGAGCAATAAAAAATCCCTGGAATAAACGCATAGAGGTTGAGAAATTCCATATCCCTTTCCAGATTTTCAATTAGCCTCCTATTCTGTGGTACTTCTATTTCTATTCCCTTAATTTCTCCGTTCCTTGGCGTCGAAAAAACATCTTTTGATAATTTATATCCAAATTTAAGAAGTGCATCATCGTCCTTGATAGTTGCATCTGATAGCATAATAAGATCATCAATATTGGAACTCTGTGGAAGGTCTGCTGTTACTCGACCGCCTGTTACCATTCCTCCTTGAAAGCCTAGACTCTTGTCTAATCGAAGAGCGACTGGCATAGAGTAGCCAACCCCATTGAAATAATCCATGTCCGAGATACCGATGATCCACTCATCTTCGGGTAGTACACTCTCTTGAATCTCAACTAGTCTAAGTAATTGCTCGTCATGCATGTGCATTTCTACCACGTGGTCCCATTGTAGAATTGAACAGAATCAGTTTTGAATCTTTACGGCGTGTATATCGCCGTATCATACTATCGTTTACGATACCAACTAGTCATACCTACGATTAGAATTGCTGCCACTCCTATCACAATTCCTGGCGTCAGCGTTAGAACCTGGGGGATACCATCTGCAATGTTAGGGTCAGTCCCTCTTAGATATTCTTCAATATTAGTAAGATTGTCATTATCTGGGTCTTCCTGTGAATCATCAACTAGCGGATTCAATCCATAGATATATTCCCAAGAATCAGGGAGTTGATCCGAATCAGAATCGACAAGATTTGGATTTGATCCAAATTGGTATTCTTGTAGATTTGTTAACGAATCCCCATCATAATCTAATATTGCATCAGATGGGTCCAATGGATTAAGGTTATTCTCAATCTCATAGCCATCAGGTAACAAATCTGAATCTGAGTCTGCTGAGTCCAAGGAAGTTCCAAGCAACATTTCTTCTCCATCACTTATAGAATCCAAGTCCGTATCAATCTGAAAATACTCATTATCAATCCAAAACTCTTGACTATCTGGTATGTCATTTCCTTCAATATCTGTGTCATATTGCCAAAATAGCTCATGACCTGTTGTTGTTCTTCCATGATTCAGGATATTTAGGTAGTAACGTCCTTCATTTGATACGGATATCTCAAAAATTAATTTTGATGTCCAAGGATAAGCATTATCAAATACATGCTTTTCGATAAGATTTCCATTAGGGCCGTAGAGTGCAAATGTTGCTCCTCCACCATACCATCTTGCAGTCACATTGAGCATGGTTGGTCCAGAGATGACAAAACTAAAATTCCTATTATTTCCAGGGAGAAGATCAAAATTCTTGCCAGAGGTAATTGGTTCTCCATAGGTTCTGGACATGGTGAATGCTATACTTGAGCCAATAGCTTTCACTGCTTGACTAGCAATGTCATAGTCATAATCTTGGTTATCCCAACTATCTCCTGATGTATGAAACCATCTGTCATACGCTCCACCGCTCTCATGTACAAATAGAGATGCTCCATATCCATTTTCAATAAAGGAATAATGGTCTGAGCTTTCCCATACGGGAAAATCATCAGAATTGATTGGTACAATAATGTCTTGTCCATAATTCATAGACATCATTGATACTAGGTCTGCCCAATAATGACCGACATGATATTGTCCTGCCCGATATGCTACAAGGACTGTAGGATTGTTTGGATCTGGTACTAATAACATGTCAACATTATAATAGACTAAGATGTCAATATCACGTTGTACAAACTCCATCGCGACTTCCTTAGAACCATAGAGTCCCAATTCCTCTGCATTCCACGCTCCGAAGTAAATGTCAAGAGGCCAACTGTATTGCGACATGACCCGAGCAATCTCAAGCATCATGGCGATGCCTGTTCCATCATCATTCGCTCCAGGACTCACCGTTATACTGTCATAATGCCCTCCGACAAGAATGACTGGGGCTTTAACAGGTAGATATCCCGGAAGCCTGCCAAGTACTGATTTGTAATCGCCAATAACTTCTACCTCAATTCTCTCATTGGAAACCTCTGTCAATTCCTCAATAATCCACTCTCGTGCATCATTATTTTGAGAACTTGCTAATTCTGGTGCTTGAATCCAACGAGAACCATTTTCTGTCAACTCTTTGACGAAGGTCGCGAATGATCTCCTAGATATAGAATTGAAAATCTCTCTAGATTTATCAATGCCATATATTCGCTCCGGACTCTCCAGTGTTTCCTCTGCCAATGCATCAGTTCTGGTCGGTATTATGTACGTTTGAATCTCAAAAGGAGTCTTAACTGGGATGATGAGAAGAGCAATACAGATTATTGTAACGACTGCGAGATTTTTCATCCACTTACCTCTCTACGTGTCAGAATATCTCATCTCTTCGAACGTAAAGAACTATTACTATTGACGCAATCGCTGCAACTGGCAATATCATCCATACCATGGGATTCTGTTGTATTGCTTTCTCTTGGGGATTCGAACCCTGCAAATATTCTTCCAAGTTTGTCAAATTGTCTCCATCTGGATCTAAATCTGCATCATTTACGAGTGGATCAAGTCCGTTTTCTAGCTCCCATAAGTCATCCATACCATCATTATCAGTGTCTTTACTAAATGGATTAAGCCCGCCAAGATATTCTTGGGCGTTTGTGAGGCCATCCCCATCGGCATCAAGATTTGCATCACTTGCATCCAAGGGATCGAATCCCATATCGACTTCATATTTATCAGGCATATTATCATTATCTGAGTCCGGACTATTCGGATTCAATCCCCAAAAGATCTCGTATGCATCTGATATTCCATCAGAGTCCTTATCTGATACAAAATAGCTTTGATCCAACCAATATTCGTCTTTATCCAATATTCCATTGCCATCGATATCAGTATCATATGTAAATTCGAGTTCGTATCCAACGCTTTGAATACTTGGATTATAGACAAAAATTGAATACAATCCCTTCTCCGTCAACATCTGACTGAAGATATCTGTTGCTTCCCATGCTGATGCTTTGCTATACGCTTTGGTTACAATGGGATTTCCTTCAGGATTGAGAATTAAAAACGTAGAGGGTCCACCAAACCAACGGGCTGACACATTGACTATTGTCGGTGTTGTCACTGCAAAATAGTATCTTTGCGTGGAACCCGCGCCCACACTAAATGCTTCATCAATCGTTGTCGATTCACCATATGCCCTACTCATTGTAAATGCTACACTTGCACCGATGACTCCAGCCACCTCTTTGCCAAGGTCATATCTGTAATATGGATTTGACCATAAGTCATCTGAATTCTGATACGCGTCGTCGTTAGTACGACCGGATTCGAACGCGCAGACAAGATTGGTAAAGGTGCGTTCGAAAAATGCAAAATGATCTGATCTCTCCCATAGGTAGAATGAGTTTGATGATATTGGAACGATGACATCTACGCCATAATTATTACTCATCATTCGAGTGAGTTCAGCCCAGTATTGACTTTTATGATAATTCTCAATGCCCCCTTCTAAATATCCCATCTGAACCCTTTCATCAGGCATTACAGAAACGCCAGGGACAAGAATAGTATCAATGTTGTATAGAGTAAGAATTTCAATACCTCTCTGTTTGAAGAAAAGTGCTACTTCTGGGCTTCCTGTCATGAAATCGAATGTAAACAGTCCATTGAAAGCTATGAAATAAATGTCAAGTGGCCACTCATATTTGGACAGTGCTTCAACCAAAGAGAGAACTGCTGCAATTCCACTTCCATCGCAATTGGCACCTGCTGAATTCTGGGGGCTATCATAATGTGCAGAAATAACAATGGCTGAGTGATTACCTGGCAGATAACCCTTCAACTTTCCTACAATGTTTAAGTGCTTACCAATAAGCTCAATCTCAATTCTTCTGTTAGACAATTCTTCCATTTGCTGCATGATGTATCTTCTTGCATAGTAGTTGCTACTGCTGTTAACCATAGTATAATCCATTATCCAACGAGAACCATTATCAGTAAATTCATGAACAAGGTTCCTGTAAAAATAAAAATCAATATCGAGGTAAATCTCTTGAGCTAAATTCACACCATAGACTCTGCGTAAGACTGTCTGCGTCGGTGCTTCTGCAGTCGTATCTGAATTATTATAATAGTCGATTAATGGTGCGGTTTGACTTGTAGGCATAAGAATCAGTGTACAAAGAATCAGCACTACCAGCAGTTGTTTCATGGTTTCTGCCCCAGTAAAGTCATTGAATAAGATTCTCCTATAAGCAATGATGATTAGGTATTTCAAGCTCTTTTATATCATATAGGTTGAATAACAAATGGGTTGGATTACTAATGCCATTGACAGATTATCCATCGGTTCTTCAAATTAAGGATCCTATCCATGGATATGTCGCCCTCACTGAAGTTGAAAAAGACATTCTTGATTTGAAAATAACTCAGAGATTGAGATATATCAAGGGTCCTGCTGGACTATCATATGTTTACCCGGGAGCTGATATCTCTCTTATGGGACGAACTCTTGGTTTTCTTCAAATGACCAGAATTTTCCTTGAATACCTTGGTGGAACTATTGAAGAGATTCAGAGAGCCAGATTGGCCTCTCTGACACTGATGGTCGTAAATGGACCATGGGCAAATGTGATGAAAGAGTATGTCACTGTTCGTGGTATTCCTCCATTGAAATTAGCAACATCTGTCCTAAAACACACAATCATCGGTGATATAATTGAGAAGCATGGTTTCTCAAGAGATGATATTCAAGATACTCTAGAGAAAGGTGTACCAATTAAAGGTGTAAAATTGGATTTAATCAATTGTCCAATCAATCCCGAGTTAATAGATAATCTTCAACGTGACTCCTATTTTGCTGGCGTTGATTACGCACAGCTAGAGTTTCATAGATTATTCGATTCCACCAGAATTGCGAAAAACAAGATTGCTGTTGAACGAAGCTCTCTCTATACACTTGAATCATACCTCTCAGCTGCCGTAAATATGTTTGATGCGGTCTATTTTCACAAGACTGTACGTGCAACGGAGTTGATGCTATTGCGAGTGCTTGAAGATGCTGGAACTCAATTATTCAATCTTAGTCTAGATGACCCAAATAGCTTCCTGCAATACGACGATCTTTCATTTCTTTATCGCCTTCTTAATATCAATCCTGATGCAACTGAAGAGATGCGATTGGCAAATCGTTTATTTTCAGAGTATAGTAGGCGCAACCTGATTAAATTAGTCAGCACTCGTTCTATATCTGATCCTGCTTTTTTGAACAAACTAACTCGACCTGATGGTTTGTTCGAAATCGAGCGTGAAATTGCAGAGGACGCAGGTATTGATCCTCAAAATGTCTATGTGGACTTTCCTGATAGACCTTCAGTCACATTTTATCCTGGGAAATTCAGTTTGGATGATATTGTTCTATTTGAAAGAGGATCATCAGGTTATGAATTTTGGAAAATAAGTGATGTAAGTCCTGTTGCCAGAAGCTATTCTCGCATATTGAAACCAGTGCGAGTCTATACGACTAAAGGATATCGATCAAAGTTGAAGAAGGCTGCAGATAGTGTCCTAGAAAGTGCTGATGGTGCAGGGACTAGTTAGTATCTTCTGATAATACGAAATATATATGATGAAGCGCTCATTTGTATTCTCATTTGGTGAAGGAAATGATTGAAGAACCGATTAGTATGTTTGAGCAGATTAAGAATGATCCAAATTATCTCATGATACTCGCAGGAGCAATCATTTGGTATATTGGCTTCTATGCTGGTTTTCTTGAAGGTATACTGGTTTCTACAGGATTCGTCCTAGTCTGTTTTGCTGCAGCTCTCAATGCAATTCGTAGAGCAATTGATATCGCATGGCCTGGTTTGCTCATCGGTGGCCTTATTCAAGTTCTAGGATATTATTTTGAATGGTTTCCGTTCATAGGCAATCTCTTGATAGTTGTTGGTGGCGTTTTAATCATATATTTCGCTATTCCATTAGCAATTCAAAAAGGAGAGCTACCGATTCTTACACAGATTCAGAAAATAATTGAAGCACAGAAAAAATCTCTTAAGAAGAAGAAGAAAGACGAATCTGAATCCGAACTTGATGAAAGCGTAGGTGATAATGAATCATCTGATACCATTTCTGACGAAGATGAAGTGACAGAGGATTAATGTGGAAATCTAAGTAGATATCAAAGAATCCCTTAAGAAGCAAAGTTTCACACCTAGTACTACAAAGATATCCAATCAGGTGTGTACTTTGTTCTCTTGCCAAAGATGCCGTGAACCACTCTATATCCGAAATGTTGAGATAAAAGACCGAATTCTCACCTTTGAAACTCAATGCCTTAATGGTCATAAGAGTATACGACGACTTGCAGAACATCAACTTCAGGACATGGGTGAGGAGATTTTCAAGAAATTATTCACTTGTTTTGATTGCGGGTCCAACATGACCCTCGTTGATTCTCAGATTAAGGGAACAAAGATTGAAGGATTTTTCTTATGTCCTCGACATGGACTTCAGAAAAGAGAATATCCTTCATCTTTTTCTTCCATAGTCAATATTGCAGCTTCTGATATTGATAGTCCTCGATCAATAGTGGATTCATTTAGATGCCCTGATTGTGGTCTTATTTTCGCGATAAGTGAAATAGAGATACGTAAGGGCATAATAGAAGTTGCTGTAAAGTGTGCAAATGGTCATAGAGCAGAGCGCTATCTTCCAAGCAATATTGAGCAATCCATGTTGAAGAGAATCCTTCAGAGAGTAGTGCACTGTGATAAGTGTGGAATGCCTGGTCACATAGCGAATGCTGAAGAATCTGGAAATTTAGTTAGAATTTATTCATCGTGTCCCGTCCATGGGATTACAAAAAAAGACATTCCTCTCTCCTATTTGGAACCCTTACGCATAGCTGTATCTGAGATTCCTGAAGATGCTGTCCTTAAAGCAACTCTTACATCACGTGATTGCAGACAACCTTTGGCTATTCGTAGTATTGAAGATGATAAATCTGGATACAAATTGAAGTGTGTCTGCCCGGGCACTAAACATGCCACCGAAAGAATTCTTCCGCTGACTTGGACAGAATCCATTGCGAAAGGCATTACATCTGCGATTTTAACATGTGATGAATGTGGAAATCTAACTCATATTCTTTCAAGGCGGAAAAGCAGCAAAAAAGTAAGTTTTCATATTGTCTGTCCTGTTCATGGAGTGATGCAAAGAGAAGCTCCCCCTTCAGTCTTTGAAATAATCTCTGATTTTGAAGAATCACTTGACCATATTCCATCGATGGTAAAGAGCTTGAGTTGCACCAAATGCAAGATGCCTTTGAATCTGAAAGATGTTGAGGAAAAGCGTGGGCTTATTGAGTTTGATGTCGAATGTAGAAATGGTCATAGCAGTAAGCGATTGTTTAAACCTGGCCTAACTCCTAACACTCTTGTTGACCTTTACAAGCGGTTTTATCAGTGCCCCGAATGTTATGAATCTCTAGAACTTGTCTACATTGAACCTGGCGCCAGAGAAGACAGAGTTGTTCTCCTATGTTCGATACATGGCAAATTTGTTTTTGATATTCCTCCTGATCATGCAAAGGCGATGCAAGCTGCATATCAAGAGATTCAAGCAGATAAGAGTAAACCTCCCGTTGAGGTTCCTGAAGAGACTCCTCCTGAAACTTTTGAAGTTGAGGTCGAATCAGTCGATGATTCAGAAATTGGTGTACAAGTGTTTCGGGGATGTGAGATAGTAGGTGGCAAGTTTGATTATAAAGTGAAAGTGATGAATAATAGTGGTTACGTCATAACTAATGTCACTGTCAGTATAGTTGCTTATCCTATGGATTGCATGGAGCTAGCAGGAGAGAGTGTAAAGACAATCTCTCGGATAGAGGTTGGAGGTTTTAGGTCACCACAGTTCACGCTGTATCCAACGAAAGATTGTGTTCAAGGAAAAATCGTTGCAACTGTATCTTACATTGATTTTCTTGATCAATTGCACACACAGAGTGTTGAACCATACCTCATCCGTTCAGTCTGTGATCTCCTACAACCTTCCAAAAAGACATCTGTTGATTTTGATTTACTTCTTCAGAATTTAGAAAAGACCCACCAAGAACAGACTTTGGATTGGAATGCACAGGTACTCTTTACAAAGGCTGAGAAGATACTCCCACTCAAGAATTTTCACGTTGTCGATACTGAGGAACACATTGTATCTGGTGAATTCATTGGTACCATAAGAGGATATGCAGAAGGCAAGTATACTAAAAACAAAGTGGCTGTTATAATGATGATTTGCGGGCCTGAGAACAGTCGTCATTCTACAGTCAAAGTTGAGGCTTTAGGCGAGGACGTTTCGATGTTGCCTACAACAATTGATGAACTAGCTGATACAATGGACTCTTGGATTTGTCTTAGATGTGGTGCTCCACTTGATCCTGATGAAGTTGAAGAACTAGGAAGACGTCAACCAATTCGATGCAAATACTGTACTCATACGCTAACAATCGCCCTCTATCTTCAATAGAAGATAACAATAGAGATAAGGAAGATACTCCCTTAATCTGATACTCTGTGTCGCCCACCAAGGTAAGGGATTGGTATGTTCGTCTGTAATAAATGCAAGGAACCTTTCTATATACTAGGCAGTGAACTCCGTGGTAATACTCTTCGAGTTTATTGTCAATGCTTGAATGGCCATAAAGGAAAGAGGGACATCTCAAAATATCAAGCCGACAGCATGGCGCCCGAAGTGTTCAAGGGTCTCTTTACCTGTATAGAATGCGGTTCTACTATGTCACTTCTTCATTCTGATCTTGGTCGCAAAGAGGTTGAATACACATTTCTATGTCCTATTCATGGACCTCAATTAAAACGGATTCCTTCATTTTATCATACTGCAGTGACTAGCGCGCTTGGTTCGATTAACGCTGCAAAATCAATCCTAGATTCTTTGAGTTGCCCGAAATGTGGACAAATCTTCTCTACTCATGATGTTCTTGAGAAAAAGGGAATATTGGAATTTCGGTATCGTTGCCCCAATGGCCATAAACAAACACGATTTGTTCCTGCTGAGGCTGATTCCTCTATTCTAAAACCCGTATTCAAACGATTACTTCATTGCGAACAGTGTGGTCTTCCATGTTCGGTTCTAAATTCTAAGACAAAAGGCGAACGAGCTCGAATTGAGATATCTTGCCCTGCTCATGGGAAAACATCCAAAGAATTACCTGCCAAGCATGCATGGATGATGGAGAAGATTGCTGATGCTATGTCTGAAGGAACTATTGTACGATCCATGTTAAAATGCACACAATGTTCCAATGATTTGTCTATTAG
>JAEOUN010000106.1 GCA_016839245.1 Candidatus Thorarchaeota archaeon
ATCAACATATACTTTGATTTGTTTATGCTCAGGGTTAAGGACCTCAGAGGTGACAATGGCAATTGCATTAGTAGTCGTGGCTCTTAGCGAGTTATTCGCCACGACAAAAAAACCAACACAGAATACTGTCCTTTTTTCTTCATTTAATCCATGTGAATAATTCATCATTCGACCAATATGAATTGACCATCGTTGTGCATCAGCTTCTGGAATTGCTATCTCTGACGAATTCTGAGGATACCTCCCCTCCACGATTGCGAACTCATTTGGGAATTTACTTACAAATCCTGTTTCAAGGCTAAATGCTTGTCCAACCATTAGGAACATCGGATCCAATGGATCATCCGGAGATCCAACAAAAACATCATTCTTATCCATCCTAAGATACGCTTTGGCAGTTTCAGCAATTCCTGTATTTGCCACATATGGAACATTTTGGATTTTATCTGCTATTGTATCTAGACTATCACCCTGGACCATCATTGCAACTTCTCCAGTATTTGTATTATCTTTCCAAGACTGTATTGAATTGGAATCAATAAAGATGGAGACTGATGCTAGTAAAGATGTAATTAAAAAAAAGGAGATTAGTGTGATACTTCGTCTCTTGTTCTTTGTCAAGGCTAAATTCGAGGATGGTCTCATGGATTTGTCGCCTGTTCCTTCACTCGAAGGACTATTCCTAAATAAAACAATAACGTATTACGCTAAGTTAGCTTTCATTGAATTTTTCCTTTTGTTTCAGCTCAATCATTTCTTTCTGTTGAACTCTCATAAGGTGAATCGAAAGGATAAGCAACACAAATCCAACTGCTGCTCCGACGAACCAAAGATTGCTTTGTAAAGGATGGTCCAACAAGAATGTGAGAATCGCGATATTTAGGAATCCGAAGAAAATTGCAAAGGATCCAAGAATTGCATAGAATGAGGATGGCATCTCTTGTATATCCATTTTCACCACTTTTTAGTATTAATCATTCTGTACTATTGGCAATAGATCCAATCTACTCATCATTTTTGTTGTTGTTATTCTCTTTATTTCCACCAGTATCCAATGGGCTAATCAAGAGTCCTTCAGATGTAGCTCTCAGAACAACTCGCTTACCAAGACCTGCAAGTCTTCGCACTGTATCTGGTATGACCATTCGGCCCTTAGCATCAATTTCCGTGATATCCCCATAGAGAATATGTTTTTGCCCTTCAATGAGACCATCTCTAATTCTAAGAACTCTATCGGCATACTCAGCGACTTTTGGATTATGAGTTACGTTAATGACTGTTGTACCAAACTCCTTATTGGTCTTCTTAAGAGCCTCCATAACAACTTCTGTGGTTTCTGAATCAAGTTCGCCTGTGACTTCATCTCCGAGAACTAATTCCGGATTATTTGCTAATGCCACACATATTGCAACGCGTTGATTCTCACCACCAGACATTTGATTTGGACGATGATGAATCCTATGGCCTAATCCCAGTGTTTCAAGGAGCATTAGTGCTCTTTCTTCAGAGAGATTAGATGGAGCTCCTGCAAGCTTCATAGGAAGTATGACATTCTTGAGTGCACTGAGACCAGGAACAAGATTCCCCACTTGCCATACAAAGCCAACTTTTTGTCTCCTATATAGCATCGATCTCCTATCATCAAGTGTAGTCACACTGTGACCATCATAGAGTATAGTGCCTGCAGTAGGCTTATCCAGTGCTCCAAGCATTTTTAGCAAGGTTGACTTTCCAGACCCTGATGGTCCGATTATTGAGAGAAATTCTCCTTGGTTAACTTCAAAGTCAACACCTCGAAGTGCAATGACTTCTTTTTGACCTCTTTTGTAGACTTTCATGAGGTCTCGTACAACTATCTTGTACTGTTCTCCTAATTGTTCAAGATTTTCAGACATGATGATCACTCATTATATTGTATTTCTTCTGCAATGTTAAGTTTCAAAGTACGTGCAACAACATAATATGTTGCGACTAAAGCAACAGTAATTGATATTCCTATAATCGCTGAAATCAAAGGAATGGGTACTACTAGTTGAATAGGTAATCGAGTCCAAAGTCCCGTTGTTGACAAGCCCATATATAAAAGTGGCACATCCATCAATAAAAGAGACAGGCTCAAACCAATTGTTCCTCCAATAGCTGCAGCTATAAGAACTCCTACACCACTTTCTATTAGTGATGCTACTAGAATTGATTTATTTGGAGCTCCCAATGCTCTTAGTACTGAGAATTGTTTTCGTAATCCTCGTACTCTAACAATACTTACAATACTCATTCCTATCGTAAGATAAATGATAGAGAAGAGAACATTAAGAGTATAAGTTCCGTAGATGGATTGGGTGGCTCGTGTACTAAGAACTGCATCGATATATGCAAGAGATGATTCGATATTTTCAAAACTATATGGTGCAATATTATAGATTTCTTCCATCACTCTTGTGTAGTTTGCTCCAGGTTTAATATCTATATAGAATTTAGATACTCTCGTAGTGTTCATACAAGTTTGGACATAATCAAGATCCGCTATTATGAAATCCGAAGCATCTGGTTTCCCAGGAACATATGAATAGCCTGAGGATTGATCGCTAACAGTGCTTGTCATTAGATCGACAATTGTACATTCTGTGACATTTCTATTGACATCGGAAATTATCTGCAAATTGATTTGATTGGAATAGACTGGATATCTTGTTCCTATCGAATCTATCGTATATTTTTCAATTGGCTTAAATGATGTTATGACATTCATTCTCTCACCACTCATATCTGAGAGCAATGGAAGTGAGACCGCTGGTAAGTTATACAAAGTAAAGTAATCTAGCCAGAATGCTGCACTGAGCCAACTTTCCGGATCAACTCCGTAGACGGTAATTGTACGGTTGTACTGTTCTCCTCCGCCAAAAGCATATGCACTCCAATATTGCACAAAACCACTTGTAACCAACATAGGGCTTACATGTGCCACTCCTTCTACAGCTGTGATATTATCGAGTAAGTCCATGGTCACATTTGCTAAAGCTGGATTAATATCGATAGCAATATCTGCTCCTGTTTGAAACATGAAAATTTCCTTCATATGACTATTCCCTGTTGTAGCAGACACTGATGCAAAGAATCCAGCAGTGAAGACCATCGCAATGAACATGGTGCCCATTGTTTCTGATTTCTTGAATAGTCTGATAGTTCTAGACATGAGGCGTGAACCAACAATTAAGGATGGTCTTTTTATTCGGCTTAGTACACTTCCTTTGATTGATGCTGTGGGTCTAGATAATATTCTGGTGAATGAAAATAAGAATATTCCAAGCAATGGTATAATTATTGCAGCAAATGTTAATGACCCCATTGTTGTCAAACCAGAATAAGCCAAGACTGTCATCATCGGGATTAGTAACCAACCTGCAACCCCCATCGCAATAAGGTCAATAGTAGCATTCCCCATTTTTTCTGAATCGGTAAGGACCTCTCTTTGAATTGCACTATGAGCTTCGCTTGCTGTCATAAGTAATGCCTTGACTGCTGGTGGTAAGGCAACAATTACTCCCACTGAAAATGAAAACAAAAAGACTGCAAGCACAGCCATTGGTTCCAAGAGAATCCTAAATCCGCTTATCAATTGAAGATCAAATACAAGTAATTCCTTTACTGTTCCTGATAGGAGTGCTGCTATTACTCCCGTAAATATTGCACCTAAGCTCCCGATGAATCCAGTTGCGATAGCATTGCTAAGTACCCAGCTGGCAGCTTGGTATCCCGAGGCTCCTCTTGTCTTTAAAGTTCCAACATCTTTTCGTTGCGCATCTGATAGCAGTCTAGCATTATATTGGATAAGCATAGCACCCATTATAATCGATGGTATAGAGAATGCGAGCGCAATAGCTCGCATACTAATTGACCAGCTTGAATATTCGTTAACTGCTTCAATTAGTTCAAAATTGTTCGATTCGACATACGCGTTAGGAAGATTATCTTGCTCAATTCTTCTCTTTACATTCATTAATGAATCAACAACAGTACTCGCATCTGCATGAGCAATGATTGAATGATCGAATTTCACCCAAATTCTATCTTGCATTCCATTGTATGATTCATGACCAAGAATGCCAAAAGTTGACTCAATTATTTCGGGAGTAGATATCAGTTTAAGATATGTTACTTCTGGTTGTCCCCATCGTTGTTGGTATTTATAGATATTAGAGATAAAAGTACCTACAATTGTGAAAGTCTTCGTAATTTCTACGGGCATCCATGAGCTATTGTAAACCTGGACATTGAATGTAAAGTTATCACCAATTTTCAATCCTTGACTTAGAAGAAATGACTCTTCTAGTAAACACGAATTATTATCATACTGCGGATTCAAAGAATCAACCTGTATTGCATCAGAAAAACTATCAAACGCAGTCTGATTTATTCCAAGAAATCCCATTCGTGAGTTGGTATCTTCAAATTCATCATAAACATGGAGGTCCACAAATGTGACACGTTGAGTAGCTATGACATAATCTTGTTGAGCAACGTTCTCAACCACATCACTAAAAGTAACATTATCCTGGACGTAAAATGATGACGTAAATGTGACCTGCATATCAATTGGCACATTAGCTGTCATATCAGCAAGAACATCTGGAGCCGCTGAATCCATATAAATGAGCACTCCTCCAAGAACGCCACTGGAGAGTGAGAATATCAATAGGGTTATCAAAACTTCTGGTGCACTTGATGAAAGTCGTGAGAATAGGAACAATTAGATATCACCTCCATAAGGCCCTGCTTCGGCCCATGCAGTATTCAAAGTAGATGCCAAATTTATTCTCGAACTTATCGCTGCGATGACTAGAATAAACATAGATACGCATGCGATAAAGAATGATAGAACTACTATAATATTAAACCAAGGAATTACTGGAAATACTGAAACTGGATATACTCTATACCAACTTGAATAAGATGTACTTGCTGAAGTAATAGAAGTAGAAAGGAACAATGGGGAGTATCCGAGTAATAATAAGATACTGAATAGTAGAAGTACTAGCATCTCAGCAGCTTGAGACTTGATTATCATAGATCTCGAAGCTCCTACTGATCGAAGAAGTGAAATCTCTCTCCTTCTAGATCGTACACCTTCTACCGAATAAATCAAGAATGCGCCAATAATAGTTCCAACTGTTAATACTGTTAGCATGGTATCAATAGCGCGTTCCATTTTATACTCTATATTTCCTACATATTCATCCACTCGTAGGCTTACTGCGTCCCAGTTGTCACTAAGAATTACGTCAGATCCACCTTGAGAAATTACTTCTTCTGCTACAACTGTACCATTGGAGTTTGGTTTCAAACCAACACAATAGAAATTCGATGTTTCTGTAACTAGATCAAATTTAGCTCCCAGAAAGTCTCGATTAATTAACACAGCAGTACTCCCGACACGATAACTATAGTAGTAGTAATAGTCATCATAATAGACTGGACCCCAAATTGATCCACCTTCAGGCATTTGCGGTAATGCATCAACAATCCCAATGATTCTAAAAGCAAGCGTATCTGCATCATCATCTAAAGTACTTGCTCGAAGAATATCTCCCTCAACAAAATTGTACGCAGCGGCAATATCTTCTGTTATAATAGCACCATCACTCGTTGAAGCTAAAAGACTTATTATATCACTGATACTTGATTCATTGAGTCGATTTCCAAGATAATCGTACCCTACTTTCAAATATTCCGTCGGATTTACACCCATAAAACGGCATGCCCCACCATAGTCTGCAGTTAAGGACATGATTTTCTGTGATACTAAAGTTCCCGACTCAACCATCCTGTGATTCGTTACATTGCTGATGAAATCATTCCACTGAGCAAAACTATATTCATCCAAAGAAAATGTCAAATCTGAACCAATATCCAACCTTGCTTGATTTCGAGCTGTTACAGGTAATGATGCATCAATAATTGCGCTATTCCAACTCAAGCAAATTGCAAGGACTAATACCATTACTGCAGCTCCAGCAGATGATGCTTCTTTGCCAATTCTTCTTATGCCAATAGATGAAGGAATTTCACCAACTACTCTTCTCATAATTCTACTGAGGAAATTAGCTCCTCGTTTTAATGCCTTCATCGAAAGGCTTGCGACTCCTAGGAAGAGTGGAAATGGGATGATTGGCATTAATAAACTAAGAATTGGATTGCTTATTGCTGCGAGACCCCCAGATAATACTGCAAGAAGTAGAAGACTCGATATTAAGACAACTAGTAGATCCCATTTTACCAGTCCTAATCCTCTTGAGAGTCTAGCAATTTTACCTCTATGCTCATCAACACTTTTCTTTGTGGAATAGATGGTACGATATGCAAATAATGTCAGCATAGGAAGCGCTATTGATACTATTACGGTAATGATCAATGATTCTATACTTACCATCAGAGGCTCAGTTAGAACCATTCCTGGGTTGAACGTGAAGTATCCAGATGCAGAAATCGCTACTCTACTAAGAATAATTCCAAGTGGGATTCCTAAAACGCATGATAATAATGACATGATGAAGACTTCGCGAGTTACTACCTTCTCTAGGTCACTAGGTGACGCACCTCGTGAAAGTAAAATACTCTCTTCATATCTTCTTTCATTTACATTATATCGGATTGCCAAGAATGTTACGAGGAACAATAACAAGAGCACACCTGTTGATCGTAACATCTCTCCAATTCTAAGGGTCTGTACCCAATAGATATAGTTTGATATTCCAGATGCTAATCTATCATTAACACGAATTGAAGAGTAATATCCAGAAGACCCGTAACTTGGATCAAGTTGCCGAATGCTCTCATCGATTCTATTAAGATATTGAAGTGATGCTGTTGGATTGAAAGCAGAAAGCTTTGTCCGATCCACATCAACAAATATCTCAATTGCCTCATCGTAGGCACTTACGATACTCGGATATACTATTGCAATGCTCTCATAGTCCCAATAATAAGGTGAATCGTATCCTTCTGCATGTTTGTATATACCTACAATTGTTAAATTCTCATAGTATGCGCCTGATTCCACATTAACAGTATCACCAATCTGCAACTCGAAGTAAATCCGCAATGATTCAACGATGGATATCTCGGAGCTATTCTCAGGGAATCTTCCTGCTGTGAGTGTGATATAGTCCGGAAAGGTTTCTAGAAATTCATCATCCGGCGATAGAAACTGGCCCCACATACTACGTTGTTCTAGTATTCCTGTGAGATTCATATAATGGTCAATTGAGCCGTAACCAGTTGTGATATCTGCTGATTTTGTGACTCCCTGAAGAGATGCGATATCATCAATGTAGTATCTGACACTCTCTCCTGTGACTCTAATCGCTACATCTCCTACATCTAAGTTCTTATCCCATTCATGCATTGAATAGGAATCAACATATACTGTAATTCCAATTGCCATTGTTGATGCGAGTACAAAGCATATCAGTGTGACAACCTTTCGTCGTAAGCTATGAAATGCTTCATATCCAACTGGTATAGCAGACATACTCTCTATTCCTCATTTTGGATTTTCTAATTGGCCATCGCGCATCCTATATACATAATCCATCTGCTCGCCTACTTCTGGATCATGAGTAACTGTGATGAGGGTTCCTCCTTCACCTTTCGTGAGTGATACGAGTACATCGAGAATCTCTTGTCCTGTGTTATAATCAAGATCTCCTGTTGGCTCATCAGCCAATACGATGATTGAGCTTGCCGATCCTTCAGGTTTAGCTAATGCTCGTGCGATAGCGATTCGTTGTTGTTCACCACCACTTAGTTCATCTGGACGGTGCTCAGCTCTTTCGCTAAGTCCGACAAGCGAGAGCAGATGATCGACTCTCTCTTTTCGAGTATCTTCATCAACTCCTGCAATAAGTAATGGCAATTCAATGTTCTCGTATGCAGTTAGGACTGGGAGTAGATTGAAGAATTGAAAGACGTAACTGATTTTATCGCGTCTTACTTTTGTCAGATCATACTCTGACATATTCGTTATATCGATATTATCGATCACAACTCTTCCGCCAGTTGGTCTGTCAAGAGCTCCAATGAGATTTAACAGAGTTGTCTTCCCAGATCCGCTGGGACCCATAATCCCGATTGCTTGTCCACGTTCTATCTGAAGAGATACGCCTCGTAGAGCGTGCACTTCTATTTCTCCGACCTTATAGGTTCGAGAGACCGATTGTAAGTCAATGATTGCGTTGTTATTCAGCTCAACCCACTCCAGTATTAAGCTCCGCGACACCTAAGTTTTCTACGTGAAGGTTAATAAATGACTGCTTCCAAGAGGGAAAAATTGTACTATAACACAATATTATCATATTTCTTCCTCCACCATAGGACCACTAACAGTCCAGTAACTATCTAATGACTCTGAGAGGTTTGCTTTCAAACCAATAGGTATCACTAAGCTAGTGAAGATGAATAATCCTATCAAAAAGACTGATAGAATTGTTATAAGAGTAAGTATGGGAATGATAGGAAAGATTGGAATTGGAAACTTGAATTGCCATGATGTATATGAGCTAAGTGATGTAATCAAGGAATTGGCAATAAAAATTGGAGAGTATCCCAATAATAAGATGAGACTTAATACGACTAGAAAGAGAAATTCAGCAATATGGATTCTCACAATGGATCTTGTTTCCATCCCAATTGCTCTTAATACTGCAATCTCGCGTGATCTGTTTTTAACATCATTTATCATATAGACAATAATCACTCCAACTGCGAGAATTGCTGATGTAATTGTAAGCATAGTATCTACTGACCGATCCATCTGATAGGCAGTTGTGAAAACGAGCTTGTCTAACTCAAGATCGACTGCATCCCAATCATTTGTTTGAACCACATATTTTCCGCCTGTTGATAAAAGATTCAATGCAATCTTTGTATCGTTATAGTCTGTTTCTGTCGCAATCGTGAGATAGCTGTATGTGTCTACAATGATGTCCAGTTTTTCTGATACATAAGCTTGGTTAATCCATATCTTTCGTAAACCCACAGAATATCCTGCAGAAGTTGGAATGTACGTAGAAGCTGGAATCAATGGTTGTGTAAGTGAATCAACAATATCTAAAATTGTAAAAGTAAAATAATCAACATCCTCCTTGGTTTTGAAGACTTTGAACATATCGCCTTTAGACAATTGATATTCTTCAGCAATGTCTTGCGTAATTATTGCTCCGGTTGGATTATCTGCTAATTGTGTGAGGACCGAGTTGAAATCTGTCTGATTTAATCGGTCGCCAAATTTGCTATATCCAATCTGGCTATACTCTGTTGGATTTATGATAATGAAATTCACTGATCCAGATGAACCAGTTGAGAGATACATTCTCTTAATTGAAACTATTGAGGTTGCTACTACTCCTTGAGTTTCAGTAGCATTTTGCACAAACTCGTCCCATCCAATTTCGCTATTTTTCTTTAAGTGAAAGACAATGTCTCCTCCTAAGGCAAATTTAGCATGATTTTCTCTAGTCTGGGGTAATGTGACATCGGTTATTGCATTATTCCACGCTAGAGTGACAGTGAGAACAAGAACCATAATCACGAGACCTGCTGACTTGGCTTGTTTTCCTATTTGTCTTACCCCAATTGATGCAGGAATTTTACCTAGGAATTTACTAGATATTCTTGAAAATGCCATCGTCCCTCTTTCAAGTCCCTTGATTACAAGACTACCTACTGCAATGTAGATTGGTACTGGCAAAAAAGGACTAACTAGAGAAAAGATAATATTCTGTTGGATTGAAGCTCCTGAGGTATAGAATGCAAACAGCATAATTAGTGAAATCACGAGAATTCCGAAATCCCATTTTATTATTGCTACAGTTTTCGAAATCTTACCCAGTTTGCCACTTCCTTCTATTATTCTACTTTTTCCTGACTCTGAGATTTTTATTCCTAGGTACGTAACCAATGGAAGTGAGATACTTGCTATGAATATCAAGATAAGACTGTCACTAGTAATCAATAATGGCGAACTAAAGAATGCAGATATGTCTAGAACCAAATACCCTGTGGATGCGAGAGCAAATCTACTTAGGAAAATAGCAAGTAATGAACCAAGTAGACTTGATAGACATGCTACCAGAAGTATCTCTCGAATAATTCTCAGATTAATTCGATTAGGAGTAGCTCCTCTAGCTCGATAGAAGCTGATGGTATGCATCTGATTTTCAAGGTTGTATTGTATCCCCATTATCACTAATAAAAGAACGATCATGATTACTCCTGACGCTCTCATTATTTGATTCTCTCGTACAGAATCCCTCCACTCAAGATATTCACGAATTCCCCCTGAAATATAATCATAGATCGTAAACGATGAATATAATGCTACTTCTGGATATTTTGGATCTAGTTTTTTGATTTTTTCTGAAATTGCTGAGATATACGATAATCCTTCATTGGCATTAAAGGGATTAATTGGGCTATGATCAATATTGATGTAGGTTCTAGTGATAGTGTTGTTTTCATTCAATAAATCCTTGACAACTACTCCCATTGCTGAAAGGTAGTAGTGACTGTAGATGTCTTCTGCAGATTGAGTATATGTTCCAACGATTGTTAAATTAGCGAATGCGGTGTTCTGAGAAAAACCATATTCAACCGTCCAACCTGACGAGAGGAATATTTGTCGAATAATATCATCTGAAAGGGCTATTTCTGATTCGTTTTGGGGCCAACGACCTTCAGTTAAAGTAAATACATTTGGAAATTTACTCATGAATTCATCTGTCAATGTGTAGACATTTCCGCTTAGATGAAACTCATAGATGACATTTGTTCGTCCAATACTTGCATGTGATGTTTCAAGATTAGATACATTATTGACGCCTGCAATTTGGCTAATATCAGTAATGTAAT
>JAEOUN010000022.1 GCA_016839245.1 Candidatus Thorarchaeota archaeon
CAGTGAAACCTGTCATTAATGTGAGAATCAAAATGAACTTGATATTGAAAATGAGATTGGGGATACTCCTTATAATATCAGGAATAATAACAGCTCTAGTCGGTGTCTTTTGGTGGAGTGTGTTGCATGTTAGTCCAATCCATATCGTAGTTGCGTCACAGACACTATTGATATACTCATTAGTTGGAGCAGTTACTTCGATTGTTGGTTTGGTACTACTTATAGGATGGTACCAGTCAAGAGATGGAATTCCAGAGAGAACATCTTCGAGCTAAAGTCAGATTCTTTAGATTACTTGGATGTCTGTTAGGATTGCTCTGTTTTGAATAATTGACGTAATCGATTAGCAGCTTCAAGATACTGCTCTTGAGCATGCTTTGTACTCTTTTTATAATGTATATCATAATCTGTGCAAATCAAACCTAAGATGTCCCTATATTCCGAAATCTGCGAATTGAACCCATGAATGTGTAGTAGTGATTCAGATGCATGATAACGGACCAGATAATCGATGTCGCTAACAGCATCAAAGAGCGCTTCGATCACTTCAGGAGTGGGAAAGTCACGAAGTTTCATAGCTGCTTTCAATCGAGTATAGGGACTCGGATACTGTCGTAAGACATGAAGCATGTATGAATTATACTCAGTCGTATCTTCGATGACATTCAAAGCAATCGCAAGCTCAATGAGAAGTTCACCAGTGGCCCCAGTTAGCATTTCTTTCATCACTGGAACAGCCTTTTGGGAACGAAGTTCTCGTAGACCCATCGGTGCCCAATAACTACCCTGTTGCATGGACTCAATGAGCAACTCCTCAGCCTGATCACGTTCAGCTCCTTCCAGATTACAAACTGACGTGGGATCAATACCGTCATGCCACATCATGTAGGGGTCTCCGAAGAAGTTGTCCATGAAATAATCCCATTGTCTGCTAGGCATATCCTGTAAATGGACAATTCATTTGATATTGGTTTCGTAGATGAGTACTCAACTTAGAAGGTTTTCTTCAGTTACTTGTCCAAGTATTGGATACTTACCTCTAAGAAATGAAGTGTTCGTCTTGACATATACATAATATGCAAGAGAAGTCGAGAGAATGGTTGTTAATGGTAGAATCAAAGTAACAATGGCATCAATCAATCTTCCAGGGACGAAAGCAAAGTAGACAACAATTGCAAAGAGGAAGAGAAGTGCTGAGAGTCCTGCATATCCCTTGACATAACTATTATATCTTCGAAAGATAGGTTCGATTTCGTATATCCGCTTGCTGTCCTTTGGGATGTCAAAGTGAACGAGACCTGCATCCTCTAAAGACCATCCCACAGATAGGATTGCAACTGCAATAGGAGTCAATAGTCCAACCACAGCAGTACTTACTCCCAGAATAAAACGAATATCGACACTAGCCTCAGTATAATCAACAAAATCTTCAGGACTAAGAAATGCATCATATGGGATGAAACTGAAGAGGGCTGCTTGAATACCAAGAACTAGAAGGCCGATGATAAGAGCACGAGTGAACCATTTCTTTAGAGCTTGTGGATTTGATTCATATTCGATCTGTCCATTTTTGAAATTAGGCATGATTTTCTCTTTTAGCTTAAGGTAAACAGGTGCTAGGATTCGGGGTGTTACAACAACTAGAAGAGTGCTACCAAAAATAGGCCAAATCATGACAAAGATCAACATATGCAAAGAAGCCGACAAACCCGAAATGGGAATAATCCCAGTGTGTTCAGTGAAAACTGATTGAATTGTTAAGATAATGAAGGTGAATATGAATATCACCAACATGACTGAAGTAAATCGTTTCTCTGTTTCTGACATTATTACTATCTCCTAACCTGAATTATCTGTAGATATACAGAACCTAATAAAAAGTGGTGCTGCCAATAGCAGCACCGTTAGTAAATCATTTGCGTGACTTGCTTTTCAGTTGACGTACAGCCTCTCGTACATCTTCTTCACTGATGTCTTGCTCAACTAACTCGAGATCTTCTGCTTTTGCAGCTGGTGCACTTGCAGCTGAGATGTCCATTGCACGTTTCTTGAACCCGCGTTCCTTAGCACGCGTGACAATCTCAGAAATTGTTTCCGCGGTAAACTCCTTATCAGCTGGGAACTCCTCCATTGAGACTCCAAGATCTTCTAAGATGGATTGCTGAATAGCAATCTTATCAATCTCCTCAACAGCAATACCAGTGATGAGATTCACTAGGACCTCAGCTTTCTCTAGAGGGAAGAACTTGCCTTGAGATAACTCTGCAATTTTTTCATAGGTCTTTACACCTTGTTGATAATTAGCTATCTCAGGGAAACAACCAACTGTATGAACAACAATTCCTTTCTCAAAGGACTTCTTAGCCTCTGTATCCCACTTTGCACCATCAGGCGTTCCTTGTGGCCAACGATCTCCAGACTCAACACCATGAGGTGGAGCATCTCCAATAAGAACTGCAACCTTTGCTGCATCATTTAGAAATTCCATCTTATTCATCACTTGAAGTGCAGTTGATACTGCTTCAGGACCATCACCGCCACCAGATGCATCCATTTGTAGAACATTCTTTTCAATTCTTGATGTATCTGTAGTAAGCTCAAATTTTTGTGTTATGTACGTGCTTTCTTCAGGAGGATGGTCTCGATATGAAACTAAACCAACTCTGAGCCGATGGCACAACTCCTCCTTTTTGATTGTACGGATGATCTCCAATATTTTTGATTTGACATTTTGAATATAAGGACCCATAGATCCAGTATTATCAACTACAAAAATTAGATCTAATTGCCCAAGTTTTTCTGACATATTCGATTCTCCCAAGTTTTGTATAAGAATAAGACAAGAATGGTAGTGGCTACTCCTATACATCCACAAATCCTATCATGAGTATAGATAAGTTTTAGCATAAATTAGTTTGATTTTATAAATGATTAAAATAGCGTTCCACATATACAAGAGCAGGTATTGAAATCCTAATGTATAGATATAGCTGCATTATTTGCCATTAATAATCTTGCAACAGCGGAAATTACCTCTCAAGTAACATACAAAAGGGCGACATAGTTGAGTAATTCGAGGCAATTCAATGGAGCTACCTGAAGGTCTAAGATTTGATAATTATGAGTCAGTAAAGGAACTCTTAGTTGAGTTCATCAGAGATTATGTCAAAAGATCAAGAGTAAGTGGCGTTGTATTAGGATTGAGTGGCGGAGTAGATTCAAGTTTGGTTGCGACACTTGCATGCGAAGCGCTAGGTGCAGAAAAGGTTCTTGGAATTATGCTTCCAGTCGATGCTAAAAAAGATACCAAGAATATAGAGGATGCAACAATGCTAGCAAATAGACTTGGAATCAAACACGAATTATTTGAATTGAAACACGCAGTTGCAGCATATGAACCACTGAAATTAGAAAAAGTGGCAATGGGAAATCTTGCCGCACGACTTAGAATGATTACATGGTACGCATTGGCAAATCAACAAAACAGGTTAGTTCTTGGTACTGGAAATAAGAGTGAGCTAATGATAGGCTACTTTACTAAATATGGCGATGGAGGAACTGATATCCTCCCAATTGGAGATCTTTACAAGACGAACGTTTGGGATCTTGCAAGGCATCTGGAAGTTCCTGAAAAGATTATCAATAAAGCACCATCAGCGGGACTCTGGCAAGGTCAAACAGATGAAGGAGAAATTGGAGTCAGCTACGCCGAATTGGACACCATTCTTTTCTTAACACTAGAAAAAAGAATGACTGAGGATGAAATTGTTGAATGGGGTATCCCGAGAGCAAAGATCCAAAAAGTACTCAGAATGATGAACAACTCGAAGCATAAGAGAGAACCATTGCCTAAACCACTTGTACGGTAATAGACAAGGCGAAATATCAAAACCGATAGACAGTCCTAAAGACATTGAACTTGTAGCTGATGTATACCTCTATACTCACATTTTCAAAGATGAATGTTATACGTTCTAGGTAGATGCTTTTGGAAGCCATATTCGAAACATTGCACCTTTACTAGGTTCATTTTCAATCCTATCACGAATTTCGAAGGAGCCGCCATATTTGTTCGCAATCTGAATACATTGCAGTATACCGACACCACCAGATCTCCGGTCAGGATTCAGAAGATTCTTTTTCATATCGTCTTTTATTCCTGGACCATTATCCGAGATAGTCAATTCATACCCCTCGTCATTCTCAGAGAGTCGAGTCCATATCCATTTGTTCTCGTTGGTATTATGTTTCACAGCATTAGAAAAGATATTCATGAACATATAACACAGAAACTTGTCTGCATTTACAATGGCATTTGTAGTTTCGAAACAACTATCAATGGTGACACCTTGATGTTCCGCACCAAATAACTTTGCACAACTCGTCAAGGTGAAATCAAGTGATGTTCGTTCAAGTGGTGTTGATAGCAACGCAGCTGTAGCTTGAACGTTGTTAATCAATTCACTTGTATCTTGAACAGCCTCTATAATATTTTGAATTAATTTTTGCTTTGTTATATCATGTTCATCCTCGTAGAGCAAATCAGCGGCAATCATTATTGCCTGCAGAAGATTTCGAATGTCGTGTCCGGTAATATCCTGGTATAGCATAGCAACAGCATGGGCTTGTCGAGCTTCTTCCTCAGCAAGTTTTAGATCAGTAACATCGTGAATCACAAACACAACGCGGATTCCATCCTCGTGCGGATCAAATTTACCAAAATACCAACGGTCATTCATTAGATATTCCAGAGTCGTTGTTGTTCGTTCATTCAGAGTCTTCTTAATTAAATCAGTCAATTGAGTGGAAACACTCCTTGGAAAGAGATTCTCGATTGACATTCCAACATGATTATCCATTGCAACATCATTGGATATTGGTGATTGTGAATAGAATTCAGAAATAATACCTTCAGGTGTAATGACAAGAACAGTATCAGACAGAGATTGAACAAGTAGTCGATATCTGAGTTCGCTTTTCCTTAGACTTGCTTCTGCAATATGTCGCTTTTTACGATTCTCGGCTTCTAGTATTTCTCGTTTTAAGGCCGGAACCAACCGACTAAGATTATTTTTAGTAAGATAATCATGAGCCCCAGCTTTCATCATATCTACGGCTGTTTCATCCGAGATTGTTCCTGAAACAATGATAAAGGGAACATCTAATTCTCTCTCTCTGACTGCATCGAGAGCATCATGAGCACTTAGCTCAGGCAGCATGTAGTCACATAGGATTGCATCCCAAGATTCTCCTTCTAATGCTTCATCAAGTTCATTGTATTTGGATACACGAGCTAACTCAAAGACCATTCCTTCTTTGGACAAAATCCGTTCGAGAAGTATTGCATCGTCTTCAGAGTCTTCGATTAAAAGGATGCGAAGTTGTTTTGTCAGTCTTCAATCCCTCCACAAGGACTAACATTAAGAACAAGCCAGTATAAACCAAGGGTTCGTATAGCTTGTACAAATTGATCGAAGTCAACGGGTTTCTGAATATATGAATTAGCACCGAGATTATAACTTTCGCAAATGTCTTGATCTTCCTTTGAGGAGGTTAATATGACAACAGGCAGAAGTCGTAATTTCTGGACGGATCGAACTCGTTCCAATAATTCTAATCCGCCCATTCGAGGCATCTTTAGGTCAAGCAACACAACGACTGGTAAATCAGATTCATCTCGCCCGGCATATTGACCTTGACATGTAAGATATTCATACGCTTCGTGGCCATCTCGTGTAACGATCACTTCATTGAGAATATTGGCTCTCTGAAGAGCTCTTAATGTAAGCAAGACATCATCTGTATTGTCTTCGACTAGTAGTATCCTCTTGCCACTCATTATTGCCTATCACCCTTTTCTGGAATTGTAAAATAAAATGTTGAACCTTCTCCAGGTTGGCTTTCAGCCCAAATTAGTCCTCTGTGCCTATTAAGAATCCTTTGAACAGTCGCAAGACCGATTCCAGACCCTTCAAATTCGTCATCCATATGTAGCCGTTGAAATGGTATGAATAGCTTGTCTTTATACTTCATATCAAATCCAGCACCATTATCCTGTAAAAAGAATACTAATTTGCCATCAATAATCTTTGTTCCAAACTCAATTTTTGGATTTTCGACTTTTTGTGTAAACTTCCATGCATTCTCAAAGAGATTATGCAAAGCAATTTTCATTAGCCTACGGTCACACCTGATTTCAGGAGATCCTGAAATTTTAATTTCTATCTCTCTTTCACCAGCCTCGTCTCGTATTTCTTGGACAATTTCAGCTGCAAGAACAGAAAGACTCACAGAGCTTCTGTCCATTTCAGATCTTGTAACTCGAGAGAGTGATAAGATATCCTCTATAAGTGAACCCATCCTTGTCGCGGCAGTCCTCAACCGTCTGAGGTAATCCTTTCCAATGTCATCTACGTTCTCTGAATAGTCCTCAAGTAATGCTTGACTAAATCCGTCAATGGTACGAAGAGGTGCACGCAAGTCATGTGATACAGAATATGCAAAGGCTTCAAGTTCTTTATTCACAGCAGCAAGTTCAGCAGTACGTTCTTCCACTCTTTGAGATAGTTCTTGGTTTAGCTTTCGAATCTCCATCTCAGCAATAACTCTCTCAGAGATGTCAAGAAATGATGTTACAAGAGTGCGAGGAGATGTCCTAAATATTTGAATCTGAAGACCACCAACAATCCTTCCATCTCGTTCTAATGTTCTTTCACTACTCCATGGTTTTCCTGTACGCATAATCGAATAATATCGATCGACCATCTCCTCTCGTGAATTATGGTCCTTTAGAATAAACTGTAATGATTTCCCAATTAGGTAATCATGTTTTGACTTAAGTACAATATCAGCCGCAGCATTAGAATCAATGAAAATGAGTTCTCCAGATTCTGACAACTCATAAAGATGCATACCCACAGGTGTTGTTTCGAAGACGCTCCTGAATCGAATCTCAGAATCTCGAAGAGCTTCTTCAGCATTTATCTGCTCTGTAATATCTGTCACAATGGCAACAGTACCGTCAATTTCACCATAATCATCTCTCGATGGCACAGCTGACACTCTACAGAGACGCCTTTCATCATTACTGTTGACAAGTAGTATATCGTACGTCGAAGATTCATTCTCTTTTCTAAGCTTTGTCTGTTCTTCCAATTTCTGTAATTCATTAGGATCAACAGTATCCCGTAGATTCATCCCTATGATTTCATCCGGAGAATAACCAAGGATGTTGCTGAACGCTGTGTTGGCAAATAACATGTTCTCATCCAAATCACAAATTCCTACTCCAACAGATACATCAGTCAAGAGCTCACGATAACGGCGTTCACTCATTATTAACGCATTTTCTACAGACTTTTGTTCAATGGCAGTTCCAAGCATATTGGCAGCAATTGTGAAAACTTCTTTCTCATCATCAGTGTACTCACGAGGAGAACGATTTGATAAACCTGCAATTCCAAGAATCTCGTTTCTTTCATTGAGAATCGGAAATGCCAAAACTGATCTCCCACCATGATTGAATATTCGTTCTAGAAAACTGTTTTCCGGAAGAACTTTTACAATATCAGGAAATGATAACATTTTCTTTTGTGAAAATACCTGACCTGCCAAGTATGTTCTGAAGAAATCGTCATTAATGGCAAAAACCTGTGGAAGTGGTCCAGCAAAGTCACCAAGGACAAATGTTCTCCTAAACAACTCCTCTTTTTGAAAATGATGAATATATACACCGGCATCAAATTCAAAATGCTTTGCAAAACTATTTAGAAAACGTTCACTTAATTCGTAGACATCTTTTGACTGAATAAACAATGCAGCCAAGTCCCGAAAGAAGCTTCTATCTCTTCTTAGAGTTTCAGCCATTCGATATCGTTGAGTAATATCTCGGACTGTAACAACTACACTCTTCTTGTCCTCATGCAGAGTCATATTTGCAGAGAACCATTGCCGCGATTTACCAATTTGAAGGGGATAATCAAACTGCTTGCTAGTGCCTGTCAATCGGACCTCATGAACAGCAGCGATATAATCTGATGCAATTGATTCTGGAAAAACTTCAGTGATGTGATGGCCTAAAATATTTTCAGGGGTTGCGAATAAAATATGCGGATTTCCTGTGAAGATTTCAATGAAATAATCATGTTCATCATGAACTATTACAAGATCATTTAGAGATTGGAGTAAAGTTTTCTCTCTAATTTCACTTTTAATTAGACCCTCTTCCATCTCATGCCGTTTTGTGGTATCTACAATTGAAACTTGCAGCGCCATGCTGCCTTGGTAATAGATACGCGCCGCTGATAGCTCCGCCCATCTCTTTTTGCCATCTCTGTGATTCAGTTTAATCTTAAGTGTTTCACCAATATTACCCTGTTCCATGCACATTTGCAAATATTGCTGAATTGGCTCGTGTTCCTCGGGATTCACAAGTTCAGCAATTTTACTAGAGTCCATATTGAGTAACTCAGGGAGGCTATATCCTAGAATATCTTCGAGATGTGCATTAGCATACAGAATCTTAATCGAGTTGGGTGGAAGGATTGCTATTCCTATTGGTGATTGCTCCAAAATGGACCTATATTTTGACTCCTCTTCACGAAATGCTTTCTCGGCAAGTACACGCTCGGTGATATTAATCCCAATCACTACTGCAGAGTCAACAATGTTACCAACTTTAATTGGACTTATCTGCAGAGAGATCCACCGCTCTTGCAAATCTGCTCCAATTTCAGATATCTCGAATGAACCAGATACGCCGTCCTCAAAGGCGGCTTCCAAAGCATCGCGGAAACCATCAACAAACTCAGGACCTACTCCATCCAGAACGGACATTCCGATTATTTCATCAGTTGGAAAATCAGTTAGTGGCTTATTGATATATTGAAACTGCAAATCACGATTCAACACAGCTATTCTAGGTGTAGCATGTTCTAAGGCGTCAAAATACTGTTTGCTTTTTATTTTGCGCTCAAAATCAACTTTTGAAATCAATATGTAACTGCCAACAGTGGAATCAATTAGATCCCCAGAAGTGACACTAGTCTTGATTTTTTCGCCAGTCTTTGAGATGAGAGTAATATCATTTGATTCATCTTGGTCAATTGGTTGATTTGTTTTGTCTTTAAGAGAAGAAAAAGGTAGACCCAGAAGCTCGTCAGTGTCATATCCAAGTAGCTCGATTAACAAGTCATTGGCATATTGGATATGTCCTTGAGGATCTAAGATGCATAGTCCTTGGTCAAAGTGGTCAATGATTGCTTCAATGTTTAGATAGTCAGTCCAAGAACGATGATTCATAGTCCATCACTCATTAAAAGGCATATAGGTTTCATCTGCAAGAATACTATATAGATAAATTTCGATTCTCATCAAGCTAGAAATCTTGAAGGAGCGATTTAATATTTTAATTCAAAATAGAAAAATTGTTTGGTTTCTATGCATAGGATACTGCTATCGGTAGGAACTGACCATGGTACACAACATAGTAGGTTCGTACCAGAGAACCATTAGAGTCAGTTGTTCTTGATTCCACGATATCTCCCTCAGAACAAGTATCCACATGAACTTCTTTGGGCAACCACTCTCGCTTTAGACCAGATTTACTTCCAACTCCATATATCTTTGCGACACAGGAGTTCTCCTCATCTTTCACCTTTATTCTATTGATGGGCGGCAGATTTCTTACGAATTTCCCTTTTCTTTTTAAGACATAATGAAGCACATCTTTCTCAAGAGGGAATGGACTTCTGTTGTAATTGTCTGCATAATAATCTTCTATTGATTGAATAGTAGAATTAGTATCAAGTTCACGCATTCTCATCCGTCTTTCGACACGCTCAGGAATCGCATTAGGACCTTCAATGATTTCGGAGGGAAATGGCCAACCTAGTTCCTCAGCAATACTCTTCTCATATCTTATTCCAATTCCATTAATTGCGAATGTTTCACGACATAGTACACATTCCAATTTTATAATTTTAAATCCTTCAGGATTGAGCCCTACTTCTGGTCGTCCAACATATGCTGGTTCCTCTTCTATTGCATAAACTGAACCACCACAGATCGGACAAAACAACTCGTAGAGAATTGGTCGCTTTTTTGGAATTCTATCCATGTCATTCATTGTTGAAACACAAACAACCTTGATGCCATTTCAACTTTGAATCTTTCCAAACAACATCATATGAATAGAAAGCACATGCACTTAGAGAATCATATTCCTTCAATTCTTTTTTCAAAATAAAAACAGAAAGAGTTGGAATTTGAAGTATATCCAACTCTTAGTTACAGTTTGTGTTATGATAATTCAAATGAATGCATACTCCAGTAATCCAGAATTATTGGAGTGCAATCGGTTAAACTCTCAACATCATCATCATAAGCTGCTATCCAAGTATCTTGTACTCCTTCATCATAATGAATAGGGATGAAGTAAGTGGGATTTATTCGACCTAGAGCTTCGACCACTTCATAATTTACCATTGTCTGGCAACCTGGTCCAAGTGGGAGAAAGGCGAGATCAATTAATCCACTCAGTTGATAATACTCTACGATGTTTTTCGAATCACCCGAGTGAAAGAGAACAAAACCATCGATATCTATGATGAAGCTCGTCCAATTTGCTTCAATTGGGTGACTCGCAGGATATTCATCTACAGGAAATGTGTACATGTAAAAGGCAGTGATGTTGATATTGTCAATTAGAACACTTTGACCGGGAATAACAGGAATAGCATCATACAACGCAACCTCTGTGGACATATTTGCAGGGAAGATAAAGGTCGTATTTTCTGTTCCAATGATGTCAAGAGATTCAGAATCAAAATGATCTTCGTGTGGATGAGTTATGCAGATAATGTCTGCAGGATAGTCTGCAAAACTATTATTCAGAAGTATGGGATCAATGTAAATCCGCGTTTCATTTGTTTCTATCATTACGCCAGCATTAGTGAGAAGTGTGACATTCAGAGTTGGAGTAGCTGGTATATTAGACGAATCATCTGGTGTATTCTGCGGGGGATTATTGATATATTCAATAGCTATGACTGCAGTTAGAGTGACTGCAATAAGGAGAACAATCATTCCCCCAATTATTTGATAATTACGCTGAAATGGCATAGCTCAAATTAAGGCAGGAAAATCTAAATTAAGAGATATGTTTGGCGCAAGAAATGACCCAAATTCGCGAACGACATCTCTAATGTGATAGTCTAGGTGCTTGGAGGACCATTCCTGATACGATTCATCAAGGCATCCCAGACATCTCGCACGCCGCTTATCTCTTCGAGCCACCAAGTCACTCCAAGATTAGTCCAAGATTGTATAATTTCGCAATCTTTCGAAGCATCAGTACCAGTTGTAAAACCGCAGACAATGATATCATAGTCATCAAGATTACCGCGTTCTTTTTCAATAATTTTTAGAATATCCTCAAGATTGAAGGGATTCAGCTGCTGAGGCCACTTTGAGTGAACAGGAGCAACACCATCATATCGTGCAGCTCTCTTGAATGGTAATTTGTATGGCCATCCACCACCGACCCAAATTGGTATTCTTGGTTGCTGTTTTGGCGTGGGAAGAAATGTCATTTCATCTATCTTATAATGTGTCCCAGAAAAAGAAAACTTTTCACCAGACCAGAGACCTGTAATGATCTGAAGACTCTCATCGAGTTTCTCTGCTCTGACCTTTGCATTGTCTTCTTCACCAAAGGCAGCATATTCTGAATCAGCTGGAGAACCAATTCCAACTCCTAGAACTAGCCGTCCCCGAGATAGATGGTCAAGAGTTACAGCTTCACGTGCAATTATCCAAGGTCTCCTTCTAGGGAGAGGAGTGATTAATGGACCAAGAGTCATTCTTTTCGTATTACAGGCTATGGCAGTAAGAGCAATCCAAGGATCAACAAATTGAAAAATTGGCTCATTCCTGAAGATGATTAAGTGATCCCATATAAACAGACCATCCCATCCGCACTCCTCAGCCTCTATTGCAACTTTAACAAGAGTATCAATGTCACCAAACCACTCGAAGTTTGGTATAGAGAGACCGTATTTCATAATGATGCACCAGAATGGATTAGGATTGAGTTCCTGGATATGTTAACATCTCTCGCTATGAATGAGTGACAGAGCGCTTGACCATATCAATCAAGATTTTCTTAAAAGCAGCTTTGTAACCATTCATCAAACTGGTTTCATTATTATTCAATAATGGCCATAACCTGGGAGACTGAGAAGTGAACGATACAACAGAAAATACAACTAAAATCCAGGATAGTCTTTGGTTAATTGTATTCGCTCTACTAACCATAGTAATGCTGATCTGGTATATTGGAAGACCACTACCAGCTGATTTGGCTGATTTCATCGAATTAGTGATGTTTGTTAGCATTGCTGGATTGGTCACAATATCATTTGCAATAGTTGCTAAGCAATTTGAGTTCCTCTCAACAAGACAAGGTCTTTCCATGACTCTCATTGCTTTTGGATTTGTTCTGTGGACGGCTGCAGAAGGAACATGGTTTATCTATTACTTGATAGATCAAGATCCATTTCCGTCAATAGCTGATCTGTTTTGGATTGTAGGATACATCGCGTTCATCGCAGCAATCTCGATAAATGCTCGCACAATTCGGATGAAATTCAATAGACAAATGCTTGCAACATGGATAGTTATTTCATCTATTATTGCAGTAGTAGTAATTGGTTTTGATGTCATTCCTCTACTTGCAGTAGATGTAAGTATTGAAACACTCATCACAATCGTATATCCTATTGAAGATATTCTTGTAATAATACCTGCACTAGTGATTCTGTTGAAATTCAAATCTGGCGAAGTGGCAAAACCATGGGGAATATTGATCCTCGGATTTATCCTGACTGCAGTTGGGGATATTCTCTACGCATTCGCGGAGAATATAGGAGTCTATAGTTCACCCTATAGCCCAGTTGACCTATTTCTCATGCTTGGATATGTTGCATGTCTAGCCAGTGCATTGCTGTTTATTCAGCTTTATCGAAAGTAGTAGGTGAAGAAGTATTTTGACAAATGGACTGATGGTCGCTCGCGAAGACGGGACGCTCGTCTATTCCTATCTTAAAGAGGATATGTCAGACGACCATCAGCTCCTTATGTCAGGTTTTTTTGCAGCACTGCAAATGTTTACTAGTAGCATGTTTACGAGCACCAATAGCGACATGCGGTCGATGACTTTATCAACTACCCGTTATACATTCAAAAATATTACAATTCATGGACCTGCACGAGAACCGTTTGATTTTCATTTTGTTTTATTATCCAATATAGAAGATGGTGACAATAGTGATCTAGAAGATATTCTTGAATTTTTGATAGTCAATTTCCTTGGCTATGAACATGGAGGATTTATTTCCAAACTCCGAATTGCAGACAGCTCAGTGAGTTCTACCTTTGTTACCTTTGATGAATTCATGACCAAGTTCATAGAAATGGGGTGGAATACGGCAAAAAAGAAAATCAAGCCACAACCATCATCAGTCCTCCAAGGACTTCTTAATGAATTAAGAGACTATGTACCGTTGAGTCAAATCCTAGCATTTCATCCAAAAATAACTAGGATTGGTCCTTCATATGTATGGGTATCTGACGATATTTCTCTTGAAGAAGAAGAAATCATCACTAATGGCATGAAACAGATACTCACGAAACTATTCGGTCCAGGTATGTATGAAAGTATCTTTGATGATGTAAAGAAGAAATTCAATCAATCGTATCATTAATTTACGACGAAGAAAAGACCAATAAACATTCAAATCATTCTCTTAAGTCAAGTTCCTTGCTCTTGACCTCACTATATTAAAGTGACAAAACTATAAGTTTAGATTGAAAATAGAAACAGAAATTATGAGGTTTGCCCACCATGATGAGAAAATTCCAAGACCTTATGGACCATGAGATACCAGTTGAAGTCATTATCGATACAGGTGATGACGATGGACAGAATAACTCAGTTAGAGGATTAATCAAGTATGTTGGTCAAGATTATATTGAGATTCGCAGAGCTCCATACCATGATGAACAATCTAGATATAATGTAGAAGAAGTACGAACGATTATTCCAATAAATCGAATTGCCGAAGTTCATTCCTACCAAAAGAAATAGGATTACTAATGGAGAAAGGCACGTACCTCAGACCATACTAATGCAATCTCTGATTCATTAGCAGCCTCAATTGACTCATTATCTCTAATTGATCCACTTGGAACAATTATAGCAGATATGCCGCTCTTAGCAGCTGCATCAATAGAGTCCCGATATGGAAAGAATGCATCTGATGCCATAACTGCACCTCTTGCACGCGCACCTGCACGATTTAATGCAAGTTCTACTGCACCTATCCGCGATGGCTGGCCCATTCCAATTCCAATCGTTGCGGTTCCTTTAGATACAACAGCTGCATTTGATTTGACATATTTAACAACTTTCCAAGCAAATAAGAGATCCTTCATCTCTTCAGGAGTAGGGACTCTTTTTGAGGCCAGCTTCAAATCATCTGGATCAATGATGTGTGTATTTGTTGTCTGAACTAAGATGCCATTTGGTATGGACTTGGTTGATAGAGGAGGGATTTTAAAATCGCTAGAAGTGCACAAGATAATCCTAGGTTTTTTCGTTAGAATAGTAAGAGCTTTAGAATCATATTCAGGAGCAATGATAGCATCGACGAACATTGCATTAAGTTTTCGTGCAAGTTCTTCTGTGACAGCACGATTGAAACCTATTACAGAACCAAAGGCTGAGAGATTATCGGTTGCAAACGCATAATCAAAGGCATCTTCAACATCGATAGCTGATGCAAATCCACAGGGACTCGTATGCTTAATTATAACACATGACGGCATTTCGTGTTCAGATAAGAGTTGCATGGCAGCATAGAAATCGACTAGATTGTTGTAAGATACATCCTTACCATGAACCTGCCTGTAAAAAGGCATCTTACCAGGTTCGAGGTAATATCGAGCTTCTTGATGTGCATTCTCGCCATATCGCAATTGTTGGGGTCTATCATAAACTTGCACAAGTTTTGAGGGCAGTACTTCAAGCTTGGAAAAGTATTGATTAATAACAGCATCATATTTTGCTGTGAGTAAAAATGCTTTTTTCGCTAAATCTTTACGAAGATCTATAGTGACATCGTTTTCCTGAACTGCTCTTGCCACCTGCAAATAATCATCAGGTGACGAAACAACTATGACTTCTTTGTAGTTCTTGGCAGCCGCTCGAAGAAGAGTTACGCCACCAATATCGATATTCTCCAATGCCAGTTCTTCTGAGTGCGGTCTTGAAATAATGTCTTCGAAAGGATAGAGATTCACTACAACTAGTCCAAAGGGACGGATGCTTAATTTTGACATCTCATCAAGTTGGTCATCTCGCCCAAGAATGCCACCAAGAAGGAGCGGATGAAGTGTTTTAACACGACCATCAAGAATCTCGGGGAAGCTAGTATAATTACTTACGGACACAACTGGTATTTCTGCAGACTGGAGAAGGTTTGCAGTATTTCCTGTACTAATGAAATCAAAATGGGATGAAACACTTTTACAGAAATCTACTATCCCTGTCTTATCGAAGACGCTAATTAGTCCCAATCTTCTTTCCAATTTGATGCACCATCAATTTAGATAGACTATTACTTTCATAAATCAGTGGTATTCAACCACGCTTACGCTCACGTGGTCAAGCATAAAAATTGATTGATGAAAATACTAGTATGCCAACAAGGAAGATACAGTCAGCCCATCGACTCGTGCTAACAAACTAGGCAGTACAAATAGCGAGTTATCATGGTCTATCATTAAAGAATCATAGAGAATCTCTCAGCATGTCACCAATAGATCGACTTCATGCTTTTTGTAAATAAGAATTACAAAATCAAAAGTCTGAAAGATATTCAAATCCCGATTCATCGTGCAATGAATCCAAGTCTGAATCTTCACGAACCCATTCTTTTAGAGATTTATCAGTTTCAAGAGCAGCTGTGAGATAATCCATAGCTTCCTGTTTTCGCCCCAGTAGTGCATTATAGCATGCAAGGTTATAGTAGGCTAAGCTGAATTCTTTATCCCCAATTTCAACACTTAGGGCGTTTTCTGTAGCCTCGATTGCAGCTTCATAATTCTCAAGATCTCTCTGTGCATGGCCGAGATATAACCAAGGCCAAAACTCATCAGGTTCAATTTCAGCTGCATTCTGGAATGCATCAGCCGCATCTTCATACTCTTGTTTTCGTGTCAAAATATGACCAAGCTGACACCAGAGCTGCCATGAGTCCTCATATCTCTCTAATGAATCTCGAACAAGGTCTTCAGCATCCGCAATCCGGTCACTTTCACGAAGTTCTTCAACTCTTTTCACTATTTCATCGATTTCGTTCAAAATGACACCAGCGTTTTATTTTTCAATTCGTCACTTTTGATAAATGCAGTTTAGTTTATACATAATATGGTACTTGTAGAATAGATTTAGGAATTATCGATTTCGACCTTCAATCTGTTCTTCCTCATATCATGACGTACTCGCCATTCAGCCACCTTATTATCCTAATTTTTGTACTTCAATGGCAATCACAAGTTACCACATCGTTATCATTCCAGACAATACCGGATCGTTGTGCATCATATTCTAGACTCTAAGGTCTATTTACTCCAGTTCAGTATATTTCTCCCTAGATTCAAATTTAGTAACGAAACTCTCGTACATTTAAATTAAAAAAGTAGCAGAGGGCGATTACAACCAGTGCAATCGCCTTGACTCAATCGTAGAAACTAAAGTTTAGCTCCCTCATCTAGGTATGCATCTTCACCAAGCTGTCCCTCATCTAGAGAATTCTCAACAATATCAGTAACTCTGACAGGAGTTATTTTGTTGATTATGAACAGCATAACATATGTAAAGACGAATGCCCAGACAATAGAGATTGCAACAGCAGCAACCTGTATTCCAAAGAAAGCAAAGCCTCCTGCAAGAAGACCTTGAGCTCCACTAGCATTTACTGCAGTGGTTGCAAAGACACCAAGAAGAATTACACCAGTTGCGCCACCAATGCCATGTACACCCCAAACATCAAGGGCATCGTCCCAATGTTTCTTGTTTTTAAATGTGATAGCAGCATAGCAAATGATGCCGGCCATTAGACCAATAATGAATGAGGCACCAGGAGTGACAAATCCAGCAGCAGGAGTAATTGTTGCTAGACCAGCGACAGCGCCAGTAAGGAATCCTACGAATTTTGGTTTTTTCTCCAGTACCCAAGCAAGAGCCAACCATGTAGCCCCAGCAACTGATGCTGCAATATCAGTATTAACAAATGCCAATGCAGTAACACTGTTTACAGCCAATTCGCTTCCTGCATTGAAACCATACCAACCAAACCACAGTAATCCTGTACCCAAGGCAACAAGTGGAATGCTATGCGGGCCTCTGTCCTTAATTGCACGTGGACCTACGAAAAAGACCGAAGCTAATGCTGCAAAGCCAGCAATACAGTGGACCACAATACCTCCTGCAAAATCAAGAACACCAAGTTGAGCAAGAAGTCCGCCACCCCAGATCATGTGAACAAAGGGGAAGTATACAAAGAACATCCATGCTACAAGGAATATCAGGTATGCTTTGAAATCCACGCGGTTGGCAAAAGCTCCAGTAATCAACGCAGGAGTAATTATTGCAAACATCATCTGGTATGCAAAAAAGACGTACTCAGGTATCTGACCATTTCCAGTGAAAACATCTGAGGGATCAACACCATTTAAGAAAGCCTTGTCCAAGTCTCCCAAAATACCAAATGTATCACCGCTAAAACAGAGAGAATATCCTGCTATGAACCAAATTATTGTCACAACAGAGAGAGAAACAAAGCTCTGAATCATAATTGTTAGAACGTTTTTCCGACCCACCAGGCCACCATAGAAGAAGGCGAGTCCGGGAGTCATCAGCATTACGAGACTGGTTGCTAGAAGCATAAATCCCGTGTTACCGGTATCGATCTGCAACATCTGCAGTGCTATTTCTTCAAAACCGACCGTAATAAACACCAGTTTCCGTTCGTTATGAGGGCACTATTTAGATGTTTATTTAGGTGTCAATATTATGTTTAATACATCTGGAAAAAAAATCTAGCCTACCAATATGTCTAGGGGGATCAAGAGTCAATTCCGTGTGAAGTAATGAATGCTTCATTAATAATTTAATTAGAGAGTAATGGCCTTAAAAAAAAACAGAGAAGAGGAGACATAGTGTCCCCTCATTCAGTCTAACTCTTTGATCTTTTCATTAAAATGATGATGATAATTGCTACTGCAGAAATACTAGTTCCACCAATAATCAACATCATTGTCAAATAGGGCGGGTTTGAAATTGTTGTTGTCGGTGTTGTCGTTGTTGTAGTTGTGGTAGTCGTTGTAGCAGCTAAGACCGTAACAGAAACACTATCATAAACGGAATTACTACCAGCATCAATCACAATCAATGTCACATTATATACACCAATTGTGAAAGTATCGAGCGAGAATGTGATTGCCTCACTAGATGAATTCCACAGCCCTGAAAGAACTTCTACTCCATTGACCTCGATTCTATAGGATGCCGGATGTAAATCATCTGGATTCCAAGTCAGTATATGACCAGTGGTACCAGCATAAAATTCCATGTCTACAGGTGAGTCTAGTATTGGAGGTATACCATCAACCACAGTCACAAAAATCGTATCTGCAGTCCAACAACCTGCATCATCGTAGACGACACAGGTGTAGTTATACTCACCTAGGTTTAGGCCATCGAGAGTTATGTTGATGATTTCAGAAGTCGAGTTCCATGTACCAGAGTAAGTAGAAACGCCCTCTACGAAGACCTCGTAACTACTCGGTCGTTCATCATCAGGAGTCCAAGACACCCAATGACCACTTGTACCTTCAATATATACCACATCTTCTGGCGAATCAATAGTGGGACATGCTGAATCTACAACATTGATAGTGATGTAGTCGAATACAGAATTGCCGGCTACATCATATGCGGTGACATTGATTATATGAATTCCAAGTGTAAGAGAATCGAGGTCCAAAATTGATACATATGGAAATGTATCATCAGTATCAAAGAGAGTTGTGTCAACACGAAATTCAACATAATCAATTCCAGAGCCACCATCATCATCAGGAAGAGCTACAACAGGTACATCTCCTTCCACATCGGACATATCTATTGGTTCATTGATGGTTAGAGTCGGATTAACATCATCACCTACAACATAGGAATACAAGAAACCTCCGTTATCGTCAATGATGCTTGCACCACCAATATCTACTGCAGTCACTTTGAATGAAATAGTAGTTCCATAGGGATACGATGGAATTACTGCTGCGTAGAATGTGACCATATCATTTGTTGGAATAGTGGTCCATTCTGTTCCATTATAATAATCAACATAGACCTCTCCAATACCAGGTCTGTCATCATGTGCGTAGATATTCACCTGCACATAATCGTAGTACATTGGAGATGCTGGTAAAGTTGAAACACTGTCTATAACAGGTGAAACACCATCAATGAAGTGCATCTCATCAAAGAGGATTGTAAGGCCGTCATTTGTTCCAACAGACATCCGTAGAATGATCTGATCAATAACCAGATTTGATGAGGGACCAAAGGATGCTTCATAGTCTGCCGTGAGATTACGTCGAAGGAGATTCCATGTTCCTGTAGTATTGAAAGACTCAACATAGAATGTACGGGAAGTGCTGGCATTCGTAAAAGGTTGACTAGAACCTGCTCCGAGAAGATAGTTGAAGTATCTACCATCAGAAAACATGACTCGAATCATCGCCCAAGCATTTTCATTACCAATATGATCAATGCGCCATGCGAAATTAGTTACGTCACTGGGATTGACTGCAATGTCCTGATAACGAACAATTCCTACTGTGTTCAAATAAGTTCCAGTTAATTTACAGGCATAGCTTCCCTGGTATGCATCAGTAGTCTTCAGGATCTGTGTTAGAACACCGTTGTAGTCGTCCCAACCAGCGAAGGGAGTATTAGGATCTTCATACCAGCCTTCATTCACTTCAAAACCAGGGTCTCCTAAGGGATATGTTATGATCTGGAAGTTATCAACAAGAAGACTGACTGATGCACCGGGAGCCCAATTCGCCAAATAAAATCCAATATTCCACAATGAAACATTGCTAAATCCTGCAGATGACAAGTATTCATAGAGATCAATCCTTGAATGTTGCCAGACATCCTTAGCTCCGAATCCAGGCATTTCGTAGGTAAGAGATGTCGTATAATTTTCTGAATGCAGAATATTATCTTGGGTCCCAAAATAGTAATAGTGATAGTAGACACTAGTTGAATTTCTGAAGTACAAAGAAAGAAATGCATATTGACTACCTCCACCTAAGGATGAATCATTGTATTTCCAATCTATGTCAATATACATCATCCCAGGAGATGCTCCAAAGTAACCCCAAGGATAATCCAAGTATCGGTAAAATTGCACAGTACCTGCTCCAGCAGTGAACACTGGTACACTCATATTTACTGAATACGTCTCGTGAGTGCTATCGGTACTCTGTTCTAAATAACCAGTTGAACCTTCAGTGGAGTCCCAGGGTGACTTCTCTCCAGTCTCAAAATCGCCATTCTCAATCCAATCAGAATAGATGCCATCTGTCAAGACAACATTGTCAAAGGCAGCACGGACTATCCCATCCATTGCAGTAGGACAATAAGTTCGAAGCCGTACTAACGTGACATATTGACTGGATGATAGGTCTCCTGCACCCCAGACTGCAATATAGTCTTCTGTTATATTGCGATTAAAGGAATGCCACTCATTGATTGTGTCATCGAGTATGAAAATAGCATCAATTGAACCGTTTGTAGTTGAAGCACTTCTAGAGAGATAATAGAAAAAGTTACGGTAGGTAGAACCTCCGTCCCAGGTTTGCACTTCAATATACACAGCTCCACCATAATCATAGACAGGATTCTGTAACGTATTCCAATCGAGTAGAAGAGAGATCCCCGGTTCAACCAACGCAACTGGAGATGAAGGGATATTACTACCCACAGAGCCTGTAGCGCTTGATGTTGTCGAAGCTTCACACTCTACCAAGACTCCATAGTTGCCAGTGACTCCTGGACCGGAATAGTCAAAGACTGCATTGCGATATGTTGATGCAAATGCACTATCATAATCTGCAGGCTTGTTGACATCCCAATTCTCAAAACTAGGATTCTCATTTACATTGATCATCAAGTTGCCATCTGAATCAGTTTCATTAGCAACTTGAGGAATATCTTCACGTGTTTCAATGAGCTGAGGAGATGAATCCTCAACCGATATCATTACCGGTGAATCAATTTGCAGTATCATCATTCCAAGAAGAAAAAGAGAGAATGCTAATACTAGCGTGCTTTTTCTATTCAAAATCAATCACTCCTAACGAATTTTATTAATTAGCATCTGCTCAAAATTAAAGAAAACAGCCTTATTATTTATTGCAAAACTAATGAGTTGTTTTAATTAAATTATAAATTAACAAATACTCTGCATAATATACGATTCTATGAGGAGTGTTATATGAATATAGAGGGATCTTGCAGAAGTTTGGATATTTGATATTAATAGTTCATGCAAGAATGGATTTCAAGAGCACTCCTATTAGAGTGAGATCTACTTGAGATTGTGTTACTCATAGGCCATCTCAAAGATTTTCAAAGCCTCTTTTTCTTCAATTCTACTCAAAGCCCCAATATTCCCAGATTCAGTTGCTTTTTGTGCTAAATATCTTAATTTGTTCTTTTCAACACCTGCATCCTTCAGCTTAACTGGTATTTTTAGGCTTTTAATGAATTCAGTGATCTTAGAGACACCCTCTTCTGCGGCGTCAGAATCATCCTCGTTGACTACATCGAAGACATTTCTAGCAAAGGCTGCAAACATGTGAATATATTCTGGTGCATTTTTGATCGTGTACCTCATCCAAGATGGAGTTAATGGAGCCAAAGATACACCGTGAGTCATATCATATAGACTTGATAACTCATGACCCATCTTATGTATAGGTAGTTCGAATGTTGCCTTTCCTTTCGCAAATTGATGTCCTGCCAAAGCCATACTGCTAGCCCACATGATATTTGCCCGAGCGTCATAATCTTCAGGATTTTTCAAGACCAGTGGTGCATTCCTTACTATTGACTTCATTAAACCTTCATTCATTCGGTCCTGGACTTCTGTGGAAGAATCAACATTGAAATAACATTCCAACGAATGGTTCAAGGCATCAAAACAACCTGCCATTGAGTGATTCTCAGGGACCGAGTATGTATACGTTGGATCTAAAATAGAAAATCGTGGATACAACAAAGAATTGGTAATTGTATGTTTTTTATGGTCACTGCCTACAGTAATTACTCCGACCATATTCAATTCACTCCCGGTTCCAGCCATAGTCAAGATTGAACCTAAAGGAGCAGCCTCTTTGATTTCTCCCACTCCACCATCCATCAAATCAATGACGCTCCCATTATAACAGACCCCTGCTGCGATTGCCTTACAGCTATCAATAACGGAACCACCACCAACACCTAGGACAAAGTCTAGATTATTACTTCGATAAAGTTCAATCCCTCTAATTACGTCCTCAACGCGGGGATTTGGTTTAATCCCGCCACACTCAACAAATTCAATATTACTCTGTTTCAATTCTGCAAGGACAGCTTGATGAATTCCATTTCTTTTGATGCTTCCGCCACCATATACAAGTAGAATCTTGCTACCACCATTTTCTTTGATTGCAGAGGCCAAATTTTTAATCTGATCTTTACCAAAATAGACTTTTGTAGGCATGTTATATACGAAATTTTCCATTTTCCTTTTGTTCCACCTTATTTTTTACAAAGATACGTACATAAAATTAGAAGATATGTATTTTGGATACGCCGATTTTAATAATAATTTAGAAGAGTGCAAAATACTTGAAAAACTGAATTATCTACTTCATAGCTCCAAATCAAAATGAGAGTATAGAGAATTGAGGACCCAAGACATCTAATGTTCAATACAATGATTTCATCTCTCATCGCTTATTGCTGCTTTGCCACACGATCCAGATTTACATTCTAACCAACTTAAGACACATTGTACTGATAGAATCTTCCTCTTTCTTTTTGACTTTATCAACTTCTATTATTGGCAAGGTTTTCCTTGAAAATTATTAACGCCTAAGACACTCACATCTTCATAGACATTTAATGTACCATCTTTCGTAATCTCAACCATGATATTTCCGCAGGTTGCGGTAGATAATACATTGGTGTGAATTTCGTCTAAGCTCATACTGGTAATATGATGTGGAAAACCATACTGACTGTTTTGAGCATGGCTTATTATGGCATATTTTGGATTTAGAACTTCGATTGATTCAAGAGCTGTTCCATGCTTGCTTCCATGGTGTGCAACCTTCAAAACATTGCATCTCAAAGGATTATGAGACTTGTCAATTTGCACATGTTGGTCAGGATTCTCTGTCTTGACATAACGTGGAAATTCTTCGACCATCTTACCCCAACTATCCCACTGAGCATCTCCTGCAAGAATGATCGATTTCCCTCCATAATCCAGTTTTAATACGATTGACGCGTTGTTGATGTTCACGCCATAAGAATCATACCTATTCCGTAGGTATATTGAAGGAGCAAGAACTGTTACCTTTACATCATCATAAGTGATATACATACCAGATGTGGGGCGCAGAAACAGTGCTCCTGCTTTGTTTACCTCTTCAGTCATATTATCCCAAGTCACTGAGGTGTGCCTGAATCCACTATCCCAGAACTGGTCTATCATACCAGAATATTGCTTGATGACACTTCCTAATCCTGCGATATGGTCAAAATGAGGATGAGTCGCAACTACTAATGCAAGTCGTTTGGCTCCGATATTCCGTAACCAATTCTTTGTTGGTGTAGAGCTCTTGCAATCAATAATTATGTGACCATTGCTATCTGGATTTGGGAGTTGTACAATAATACTATCTCCATCACCGACATCCAAGATGAAGATCAAAAGAGACTCGACGTCAGGTGTGATATTTACACTCACTTGCCCATCCTCCTTTCATGTAAGAATCTACCTTCAAATTTCAAGAGTTTCTTGTATGATTCTTTTGCCTTTTGTCGCACTAACTCAGTAATATCAAATACTCTATTCTTATACCTAAGGATGACCCGCCCTTCTAGAATTAGTAAATCATTTTTGGGGAAAAAGTCTTTTGCCTCATCCATTGCTATGATATGTTCAACTTCTTCTATCCAGACTGATGAATCCAGAATATCACTAAATGTTAATCGTGCTTCTTTGATCTTGTTGGGATTCAAGACAGCTTCAATGATCCGAACCTTCTTTGTTTCTGTAACGCCATCTCTATTAGAGGAATTAGGAATGGGGACTTCTTTAATAGAATCGATAGTATATCGCCTTAGATATTCCAAGGTATCTTGAATTCCCTTAGGTTCCTCTTGGAAGAATTCTAATTGCTTGGTGTTAATCACCTTCAGAGATTTATCGAGTGTTACATCTTTTGCAAACTCAATCACACTTGCACCTTTTTTGAACATCTCATCCTCAACGATACTCACGAGACTCTCTCGAACTTTCACATGATCTGCTTCTTCAACACTAGAAAGTGATCTCTGTAGCTGCTCTATGGCTTGTATCACATATGGCTCAGCCGCTTTGACCTTCTTTTCAAGACCTCTTATCGACTTCAGAAAGTTTCCTAATTGCTCTTGATTATCAAGAAGGTCATATGTTAACGAATATAATGTTGGCATATGAGACTCCCTCAATAGATAATGGTATATCTTCTATTTATATATTTCATAATTTGAACAAATACAAAAGATTCAATGAAAATCAACAGGATAGCCAATTTCCACATATTTTGTGATGACCTGTATTGCCCTTTTCACTTCACCCAGCGACTATGAAGGTAATGACGACTTCGTCCTGACGCAATTCCATCCAGATCAATTTCCTAGGATTGGAAATTGATTCCTCAGCATCAATCCCGAGAAGATTGAGATTTTTCCGATTCCTTCTGTTGTTGCCGTCCAGATTTCTCCTTCAAGATCTCTGATATCAAAAATTGAATCGCAAATACGAATACCCCAGCTACGAGGCCTGCAAATAAGAAATATGACATTTCAAATGCTATGCTGAGTAGGGCTAATATACCCGCAGCAGCGGCGGCCGTTCCCATGTTTAGAATCATTGCTACTGTTGAACTCCCCCCGATAAGTTTCCCGTCAAAAAAGACATCTGCACGCTTGTACACTTTCTCAATGTTGAAAGGGTCGTATTCTTGGAATGGTTCTTTTTTCTGGAAAACATCTCGAATCATATCCAATCGTACTCTCCACCTATTTGCAGATAGCTGCCCCTTAACAATCGCAGTATAAGTCGCAACACCAAAGACACAAAGTGATGCAAAGATAACTCCAGTTATCAGTAGTAAATCCGCGAAACTAAAAAGCTGGATATCGGGATCTAGAGAGAAAAGTGCAACTAGAGCTGTTGCCGCGGCGGTAAGTAGTTTCAACATTCTATCAACAAGAAGATTACACCTATCTTCTTCTCTACATAGCATATGAGAAAACCTTGTATGATCAGCCAACAGGAGAGAGTTCTGCTCCTTAATCTCATCAGTCAAAATCACGTACCTCCAATTACTAGAAATATATATGGTTGAAACTTGCTTATAATCAATTTGTTATCTTATAGATTATTTATATGAAAAATCATATGATAATTATAAATATAATCACCACTCTGTCGCTCTGTTAAATGGATGCACAAAGCTTCAACATCGCAATCTAATGATAACCGATTTGACATAATTGAATCTTGCACCTATTGGCTGTATCATCCGCTTTGAAGTAGACGCCATAATTTAACAGAAAAAGCATCCAGTGTGTTATGAATGCCTATTGATCTGGTTGGTGCGAGTTTCTTGCCGTTTAAGGCACATTTGCTCACTATGAATCCACTACTATTCAGAGAAAAATAATCATGTCCATGTTTGGTTTAGACTGCGAAATTTATGGTCTGAAACTTTTTTTGGAAATATATCTAATTAAATGATACATATTACAAATAAAACCAGAGGGTTTATATTAATTAATACATATTACATATTACGCAGTGATGGTGAATCTCAAGAGGACTTCACTGAACTTCAAGCAAGAACCATAATGGACCGACTAAGGAGGATGCTTGAAAATGCATCTCCTCCAGCACTAAAAGACATCATACAGTGAAGTAGTTGATATACTAATTGGCAATCACAGTTGAGTTTCACCTATTCTGAAGAAGAATTTGGTGGTCGAAAATGAAACAAAAAAAGTTGGTAGGAATCCTTCTAGTAGCATGCTTGCTTTCACTGCTTCCTATGCATGTAGTAGCAGTAGGTGTGTTCTGGTTTGAGGATTTCAAAGATGGTAATTATGATGGTTGGATTGTTACTGGTGGGACATTTGATGCATCAGCACGATATCTTGAAGCTACAGAATTAGGGGTGAATACGATATATAACAAGAGTGAAGTTGCTTGTGGTATTTGGCTTTGGGACTTACGTGAGGATCCAGTGCAAGAGGTAGATTGGCACATCTTCTTCATAGCGATTGGCAATTATATATCCAACATCAGTGCATTGAATATCAGCGGATACTCCATTAGTGCCGAGTATGGGATTACGTCAAATCTCACTTTGTACCGTTGGGATGAAGGCGCAAGTACTGTTCTCGATCGCGACACTATTCCTACTGATGAAGTAAAATGGGTGAACTATAATATATCTAGAGATTCTTTAGGCCACTTCCAAGTTGTGAGAATTTCTGAGGTCTTGCTCTGGGAGACTGATACTACCTATTCATACAGTCAGAACTTCCTAATCCATTGTGAGCATGATTGTGCAATAGATAACATTACAATCATATCTTGTGGCTACACTCAGCCTGAAACAACCACCACAACCACTTCAACTACTACAACCACTACGACTACTACAGGCACAATAGAGGTTCCTGACTGGATTCAACGCTTAGTTGTTGTTGGAGTGCTGGGTATTGTTGGTGTAGTTGTTGTCACAACCGTCTGGCTGTGGAGACGAAGACATTGACATTAATTTGAGGAGTGGTAAACTAGGAACGAAAAGATACAGAAGTCCACTTTTATTGAAGGAAACGGTTATCGAATAATCTAAAGTAGTGACTAGATGTTACACTTGAAATATCGAAGCATCACTTTGGTTTATTTGATATCTTAGAATTTATCAAATCCTAATTAAGGGCTAAATTTTATAGCCCTCTATTATAGCATTAGACAGATAGGAATGCTCAAGCTCTATGAGAGACATTATGGCAAGGTATCCTTTGTAGTTCTCTTCATCATTGTCTGGGTTGTCGTCTTTTCTCTGATATACTTTGAATCACCGGATCTATATGTTGGAGGAAGTCCACTCATTGGAGGACGCCCTATTTTAGAACCTGCAATTTTCAGCACAATGATTGCCTTTCTAATTGCAGGTTGTTGTTTTGCTGCAGGCGGAGGAACAAGAAACCGGAGAGAACTCACTGATGGGATTACGCTACCGGAAATATGATCATTCAGTTTAGGATTTATGCGAATTCCTCTGGTATGGAAAAGAAACTAAAAAGACATTTTTTCAAAAAAGAAGATGAGAGAGCTTTATCAGCTCTCCTGTCTTGATCTATGATGGTTATATATAACAATCAACAATTGTCATCTCGTTCTTAATAGTTGCCACTTCAATAGTAATAATCGAAGAATCATCTATTATTTTCACAATATAGAAACCTACTTCCAAGTCGATGAAGTAATAGAAACCATTTTCGTCGGTTGTAGTAATTTTGACCTTATTTCCTAAAGAATCAAAGATTTCTACAATTACTCCACAAAGTGGATTTCCGTTGACATCTCGGACATATCCAGCAATTGCTGTAGTCTTCTTTTGAGCTGCTATGAGATCGGATGATGAATCATAGGAACCGATTAATGATTGAGAAATGGCATTGATTTCCGTAAAGAATTCGTAGTTTTTCATCCCGAATTCTTCAAGTGAATTGTACACGCATCCTTTGAGATTATAATCAAGATGTACAATTATTAGTAACTCAGCATCTGGCGGTATTTCATTTACTGTAATCATGTTTTCATCAATCACACATTGGCAAGTGATGTCGATTCCGTCCATATAGAGGTGAATTGGTACAGATCCTTTTAGTATGAAATCTTCAGGTATGCAAAGTTGGAGATGCAGTGAATTGACAGTGGTTGGCCAGTTATTCTTGATCTCGATAGAATAGAAAATTTGACCAGGATTAGTTGCCACAAGTATGTATCCTCCTGAGTCTTTATCTTTAGTGAAGATATTATCAAAAAATAAGATTTCATTCAAATCTCCATCTTCAAGATGGGTTTGGATCTGGATACTTGTTAGATACACAACCAGTGTCTGTTTTGCTTCTTCATTTCCAGCCACATCGACACTATAGTATGATATCGTGTATTCCCCGTCTGGACCATCTATATTGAAAGCATCCTGTAATTCAGCCCAAGGACCACTGTTGATACTATAATATGTATGAGCTATACCTGAAATGGTATCCGTTGTATCTATGTGAAACATAGTATCGGAAGTTACAAAGATAGGATCAATTCCAAGACTTGGAGAATATTCCAGTGATGAGGAAGGACTTTGAGTATCTATAAGTAAAGATGCTGAGTTCACGAACTCTGAATTTCCTGCCATATCAATCGAGTAGAAATCTATGGTATACATACCATCTTCTTCAATGAGGAATGATTCAGTATACAAATTCCATGTACCTTGATTAATAGAATAGTAGGTAACATTTGGTCCAGAGCCAACAGAACCATCGTCACAAAAGAGTGACACGACCACATCTGAAAGATACCAATCATTCAAGCCAGGGGTACCCGAATAGGCAATTGTCGTTTCTGGAGCGATTGTGTCAATCGCCACGGACTCATACAATTCATTCTCTACATTTCCAACAAGATCTATCGAATAGTACCCAATCGAATAAATACCCTCCAAATCAACTGTAAAGGTACCGGTATATAATACCCAGGAACCCCCATTAATTGAATAATAGGTGTATTGCACACCAGAACCAACAGGAGAGTCATCAGATTCCAAGGTAACTTGAATCTCAGATGTGAACCAATCTCCAAGTCCCTGTGTACCTTCTATCAGTATTAGAGTTTCAGGAGGATCTTGATCAATCTTTAGAACATAGTTCTTGACTGATTCTTCGTTTCCTGCTTTGTCGATGCTATAATATTCAATCGAATAAGTTCCAGTTGTTCGAAGCCAAAATGGTTCCTGATACTCTAACCAGGCGCCCTCATTGATTCGGCAATACATGTGTTCCACACCTGAACCATCATCGCCAGAAGACATCGATACCATAACATCTGAAACATACCAACCTTCGTTCCCACACGTTCCTTCAGAATTGAATGTAGTAGTCGGAGAGGTTTTGTCGATTTTTATTGTTGTAGAATCGATTTGTTCTTCATTTCCTTCAAAATCAGTAGAGCAGTAGAAAATAGTCGTTGCCCCTTCATTGGTTATCAGTAATGGAGATATATACTCGGTCCATATCACCTCATCGTAACTATACCATGTTGTCTCTATACCTGATAGATCATCTTCAGCCAGGAGTGATAAACAGACATCCGAAGTATACCAACCTTCTCCACCCAAAATTCCATCAATATCTGGCGTTGTATGTGGAGGTGCAGTATCTATCAGTTCTTCCTTAATTTCAAATGTAAGAGTCCTTGGTGGTGATGATAGACTATCACTATCTCGATCCGTATCACCATCAAAAACGCATATTGTAGCCGTATGGATGCCAAGCCCTAGTTGTAATGCGGGATCAGGGACAAAAACAGCAAATGAATACCGGTAGTCTAAGGACTTGTCTGGATCTACGTAATGAGAGGTACTCGCGCTCCAGGAATATATTACAGGTGCCCCGTCGATTGCTATTGCAATATTACTAATTCCAGATGCTTTTTCATATGGGTAGACAAATCCCTCGAGAGCCTCACCAGCAATCTTGAGAACTCCAGTCGTATCGTAAATATACGGAATTTGCGCAC
>JAEOUN010000107.1 GCA_016839245.1 Candidatus Thorarchaeota archaeon
GAGGGAGCTTATGGTCTTGAAGGATTCTTTGATGAAGGTGTATTGGTAGGAAAATGTTCACGATGCGGAAATCTGAAGACCTTTCTCTTTATAGATTAGAGCCAATATGGTCCTGGTAATGGATATCGATCGAATAATGTTGTCCATTTTATCTTTGCAACTACATCCTTTCCTATAATACTTTGAATGACTGCTCCAAGCTTCTTGAGTTCTTCATCAAGTTTCTGTAATTCCCATGCATCCGTTGACACCCTCGCGGCACTGTAAAACCTCATATTATGAAAATTGTACTTCATTCTCAAATCCCAATGCTTGACAAATAATCCATTGATATTTTCCGGATCCATCTCAAGGATTCTCTTACCAAAATCCCGTGCAATATCAAAATCATTGTACTGCATAGATTGATCCAATGCTCTCAAAAGTTCTTCAAGCGTCATAGTACCAAGGGGAATCTCTCTAAAGAGTAAGATTGCCTGATTCACCTTTTCATTCTTTTTCTGTTCCATCAGGACTTTGTGTAACAGTATTTTGTATTCATTGTCAGTTGGGTCAAGTTGAATCGCCTGTCGTAGCGGCTTTTCAGCATCAGCTAGTTTTCTCCATTGTATATACACGATGGCTAATTCTTTTAGCACCATTAGTTTTCCTTGCAATGTTTCAAAGTTGCAATTCTTGAGTGCCCTCACTGCATCCTTGTACTTTGTTTGTCCCCAGTAGACTCGAGCAAGGGCAAACCATCCATCATTGTACTTGGAGTCAATCTTCACAGCACGTTTGTAAAGATCCTCCGCAGTCTTGAGTTCTCCTTTATTAGCTGCAATGACTCCTAATCCCGCCCAAGCATCAATGATTTTTGGATTCAATGTAATAGCTCTTTCTAGCATCAGTTTGGCTTCATTCGTTTCTTTTCCATGAAGCAATATGAATCCCATTTGACACCAAGCATCAGCATCATTGGGATCTTTTGTGACTCTTGCCTTAAGGTCTGAAAGGGACATGCTATCTGTCATCGAATGCAATCTCTCCTCTAACTTGTTTGCTGACAAAAATCATTATTATATCAATTATGCCTCAACTAATGAAATCTAGTTGATCTACAGCATCGGAAGTGTGACGCGAAATAATGCACCTTTAGGTGGTTGATCTTTGGGGAATTCGATACTACCACCATAAGCCTCAGCAATTCTTCGGCAAAGATATAGTCCCTGACCTCTCTCTCGTGAATTTGTACCCTTTTTGAAGAGGTTCGCTCTGTTACTCTCTTCAATCCCTTGTCCTGTATCTTCTACATCAACAATGACTTTCTTTCCTTGAGTGGATACTGTCATATGTACCTCCACATTAGGCCCTCCGTGTTGGTAGCTATTCCTTAGAAGATTATCAAAGAGCGCCGGCATAAGTCTTCCATAGCGAACCATCAGGTTATTCTCTTCTTCCTCTGTCTTTATGATTACTCTAAGTCCATAATGTGTCTTCTCAGCATGCCTTGCATGTGTTTCTAGTAATGTGACTATATTATTGCTTAACGCGTCTTCAGGAATCTCGAATGCGTTGATTAACTGCTTCATTCGCTCGGCCGCATAAGTTGCTGTTTCGCAAATTTCCTTGGCATGCGAGTCATCATCCAACTCCATCGCAATTGCTTCTGCATTCAACAGAATAATCTGCAAATCATTCCGTAAATCATGTCTAAGAAGTGATGTATATAGCTCAAGATCACGATTCGATGCTGCAAGGTCATTCTCAGCACGAACACGTTCTGTGATGTCTGTGATGACTGAGATAGCTCCTGCGAGTTCTCCCTCATCATTGCGCCATGGAACTGCTGATATTCTCATAATGCGGTGATTGCCATCCTTTGTTTTCATCATCAGATCATATGTGGACGACTTGCCACCTGTTCTCTCATTAGTTTGTTGATGGACTTTCTCTTTGTCTTCTGGTGACACGAAATCAAGGATATTCATTCCCTGAATCTCTTGAGGGCTGTATCCGAGCATCTGTGCGAATGCTTGATTGGAGAATAATACCTTCTCATTGAAATCAACAATAGTAATTCCCTCTGGATTTAATTCAATCATCTCTCTATATCGACGTTCACTCCTCTGGAGTGCTTCCTCCATTACTTTTCGTTTCGTAATGTCTCTAATAATGATTAGAATACCGGTGGGTTTATCCTTTTGATCTCGAAGGAAAACTCTAGATACTTCAACCCACATATGGTGTCCATCTTTATGCATAACCTGTAGTTCAAGTGGAGGTGCCTCATAACCATCTTTTCCTACAACTTCCTCGAGTTGGAGAGCTCCTTGCATTGCTTCTAACACCAAACTACGAGATTTACGCGTCAGCAGGTCGACGACATTCTTTGTCATTACTTCATCAACATCATATCCGAATAAGGATTTTACAGAGGGGCTTACGTATGTTACAATAAAATTCATGTCGAGAGTTGCGATTACATCCTTCGCATTGTTAGCTAAAAGCTTATACCGTTCCTCACTCTCCCTAAGAGAATCCTCTAGTTTTTTTCTCTCTGATAGGTCTCTAACAACGCTTTGAATATACAAGGGCGTTCCGTCACTATCTTTGATAAGAGCCACATTCAGCTCGACTCTGAGTGGAGTTCCATCCTTGCGTCTTAAGGTTCGCTCATAGAGTGGAAGGACTCCGCCTCTCTGCATTGTGACAAGGCGAGATGTCGCGTCTGATATCTCATCTTCATGTACAATATCTCGAAATGAAATATTCAATAGTTCTTCCACTGAGTATCCAAGCATTACTGCTGCGCGATCATTCACTTCAAGATGAACACCTTGAAGGGTCATCAAAAATACTCCATCGTTTGTCTCATTGAATAAGGATTGATACTTTTTTTCAAATGGGATGAATCTCTCTTCACCTTTATTCGAATCTTTGCCCGTTAGTCTAGACATAACATGATCTCCAAATTTGTACTATCCAGGCAAGAAAACCCGCAGCTATATTTTCTTTTGAAACTCAAACATGAATGTCATCTGGATACTTAACCTTCAAACATGCTAATTTCTTTAAATTATCCTAGTATATCTACCATTTTATCATCATGCATTTTTGGCGAAGATGCAATGATATAATCAATGACATACATAATATTCCTTTAATAGAGAAATCTATTTAGATTGGGGGTAACTGAGTGGATGTAGATAATACCAATCCCCTTTGAGGTTATGAGTAACTATAATCATTGAATATTATCGAGTCTGTTCTATTTCATTCATCTTGTCCATAACAAAACGCCTTGATAGAACTCTCTTGATTGCCATAGTATTACAATATTGGGTGGTTAATATGTGCGCATTTAGAAAAGTTCACTCGAAAAGAATTACAGCTAATGGCGTTATTGAGTCAGAAGAAAACCTTGCTATTGAGTCAGTTTTGGAAATAGTATCTAGTGGAGAAGTCATTGCAGCTTTTGTTTGCACTCCTGGTTTCGAACACGAACTTGCTCTTGGTTACTTGATATCAACAGGTATCGTTTCATCCTTTGATGATATTGAGGACATTACAATCGAAAACATGAGAGCTATAATTACACTCCATGAAGGTGTAACTATCTCTATAGACAAAGAATTCTCTCAAAATCGTTGGTTCATGTCTACTGAGTTCCTGACACCAGAACTGCTAATTGAACTTAGGACGGGTGAGAATATACCCAAGATAAAAGACGGATTTGACTTGGATTTTAATGAAATCTTTGCAGTTTCTGAACAAATGTGGGAATATCAGGAGATTCATAAAAAGACGCAGAATACGCACGCTGCCTTAGTTGGAGATCTCATGAGAAATAAGCACATTGTTGCAGAAGACATCGGACGACGAAATGCAGTGGATAAAGCAATTGGGCTCGCTCTAATGGATGGGACAAATCTGTCAAAATCGTATCTCTTCAGCACTGGAAGACTAACAGCAGATGTAGTGAGTAAGTGTGCTTGGGCATCAATACCTCTTCTCATTTCTTTTGCAGTAACTACTGATGCAGGTCTAATGTTAGCGCAAAAGGCAAACATTACATTGGTGGGATATGTGAAGGGAAAATCTTGTCGTCTATATCATGAGGGTGCTGCACGCCTGATTCGCTAGACGTTGGATGTTCCTAGTGATGTATCACTCGTGACTGTGCGATGTGTGATGATGCATTTTTTTTCAAATTTGTGAATCTGCGCTCCTTTTTTTGCAAAGGTTTATATGGTTACTATCACTAGTGATATCATAAGTGATATCAATATTGATATATCTGCTTATCTTGAATAAGGAGGTGAATGAAAAGACATGCGAAGACCAAAAACACATCATCACTCGAATAGACGTATTTCCCTAGTTCCCAAGGGATTTCTTAGGTCACGAGTATTACGAATGCTTGATGAAAAACCAATGTCCGGTGCAGAGATTATGCGTGAGATGGAAGACCAGACTGATATGAGATGGAGACCAAGTCCAGGATCTGTATATCCCTTGCTATCTTGGCTCTTAGACTCTGGCTATACAAAGGAATTACCTAACACAGAAGCTGGGATCAGACGGTACGAGCTCACTGTAGAGGGTAAGAAATTCCTTGAAGAGGAAAACAAGCGACGAGAGCAGGATTTAGGCACAAGATTCTTCGGTCCACAATTTGAGGACTGGGATGGACCAATGCCTGAAGAGGCACGTGATTTAGTTGACAGCTGGCGAAGAATGCGGCGAGCTGGATATGCTTTCCGTAGGAAACTTAGAGAAGAATACTCTGATGCCCTAGCTAAGGAAGCAAAGAACATAGTAGATGACTTCGTGGAGAAGATCTCCCACCTCTCTGAGATTGAGAGTGCATAGTTGTCTTCTAAGGTGGAGTGAGAAAGCATCACTCCATCGAACTACCTTTTGAATCCTATTTAGCTGAATATCGAATACAGACCTAATCTGAATCCGCCTTTTACATGATGCATTTTAGAATCATATGTCGTTTATCTATATCAAATATCCAATCATCATTAGGAAAAAGCTGACTATCAAACCATAGCAGCACATTGAGAAATTGACTGCCCAACCTTGAGCTGTGGCTGGTCGTCCGGATTTTACAGTTGGCAAGCAGGTGGATTTCAGTGCTTCATTACTCTGCTTGAAAGCTTCTGCATATTCATTGTTACTAAATGAGAATAACATTTGTTCAAGACGATTACCTGATATGTCAATGTAATCCCAGAAACGATCCTTCTTAATTAGACGGTAATTATTTGCCCTTCTGAGCGGAATCATTGAGAGTATCCCTATTATGAATCCAAGGGGCATCAATGTCAAGGTAAATAATTCACCACTCTGAGAGAGATTGAATGCAATGATTGATGCTATCCAGAAAACAAATGTAAGGATTAGATAGTTGCGAAAACCTTTGTTTCCTCTCGCTATTGATTTTGCTGAACAACTTGGACAGAGGCCCGCGCTAATACCAACGGTGACTTGTCTTGTAGCAGGACCATATTTGCCCATTGCTGCGCTTCCCTTTGTAAAGGAGCTTGAAACAATTTCGATATTTTCATGAGTTCCACAGCCAATGCACATCTTTGGCCAACTTATTGTAACCACTGTGTTTTCCTCCTGTAAGTATTAACTCCTGAAAAGGATAAAATCCATTGTTCAACTGATTATATTGATATATCTTCCTGTTTTCCGCTATCTAATCGGTCAAACAGAAGTCTAATATATTGCCCCGCGGGTCTTCCTTGAGCGATGTGTTCTTCATGAGGTACAACACAGGATTTCTTTCATTACAGCTTGGCTGAAGATAGAATCATGGGGGATTGCATCGACTATGTAATTGATGTTGTGAGAATCCTTTGGGATTGATCAATACTGCAGTACCGCAGATTACATGGTGTTGGAAAAGCAAGGGAGAATGCAATAATGAGTGCAGGGAGTAGAATTTGTTTAGGTCTAATAATACTTGGAGTGGGATTGGTGACTCTATTCATTGAGTCTATTCCCATCATCTGGACTGGTGGTCTAATAGTTGGAATATTCATGATCATATCCGGTCTGAAAGAACTTGCGACCGGAGAACAATACAAATGCAAACGCTGCGATTTTACTGGGAAGAGGGATGAGCTACTGCGGCATGCTTTGCTTCAGCATGAAAGTGAACTCTCCGAGTCTGAAAAGAATAGTATACGAATAGCTCTTGGAATCCAACAACCCGCATCCGTAGATACGATAGCTCCCTCACTTCAGCCTGAAGCGACTGCCACTAATCTTGATCCTGATGACACAATCAGGGCATCCGCAGATGAAGAAATCAAATAAGCTGAGTTAGAATTAGTAACTGGAGCTTGTAATTTGAACCTAGATTGGTCAATGATGGATAAAGGTTGGAGTAAAACTTGTTTAAGAGGAGACTAGGGTCTGTAGTCTGTGGATTTGATATATCCGATGAAGCATCTCAAAATCACTCAATTACGCAATTAAAAGAAATACTAATTTGGTATGTTTGACAACTATTAGCCTGTGAAGCAATATTATGCATATCACCTCTCTGCAGAACGACTGAAGAGATGTTATGATATTGTACCTAAAAGAGTGGAGCAATATCTTGAAGCAGAACTCGCACATGTACTGAGCTTCGTTTCTCCATCTTGCCGTGTGCTAGAGCTTGGTTGCGGTTATGGTAGAGTTCTCAATAGGCTTCTTGATGTGACGGATTATGTTATTGGAATTGATATCTCATTTGATAGCCTTTGCTATGCAAGTCAGACCATTAATAGACCTGGACTTTATCTTGCGATGATGGATGCAGCACATCTAGCATTTCGTGACTCTCAGTTCGATGTCGTGATCTGTATTCAGAATGGCCTCTCTGCATTTAAGGTAGGTACGCACGCACTTGTTAGCGAAAGTCTGAGAGTTGCAAAAAGAGGAGGTGTGTGTCTCTTCTCAACCTATTCTGAAAAATTCTGGAAACACAGATTGGAATGGTTCAAGATTCAGTCTGAGGAAGGATTGATTGGGGAGATCGACTGGACTCGCACAAAGGAGGGCGTAATCAGATGCAAAGATGGCTTTAAGGCAACGACCTTTAGTAAGAACTCATTACTCAAGATATCTGAGTCACTCGGACTTGATGCCATCATCAGGGAAGTCGATAGTTCAAGTTTGTTCTGGGAAATTCGAGTCTCATAACATTTAGTCTTTCAACAATTACCTGAAAAACGAATTTTTTCTTTTTCAAAACACGCTTTTGGTTAAAATAGAACTTGATATAATTATTAGAGATACATTGTTTATATAGACTTACAATTTTAAGGTTTAATATCACTTAATTTGATAAAATTAGTGTTTATAGACGATAATTTTTTGAAAATAATGCAGTTATGGTTGGTCTGCCTTGATTATTATACTAGTGGAATAACATTAATGAGTCTCTCTACTGCTACTCCTGCAATGATCAATCAGGTAATCTTCGATCTCATCTTGATGAGTATAGTATTGATTCTTGGTATCATTAGTTGGATCAAACAAAAGCAGTGACAAATCATATGCAAAGGATGCGCACAATAGAATTCTTGGAGAGAGAATGAATCTCTCTCCTCTTTTTCAACATAACAAATTTGCTATGAGTCATATGGTGACTCATGAATTATGTGTGCTGTTTTACGGAGAAGATCATCATTCTCTCACAACAACAATAGTAGTAGTATGTGCATACTCAGTTTATCTTGTCATTCTCTACTGAATTAACGACCTTGCAAAGATTCTCGCATTGTCGAAATCAACTTCGTCAGGATGGTCTTTATTCTTGCCGCCATTGATACGAAAAGGTCCCCATGTTTCCCAACCGCGACATGAGAAGCTGTCCTTGATATGTGCTCCCTTTCTCTCTAGTTGTGAAGTCAATGCGGCTCCAAATGAATGAATAATAGGGAAGCGCTCAAATCCACTTGTGTGAAAAAGGAATACATCCTTTCCTGAGAGTGAATCTAAGTTATTAGTGATCTCAAGAAGGCTTCTATGATGTTTGCCAAAATAGATTCCTGAACCAAATCCTATCAAATCATATTGCTGAATGATTCTATCGTTTGCATTCTCTGGATTAAAGATATCTGCACCAAGTTCATCTGCCATTACTTGTACAATTTTGAGTGTGTTATTATGATGTATTGATTTATAGATGATTGCTGTTCTCATAACGCTCTATTCCTGGTCGGTTCTTTTACCTCGTTGTTGTAATTATCTTCCTGCAATTTTTCGTATGTAATATATTTCTCCACTGTAGGTCAGTTCTAGGAGTTGCACCCTCTTTTATCACCATCTCAATTGTTAGAAAACCTGGCCTATTCGTGTACTAGAAACGCTGTTTCATCCATTCTCCTTTATAGTCTAAAATGAATACTATTCCTGCGATGATACCAAGAATACCTCCAAGAATTCCTGGTGTAAGTAGAAGAAACAATTCTGTTCCAAGTAGTTCTGCTCCCGCCATGAAGACTACAATGAGTCCAGCTATCCCCCCACAGATTCCGCAACAAGGTGTAACCTGAACACTCTTTCCCGTATCTCTCCATACTTCTGTCGTTGTATATGGGCCAGATTGATACTCGTATTGTTTTTCGGTAATAGCCATAAGCCTGCCTTTCCATGCTGCAAGAGCCCCCACAACCATGATGAAAGCAAATGCAAATCCAAGAAGTGCTCCATTGATGTCATCAAATGCAACAATACTGACACCCATCTGAATTACGAACATTATTGTAGCAAAAGCAAAGACGATTGCACTTTTTATAGAACCTGCCAAAGATCCAACCTCAGATATTTTAAGGCATACAAACCTCGTTATATCTCCTCTGACAACATGAGTGAATTAGAATCTGCTCTACAAATCAAAGTGCAGTTAGCTTCACTCATATTCTACCTTTCATTCGCATTTTGCGTTTGATTTATTCTTTCTACTACTTCAAGTATTTCATCTATTCTCTTCTTGGAGAGAATTGCTTTAATCGCGCTTAATTCAGTCTGGCTCTTGATTAAGGCACCTATCTTGTTAGTAGGAAATCCATTTTTTCCAACTGGGTTGATCTCAACAGCTAAATAGGCTGGTTCTCCCTTATATCGAGGTATCATCCTGATGAATACCCCCTCTACATCAGTTCCCATCCGTTCAAATTTTCTACCGTGCCTAAGCATGTCTCTTAATGATGCTTCCATATGGTTCACTTATCCCTCTGATACTTATGGTGCATACAGGATTCTGACACTCTTGTGTTCTTTGGTTTTCATTATCTTCAGTCGATGGATATTTATGTGACATAATAGAATGCCTTTAGGTTTTGATAAATGATTCAGGGTCAGGGAGTATATTGTCGTATATTCAAAAAATAAAGGAAGAATTTCTGGATAAGAACATGTTTCAGACCTGGCAGATAATTGTAACTAAGGCATTTATTCAGAACTTTACATTGATTCATCCATGCAACATGAACAAGAAATTACTTGGAGAGATAATTCCTCGACAATTTGATGTGGATGAGATATTAAATCTACTAACGGTTAAACAGAAGGAGATTGCTAGGCGTCTGAACATCGCTCGCTTGTCCTCAGATAGACCCTCAGGCATGTTGGGACAATTAGCATTGTTTGAGGTTCTTCGCAACAAAGGATTTGATTTCAAGAGCTATCTCAGCGGTTTTTATGACGAGTGGTGTAAATCCCAAGCTCAAGGCTATTGTCTTCTATATGCACTTGGTTATCTTCATTATGTCCGTAAATTCTTTGGATGTACGTCTATCGATCTTGTAAAGGCACTCATTGAGTCGATCACATACGTACATCTTGCTATGACTTGGGATCAAAACTGGTATGCACGATTGACAGCTAATATGCTTAATGTAACTCCCAACTACTTATCCAATGGGCACATCTACCAAGCTCTTCAGAACTTGATGCAACGACAAGACGGTTGGGGTATGACAATCTCTCGTATGAAAGCATGGACTGGCGTGTCTCAGAGTACTGCGAAACATCTTATTGATGTAATCAGTTCAGGATGGCTAGAGCATCGGTACCGAATAGTGTCAAAAAACACCGGATTGGTGAAGGTCCTTGTGAAGAGTCAATCAAAGTGGAAGACTCTGCCATCATTTTTTTCAACATGTACATCTCTTCTTGATGGCGAAGACTATCTTGTCACAATGGCTGATGTGTTCAAGAAGGATGTGAAGGGTAAGTATATTGAATACGATGCAATCAACACGAACATCGACTCATATGATCAGAAAAGTCAGGCTTGGAAATTACATTCATCGTTTCAGGATTTTCTTTCAGTAAATGACATCTATTCTATACTTCCTACTGGGGACCATCATGTTCCTGATAATAGCATACCACCAACAAGACGTGATTTACTCTTTATTGCACTCCTAACGGCTATGGACACTTCATGTTACTCTAAGAAAAGTCAAGAAATTGTTGATTGGTTCACGAAGGGCTATGGCATACCGAAAAAGGAGGTGGATAAAGGTGTCAGGAATGTCTTACGCAAAAACATGTTACGAAATCAATATACACATTTTGCTATCATGGATGCGGACAGAGAATCCTTTGTGATCATATTCGATGACGCAAGTAAGAAGGTCATTCCTTTCTTGGGTGATATCCTTCCTAATTTGCCTATTTCGATGTTACATACTGATGGCGAGATGAGCTTTGGGTTGTTATTAGATTATCATCCAAGATATTTCTCGTGTGATTTGCAAACTCTCATCGAGACCTCCATGAGGGAACATGATGTCAACGCAGAAATGTTCATTCTAAAATCGTGGGGCTTTGGGCATCCTGGAAGCATTTTAGAGTTGGTTTCTGATGAATAAATCATCCTCGGTTTCAAAACTCTAATCAACTCATCTATGAAATCGCTTTTGCTATTTTTATCTTAGGGACTGCTTAACTTCTTTTTCATCATCAGCCTTCTATTTATTGGCCTCTCCTGTCACTCTATGGGCTTTTGGCTGCTCATGAGATTTAACAGACTCACGATGAAGACGAAATGGATATGTGAATATGAATCATATATTATTGAATGAAGATGTCGTCAGTAAATCTCAGGAAAGCTATTGAATTTGTTAAAAGTCTAGATAATGAGATATTACTGGCCCGCCTTGATTCAATAATAATGAGACAAAGACCAAGAAAATCAGTAGTGGATACAATTGAGCAGATGCGGAATTCTGATGGGGGCTTTTCTTTCTGGGATCATAATGTCAGTAGCATTGCAACGACTCTGAACATCATCGGATGGCTTGATGACCTATCACTGGGAGATGAACCTATAGTCAACAAGACTTTCGATTTTCTCCTACATCATCAACAGGAAGATGGTGGATGGGATGAGAATAAAGAGATTAGCAAGTTAAATCCACCACCCTTCATGATTCCTGGAGAAATTACTACACGAACATGGCTGACTGCAGGTTGTGCTCACTGGTTCATCAGATTCGGTCGTGCTGAACCTCCTGGTACAAAAGGTTGCCCTGCAGAATTCCTACTGAAGTATATTCAACCATCAGGTTTCATCATTGGATACCTCTACGCTAGTTGGGATGCTCTTGTAATGTTCAATTATCATCCGGGTCCTAACTCTGATGCATATAGAAACCTACTCAAGGTCATAGAGGAGAGCTTCGAACCGGAGAGCCATGATGCTGTTGACTTAACATGGCTGTTACGGTGTCTAAGAGACGTCAATTTGGACTGCAAAAACAATCTGGTCATGCGAACCATTAACGCTCTTGAAAAATTACAGCAAAAGAATGGTAGCTGGAATTCTGGGGAGGGTTCTGAATATTCGGGAATGACCACTGTTGATACATTAAGGGTGTTAAGGGACTTTGGCAGAGTACGATGATTATTGCTAATGTCCGACTTCTTCTTCTCTTTTTTATCTCAGTCTGATAAGCAGATATCAAAGCCATTACGAACGTTTCTTTAATACAATGACGATGAGTACTATCACGCTGAGTCCACCGCCTACGATACTAAGGACAGTTATTCCTCCAAATAATGTATTTGATTGTGTAGTTAAATTGGATGTGGTTGTTGTGGTTACGGTTGTTCCAGTGGACGTTGTTGTAGTAGTTGTGGTCTGTTGAATTAGGACAGTGACATAGACTGTATCCATTGCCAGATTGCCGCCAATATCAATTATGATAATCTGAATTTTATGCAGACCTAAAGTCAATCCATCGATAGAGAAGATAATACTCTCATCACTCGAGTTCCAGTCACCAGATATAATGAGTTCATCATCGATGAATATACTATATGTTGCAGGATTAAGATCAGATGGATTCCAAGTAATTACATTACCTGTCTCTCCAATAACATATGTTACATCAAAAGGACTATTCAACTCTGGTCGTGTGCCATCAGTGACTGTGACGAAGACACTACTAGAGTTTTGGTTTTCTGATGTGTCATATACAACCATTGTATAGTTGTAGATTCCGAATGGCAGCCCGTCAATGTTGCATATCATTAGTGAACCATCCCAATCACCAGAATCAATAATCTGACCATCCCTGTAAATCTCATAACGATATGGATTCGTATCCACCGGCATCCAGGTGATAGTATGACCGATAGTGCCCTCATCATACTGGATATCATCCGGACTATCTATTGTTGGCGGCGTATCTATGATCCTGATAAATACGGTATCGGAGTTTATGTTCATAAGAGTATCAAATACAACGATGGTGTAGTTGTAAATACCTCTGAGTAATCCATCCACATTGACAGATACTACTGAACCATTCCAATCATTGGAGTGGATGAGTGATTTATTTCTATAGACCTCATAACACAACGGATTTGAATCGAATGGACTCCAGGTGATATTATGTCTAGTTGTAAAAATCTCATATTCGAAGTCTACTGGATTATCTATGAATGGTGGAGTTAGGGGAGACTTGGTGGGGTAGTGGTCTATACTCCCAGCAATTCCAGGTATAATGTGCCACCCAGTGCCATTATAATCACCCCAACAGTTACCTAGCAATAAGCCATCGTCCCAGGAGTTGAAACTGCCCTCATCAAAAGCATTGGACACGTCATTTTGGAAGAGATGATTTTCATAGAGAACATTACTACTACTCCCAACATAGATACCATACATGTCATTGCCACTTGCTGTGTTATTAGTCAATGTACAGGAATCTGAAAGTATTGAAAATCCATTATTTGTGTTTGAGCTGGCGGAATTATTGACAAGAATGCACGATCCACAACTGGATATAGAGAATCCATTCCATGTGTTGTCGTTTGCTCTATTTTCTGTCATTATTAAAGAAGTGACAGAAGACAGGATAAATCCAGAAAATAGGTTTGACGTTGCAGTGTTATTAGTTAGAGTTATTGTTCCAGTAGAAGATAACTCGAATCCTGTGTCACTATTGAGATCAGCGATATTATTGGTTAACGTACTGAATCCCGAAGTTGAAATATAGAATGCATCCCCCTGATTGCCTCCTGCACGATTGTTGGTAAGTATGCAGGACGAGCATTGGGATAGCGAAAATCCCGACTTGTCATTGCTACCTGCATCGTTGCGTATTAATGTGCACGAGGCACAATCAGAAATAGAGAATCCATTGCCTGGATTGCTAATTGCCTTATTGTCAATCAATGTCATCAAAGGTGAGCCAACTAAACGAAATCCAAATTGGGTGTTGCCAGTTGCATCATTATCAGTCATGTTTGTTCCATCGGACATCGAGAGATAGAATCCAGTTGCATATGTCATAGCAGTGTTACCTGTTAACAAACATGATTTGGAAGACACCAGATAGAATCCATAATCATTGAATTCTGCTGAATTGTCCATAAGTATAGTTGAGTTAGAGGAAGACAGATAGAATCCATATGTACCAGAACTTACGGTATCATGTGCTAATACGGAACCAAGCGAATTAGACAGATATACACCACGAATGTGATTTTCAATAATTGTTTCGTTAATTGCACCATTTGTGACATTGCTGAATTGAATACCATCATTCGACGATTGTCCAACAGATGAGATAAGGCATCCTCTGATCTCAAAATATGCTCTGGTATGTGAGATGCTGATACATAGTGATGTTGATGTTATTTCGAGATCCGCTATCACATACGGATCGCTCCCAGTTCCATTTCCCGGCCACCCCTGACTCACAAAATCTGCGTCAGAGGATATTGTAATTGGTGCATGAATTGTATAGGAGTGTGTCTGGTCTCGTATCGCAACTGCTCTATCTTCTCTCGTCATATCATTCGCTGGATGATTAGTCACAATTACATTACTAGCTGCAACAATCAAAAGTGCAACCATAAAACATAGTATGCGATACCTCTCCCAATCCATCGCATTCACCTCTAATGATGATTCTCTCTCCTCTTTTTGGCAAAGGACGCGAAGCCTTGACTTATTCAAGCAAACTTCATTCGTTACTAATGGTCTTAATGAGTATTTTGATTAAAAACAAAAAGCCAATAGTAATCCAATGCACCCAAGCATCACTTTAACTGACTGAATGAGAGTAATCTCTCTGAGTCATAATGAGTTTCTAGTGTCTTCTTAGATAGTATAGAATATAAGAACAAGGTCTATTTGATTTTTATCGACAACTCAGAATAATACACTTGAAAAATATTAAAAAAACAACCTTAAAAGTCGGAATGTAAGCAAAAAACATCAAGGAAGTTTGCATATGTCTCTATTAAAGGTCGAAAATTTGAGAAAATCGTTTGGCGGACAGAAAGTACTTGATGGTATTGACTTGTCTGTTGAAGAAAAGGAAATACGCGGTATAATTGGTCCGAATGGGTCTGGAAAGACAACATTACTGAATGTTCTATCAGGAGTCTATAAAGCCGATGATGGCAGGGTAATCTACAACGGTAATGACATAACAAACCTGCAACCTCATGTAATTACTAAGTATGGACTATGCAGAACTTTTCAAGTACCTAAGCCTTTCATGAAATTGACAGTTATGGAAAACTTGCTTGTTCCATGTATGTGTAGGCCCGATGATCGGAAACAGGATCTACTAGCAAAAGCAGATGAGCTACTGGAATTTGTGAATTTCGAACATCTGCGAGATGAACCGGCTAAGAACCTATCTGGAGGACAACAGAAGCTACTCGAATTCTTACGAGTTTTATTGACGGAACCAACTGGGATATTACTTGATGAACCTTTCGCTGGAGTTCATCCAACTCTGAAATCAGAGATGATCAAAGTCATTCAAAGGATGAATAAAGAGGGAATTACATTTGTGATAATATCTCACGACACGCTGGAATTGTTTGGTGCAGTCACAAAGGTTTCTGTTTTAGTAAATGGGAGGGTTATTGCTGAGGGATTGCCAGAAGAGATTAAAAGCAACACAGAAGTACTGGAGGCTTATTTATCATGTCCAATGGTGGAAGAGTAAAACCTATACTTGAGATATCGAACCTTACTGTAGGCTATTATACAGATATTGATATTCTAACTAATATTCACCTAAAAGTTGAAGAGGGTGCGATTGTTGCAATCATCGGACCTAATGGTGCTGGGAAAAGTACCCTTTTGAAATCCATCTTTGGGCTGCTTAGACCCAAAAAAGGAAATGTGGTTTTTGATGGAAATGATATTACAGGAAAGAGGCCCACTGATATCATAAAGAAGGGGATGGCGTATACTCCACAAATGAGAGCAATCTTTCCTCAGATGACTGTGCGCGAAAACTTAGAGATGGGTGCCTGGGTGTATAAGAAAGAGAAAGCAAGAGTTGGAACCCTTATTGATAACCTACTCAAGGAGTTTCCTGTACTTAATGAGCACCAAGATATGAAGGCAACATTTCTGAGTGGTGGGCAGGCAAGAATGCTGGAAATTGCCAAATCTTTGGTGTTATCACCTAAAATGCTTCTTATCGATGAACCTAGCGCTGGTTTAATGCCCAGCTTAACTGCCAATATTTATGATCGGCTTAAGAAGATGAATAAAGATGGAGTTTCGATTCTACTTGTTGACCAACGGATCCGAGAGGCCGTAGAAATAGCCGATTATGTATATATGATAAGTGTTGGAGTGAACTCTGCAGAGGGTACCGGAACCTATTTTAAAGAGAATCTCGAAAAGATATTATATGAGAGTCTATTTGGCTAGTTGTGCGTAAAGAAAAAGGAGGACAAAGAATACACTGTAGTGATGTTAAAACAAAAACGTCGAAAATAGTGATGTATAAATGCGACAAAATTCACATTTGACATCAACCTCAAATATCGCAAGATTGATGGGGCCATGGGATTGCTAGATGTATTGGGCCTACCTATAGAAAAAAGGAGTTGCAACATACAATGTCTGAGCCATACAAAAATAAACAAATCTTGGACCATTGGAAGATAGCACCAACAAAACAGGTTGTAGGGCAAATAATCGCATTGACTGGGCTCAGGCTGACTAATAGAGCCACATGGGTGATACACCCTCGGACGAGAGCTTGCCCCAAGAATTGTATTGTTGAGGTCACTCTTACTGATGAAACCGACATACAACCTGGCACAAAAATCAATTCTGTAATGTATCTTGGTTTTCTAGAAATGCTTCAGGGTGGCCTTGTTGTCATTGGCCAACCTGTTAAAGTCAAAGGGACATTAGTTGGAGAAGTTTCCGGATTCAGTGAGATTCATTATCCTAATCATTTGAATATCATAATATCTGTTACTGCGGAATTTGCTGCAGAGAACATTTTACCCTATAGTGATGCAGATAGAGCCAATCTGAAATACAAAATTGGGGATGAATTAGTATTCGAAGCTATGCAATGATCTACAATCGTAACAGTATTCATTATTGATGTCATCAACTTGCAGCCTATTTGAGCTTCATCTAGTTGGTATCCAGTTACTTTTTGAAATAATACGAAAACATTAAGTGATACAAACGATTGATGCCAAAAGAAGAACAGTGGTAAATACTCACTACACTGAGTTTCAACATGGGTCTGAGTGAGAGTGAACTAATTGAGTAAAATAGACGAACTTGACATGCAAATCTTGAAAGGATTGCAGAGGGACTGCAGGAGCTTACAGGAAATTGCCGACAACCTGAATACACCTGTTTCCACTATTCATTACAGGGTAAAACGCCTTGAGAAAGAGGGAGTAATCAAGGGATACCTTGCATATTTAGATGGCAATAAATTGAATCTAATCATACAATCAATCATACATGTCTATGTCAAACATGGACCAACTTTTGAAGATCTGGGGTTGCAAATAGCTGATATTGAGGGTGTGTCGAATGTTTATTGGGCCTATGGGGGAGTTGATTTCTTTGTCTTTACACGTGCTCACGACTTGGATGAATTCAATACAATAGTCCGAAAAATCATGAATATTGACGGTGTAGACAGAACAGATTCCCATGTCATTGCGAAAGTCATCAAAGAGGATATGCGACTCAATATTTGAAACATAAAATGGCCAGAGTAGTCTGCGAGATATGCTTACCCATGATTCTGCCCATTTTGAAGTAGTGTATTTTCTTTATGTCTTGTCTGTGGGAATAAGTTTATTATATCGTTTCGCTCGATATTAGTTGTCATAATTTGGAATTTGGAGTGTAAAATTATGAAAATTTCTAAAATTGAGATATTTGTATTAACAATACCTTATGAAAGAGTAACCAAAGTTGCATATCATACATACACAGAGACAATAAACACATATATCAAAATTCATACAGATGACGGGATTGTAGGTATCGGAGAGGCTTCTCCAAGCCCTGCTTTTACCGGAGAGTCTGTTGGATCATTAATGGATGCCTTACAACTAATAGGCAGCAAGATACTGGGAATGGATCCCTTTGAAGTAAATAATATTAATGATATAATGAACAAATATATTCTGTATAATAGAGCTGCAAAATGCGCAGTAGATGAGGCATTATATGATATCATGGCTCGTGCATGTAATGTGCCCGTGTACAATCTCTTAGGCGGCGCCTACAGGAGTGAATTTTCAACTCAACGTGCTATTCCTATTTTGGAGCCTAAGGAAATGGCAGATATGGCAGTGACTCTGGTCAACGAAGGCTATACTGTGTTCGAAGTGAAAGTGGGCCTTGAACCAAAAAGGGATGTTGATAGAGTTGTAGCTATTGAAGATGCCATTGGAGATAAAGCAACCTTGATTGTGGATGCCAACTGCGGATGGACTCCCATGGAGGCTGTTAACGTTCTCAAGAAATTAGAACATTACACGAATATTCTGGCTGAACAACCAACCCGATCCTTGGATGGTCTCGCATGGATTAGAAATAAAATCCAATTGCCAATAATTGCTGATGAGTGTGCATTCACTGCTCAGGATGCTTTAGAGATCATAAAGAAAGATGCAGCTGACATCATCAGCATGAAAGTTCTCAAGGCCGGCGGCTTTACAGAATGTCTAAAAATTAGATCCATTTGTGATACTGCTGGGATTCCTTACAGAATTGATGACATGGCAGTAACCAAAATTGGAAATACTGCAAGCACTCACCTTGCCCTGAGTTCAAGGAATATTGTTGGGTGTGGTGTAGCACAGCACTTCTTCTTGTCTCACAAACTAGATATCCTTGAGTCTGGAGGAGTTATAATCAAAGATGGAAAGGCTTTTGCACCTAAGGGCATAGGTCTTGGCTTTGAGGTGAAAGATGAAGTTCTTGGCGAACCCAAGTGCGTCATTAAATAATATTAATTGAAAACGAAAAAAAGAGCTGATGATACCCATGAAACACCTGAAAATTGAAATATCAAAAGATAAACTTCGACAACAAAAAGATAAACTTGGATTATCGCGGGATAGTCTTCAACTATCAAGAGATAACCTGTTATTGTTGACTGTCGTTGCTGCACCTCTTTTAGTTATTCCCAATTTCTTAGGTGCCTATCAAATCCATATATTGAATGTAATCTTATACTATATCATCATCGTAAGCGCATGGAATCTCCTTGCTGGGTATACAGGAATCTTCTCATTGGCACAAGCAGCACTTTCGGCCACAGGAGCTTATACAACAGGACTGCTAGCGTACTATTATGGGGTCAATCCAATAATTGGAATCTTATTGGGCGGTTTCACAGCTGCATTCACTAGTTATGCTATTGGAAGCCTGACTCTCAATATGCGTGGCATTTACCTAGCATTAGCCACTTGGGCATTCGCAGGTTCTGCTAAGATTTTCATATCAATAAACTATGAAATTACAAGAGGAGATCTTGGATTGCAGGTTCCATACCTGTATGGAGTAATTCCTGGTGCGTCACCAATGATCTATTATTATACGACTTTGGGATTGACTGTCGTTGCGTTGCTCTTTATGTACAAAATAGTCAACTCACGAATGGGACTATTTTTGAAGGCAATAAGAGAAGACCCTATAGCCGCTGAAGTCGCAGGTATAGATACTGTGAAGTATAAGAAACGAGTTTTCATTTTATCTGGATTTATAGCTGGAATTTTTGGTGCATATTATGCACACTATTTGGGTATCATCAGTCCCAGCCTATTTGCATTTGAAGAAATGGCAATAATAATAATAATGACAATAATGGGAGGATATGGTTTCTTCTATGGCCCTATCCTTGGTGCCATAACCATAGAGGTTCTAAGCGAATATCTACGTGAGTTTGGAGAACTAAGGATGGTGCTTTATGGGATCATCGTATTGGTCATGATGAGGGTATTCAAAGATGGCCTTTGGGGCATCGGTCAAGATCTGTATAAAAAATGGCAAATTCTAGGAAAAGATGAATCTGCAGATTTAACAAATCAATCTGGTGGTGTAAATAACGGAACTAGCTAGTGGACGTAATAATTACGGGGAAGTCCTAGGAATTATAATGGTTAAAACTGTGTTTACAAGAATACCTGGGGACATTGGTAACGCATCAACTTTCAACTTTCCAGTCAGGTACAAGGTAGTTGATATAGCAACACCTGCCCTAATGGTGGCTAAACCCGAAGAAACTCGATCGGTATTATTACCAAGCTTTATTGATGCCGCAAAAGATTTAGAAAAAGAAGGCGTCAGAGCAATAACGACTTCGTGTGGATTTTTAGCTCTCTTTCAGAAAGAGATGGCAAATGCCGTAAACATTCCTGTCTTTACATCAAGTCTGATGCAGGTGTCATTCATTCACAAGATGATTGCTGAAAACAAGAAAGTAGGCGTAGTGACAGCAAACTCCAAAGCTTTGACAAGAGAACATCTACGTTCGGTTGGAGTTGCAGATACTGTTTCTGTTGCTATTGCAGGCATGGAAGATGAAAAAGACTTTTCAGAATCAATCGGGGGAAATCTGAAACGTCCACTAAATCCTGAAAAAATAGAATCTTGCATGGTTTCTGTTAGCAAAAGGTTGGCAGAAGAGGAGGATATCGGTGCCATTGTATTTGAGTGTACCAACATGGGACCATATTCTTATGCAGTTCAACAGAGTACAGGCCTGCCAGTTTTTGATATAATTACTCTATGTAATTACGTCTATCATTTTGTCGTAAGAAAAAGGTTCGAGGGATTTCTTTAGGCTTTAGATGTTATGTTGGAGTTGGATAAATGACTCAGAATATAACAGTCTGTGGCGGTGGAAATGGAGCACATGCCATGGCAGGAGATCTCTCTCTCAGAGGTTACAAAGTCAGTCTATTTGAGCACCCTAAGTTTGAAAATAATATCAAGAAGGTGCTTGAAACAAAAACAATCGAGCTGGTTGGTGAGATAGAAGATACAGCAGTTATTGAAAGAGCGACAATCAATGCAAAAGAGGCAATTGCTGATGCTGAGGTTATTTTGTTTGCAACACCAACATATGCTCAGGAACCTTTCATCGATCTATTATTACCTTTTATTCACAAAGAACAGTGTGTGATTTTAACAACGGGTAATTTAGGTTCATTATATGTGCAGAAGCGTCTATGGGAATACGGAACTAAGGATGTTTTGGTTGGCGAAACTAGTACCCTTCCATATATCGCTCGAATGGTGCATCCAGGAAAAGTCAAAGTCATTAGGGATAAGAAAAAGTTCTTGGCTTCAGCATTTCCAGCTAATAACAACTCTGAGTTCTTGAATCAAGTCAACTCCTTGTACGATGGTGCTGCAACCTCAACAAGAGATGCACTTGGTACTTTTCTGAATAATTTGAATCCCGTTGCGCATCCGTGTGGGATATTACTCAATGCTGGGAGAATAGAATCAGCTCATATGAATCGACAGGATTATTATATGTACAGAGAAGGCGTAACACCATCAGTTGCGAAGGTTATTGAAGCAGTCGAACGGGAACGACTTCGGGTGGCTGAAGTTTTGAGCTACAATGTAAAACGACTTGCTGCAGATGATACTGTATACAATGTCTTGCATGATCCGAAGTTGTTGGAGTCTGTCGGTCCCAATAGTCTAGAAGACCGGTATCTCACTGAAGATGTTCCATTTGCGCTAGTTCCCCTTTCAGGGCTGGCAAAAGTAGTCAACATAAAGACAGAATTAATTGATGCTTTCATCACTATCGCATCATCTTTGACAGGAATTGATTATTGGGTCAAAGGGCGAAATCTTGCTAGTATTGCCCTCAGTAATTTGACATTACATCAACTTAAGCAATACCTTGTTGAAGGAATTATAAATATTTGACAACTAAACTGAAAATTTTATATAGCTCGGAATACCTACGGGCACATGTGATCGAATATGATGCCTGTTGAAACATTCAAAAAGAAATGCAAAGGAATCATTCCTGTACAATTCTGTCCATACACTAAGAAAGACGAATTGGACGTTGAAGGCTTAAAACAAAATACTGAATTCTTGGTAGATTTTGCCAAGGGCGGTAAAGACCTAGTAATCATGACAAATGGTAGTACGACAGAATTCTACGCAAATACGCTTGATGAACAAAAGACTGTCATAAAAACCGTTGTAGATATTGCTGGCGGAAAAGTTCCAATAGTTGCTGGTGTTAGCGAAGCAGCAACAGGAGAAACAATCAAAATGGCTAAGATTGCACAAGATCTGGGCGCAGACTGTGCAATGGTAGTGCTCCCATTCTATCACAAACCAACTCGTGAAGGTCTATTTCAACACTATAAGAAAATCGCAGAGTCTGTTGATATCAGTATAATGATATACAATAATCCTGACGTTTCAGGATTATTAATCGATCCTGATTTAATGCTTAGATTATCAAAACTCGATAACATTGCTGCACTCAAAGATAACACCCCAATCGTGGATCATTATTTCATGAATTCAGCACAAATTGATCCCAAGGACATGGTTCTATTGAATGGTCGTGGTGATCTTGAGTTTGTATGCTCAGCAGCATATGGACTAAGATACAAAGGATTCATATCATTCATAGCGAATTTTGCCCCGTCTCTCAGTTATGATGTGTATGATGCAGTAGTGAAGAAAGACTTTGAAAAAGCACAGACTGCATTAGAACGAATGATGCCATTGTACAAGGCTCTCGCAGAGTTCAATAACAAAAGAGCAAGTGTCACAATTCTACCCCCTGCATATAGATCAAATTACATGTACATGAGTATAGGCAAAGCATGTCTTGAATTAGTCGGACTCAACGGAGGTAAACTAAGACCACCTTTGGAGGACTTGACATCCGAAGAGAAAGGCAAGCTCAAGAAAGCCTTGGGAGAGATGGGTCTTATCTAGAACCATCTAATACACTATACTTATGTTATTCCTCTCTTACTATGGATAGCCTAGAGGCAGTCGATGAATACTCTTGCAGTTTCTTTGACTGCCTCTCCCTCTTTTATCTTCCATCCTGATTTTTTCAGAGCAAACTCTAGAGCCAGTAGTGTTGGAAGAAGGTAGTGGGGTGAAGCGGTTGCTGCCATATGTCCTATTCGCAATCCATTGATTCCAATAAGGTTCATGGAACCCGTAATAATGTTGAAGTTTTCTTGTATTGATTGAGTGATTTTGGGAGCTGCCAATTCGTCAGGTAATTTAATTGATGTTACTGTGTCTGATGCGTCTTCTTCTTTTGTTACAAATGACTCGAGTCCGATAGCATGTATTCCTTGTCTAACAGCTTGCTTACATAACATGTGGCGTTTATATCTACCTTCAAGACCTTCATCAATAGCAATTTCAGTAGCCTTTCTTAATGCTACAACAATGGATGTTGGCAGAGAGACAGGAAATGGATGACCCCAAGATGACCATTCATCCATAGTCTTTCGCCAAAGTTTGAGATCTAGAAAACGACTCCTCACAGGAGACGCTCTTTTTTGAATATAGTCCCAGACTCTTTTACTAATTGCAAGCGGAGTTACGCCATTAATACCTCCAAGCGATTTACTCGCGTATCCGATGCAAATATCAATGGACCAATTATCTACATTGATCTCCATGCCACCAAACGATGAAACAGAATCTACAATATTATAAAGATTATATTCCTTGGCAATTTTGCCTATCTCTTTTAGATTATGCTTAACTCCAGCAAGGGTTTCATTATGAGCAGTAATAATAGCTTTGACATCTTTCTCTTCTTCTAACTTTTCTCTAATCTGCTCAGGTTGGACTGCTTTTCCATATGGTGCAGAGACAAGGATGGGTATTCCTTCATATGCTTCTATCAATTCCTTAAAGCATTTTGAGAAATAACCATCATTAACAACTATAACGCGATCGCCAGGCTCGACTAAATTAGCTACGGATAATTCAAGTCCTGAATTACCACATCCTGGTACTATAATTACGTCATCGTCCGTGTTGAATATTTTCTTTAGATTGCGGCACGTATCTTCATAAACTTGCTTCCATTCACGACCATAGTGAGGTAAGACTGGTTTTGAGAGTTCCGCAAGTACTTCCTGGTACGGTTCAGATGGACCGGGAACCATTAGAATATCATGGTCAATCCACTTCATATTTATTCACCCTAATCTTTTGGTTATGTAGATAATTTTCATGTTTCTTAGAAAACAACTAACAGATAAATACTTTGAATTCATTCTAAATTTTGGTCTACTAATTAGTATAATATGTTATAATTACTCTAAAAATTCATAAAAACGTTAATAAGTAGGATTTGTCATCAAAAAAACAGCACGTTGGCCTACAAAGGCTACGTTCATAATGCGGAAGGAGCACTAAAAATGGAAACGAAACAGACCTATGCGATAATTGTCATAGCAATAATCGCAATAGGTACAGTAGGTGGAATAGTCCTTCTGAATTCCTTTTCACCAGCTGGTGAAGATACAATAAAGATAGGATTCATTTCTGGACTTTCCCCACCCGGAGCGTACCTAGCTGCTGCAAATATAAAAAGAGGTGCAGAGCTAGCTGTACAACACATAAATGAAGATGGAGGTCTACTTGGACGCAATGTCGAGCTAATTATTGGTGACTCAAGCGGACAGGTAGAGAAAGGTGTTGCAGCTGCGACTAAACTGATTACTGAAGACAATGTAGTGGCAATAGTGGGAATGCTTCACAGCTCTGTTGTGTTAGCAGTCCAAGATATTTGTGAAGAATATCAAGTTCCATTACTTGTTGCCGGTGCTGGAAATGTTATGATTACAGCAAAGAATATGACTTATACATTTAGAGCTCACATCACTGACATAGACAGAGCCACAGCATGGCTGGAATTTGCAGACTACATGAATTATACCAAGATTGCTATCGTTGCAGAGGATACTGATTGGGGTGTTGGTGGTATCGACTGGGTCGAGAAGCGACAACCAGATGTGTATCCAGATGCAGTAATCCAGTCATGGGTAGTTAGCAGAGAATCAATTGATTATACTCCACAGCTTCTTGAAGTCAAAGATTGGGAACCTGATATGGTCCTAGAGATCGCAAGTCAGATGTTCTTCTACCTCGTCACCAAACAATCTGCTGAAATCGGTCTATCGAACGAGACTGCTTTTGTGGCAGCTGCACCAGAGATGCCACAGGAAGGAGCTTGGGAAGCAGTTGGCGAAGCAGGTATTGGAATCTTGGAAACTGAATCATATCACCCTGATATGGCATTGACTGAACAGGGAGAACGTGCCACAGATGGATGGTATGTCGAATACGGAAGTGCACCAGAGTACTACGGACTCAATGGTTACAGTGACGTCATGTGCGTAGCACAGGCAATCGAAATCGCTGGGTCAGCTGATCCAGAAGATATCAGAGACGGCTTAGAAAATCATCCGTTGGAACGCTGGGGTTCAACAATAACCTTTGGCACAACCCTTGGACCATACTTCCACCAAGCATCACCACCCGTGATGATATGCCAGTTTACGGCATTAAATCAAGCACTTGAAGACACGACCATAATATATCCCGCAGATAAGGCAACCGGAGATTACATACCTAGGGTTGACTTACTGGGTGGATAAACTCAAATAGAAGAATCATATGGAGGTTGTATATATGGATATACCCCCCCACCTCCATATGATTCCTCAAACTTTTTGGAGGTTACATATTTGGACATAACAACCCTCTTTCATTTGATTTTTCTAGCTTTTGTCACAGGTTTCATTTATAGTCTGTTAGCGATAGGCATCAACTTCGTCCTAAATGTAGTTAAAGTCATTAACTGGGCTATGGGAGAGTTTTATCTAATTGGAGGTTACATTCAATACTACTTGATAACACTCTTTCTTGGTGCTTCACTTTGGTGGCTGGCAATCTTGATTACAATGGCTTCTGTTGGTCTTTTAGGGGCATTGTATCAAAAATTCCTCTTAAAACCTATGTATTCTGAAAGTGGTGAAAAGAAAGAAGAATTTGCTACTATCATTACAATCATCACTTCTGTCTTGATCATAAACTTTCTAGCATGGGCTCTAGGTCCCACTTATCATGCAACTCCCTCGTATTTGGGAATTGTTGATTTCTTTGGAATGACTATTGATGGTAATAAGATAATTGCACTCTTCTGCACAATTCTGATTATTGTTGGATTTCTTATTTATACAAAATATACTTGGACTGGAAAAGGTCTTAGAGCTTGTGCACAAAATCGTGTAGCTGCAGAAAGTGTTGGAATGGATCTGCGCAAATATGACCAGATTGCCTTTGCTATTGGAGTTTCTTTTGCAGCGGCAGCTGGTGCACTTCTTGCTGGAGTCTTTCCCCTTACAGCCCAATCTGGAAAAATCTCTACAATGAAAGGATTCCAGATTATTGTTATTGGTGGCGTAGGTTCAATCATGGGAGGATTAATTGGCGGAATTCTTCTTGCTATGATTGAAGCAATAGCATCAGTAGTAATCAATTCATCATATCGAGACATTTACGGTTTCATCTTCATGCTTCTAATCCTTCTTGTTAAGCCTACGGGCTTATTTGGAGAGAAACAAAGAGAGGCATAAAGAAATCAGAACATACGGAAATTATAGTAGAGTAAATTTAACATCTGAGGCGTATACAAATTGAAAAAGCTCATCAATAATCCCTTAAAAGTGGCAGATGAAGAAGTAGAAGGGTTCGTCAAAGCTTTCCCTTCTCATGTGAAAAAACTTGATGATGTGCGTGTAGTTGTTAGAAAGGACGCGCCGATCAAGGGAAAAGTTGGCATTCTTGTGGGAGGTGGAAGTGGCCACGAACCATTTTGGTTCGGATACACTGGAAAAGGAATGTATGACGCAGTCGTTATTGGTGAGATATTCTCTTCTCCTACTCCCGATGCTGCATACAAGGGAACAAAGGCCATTGATGGTGGAAAAGGAGTTCTCTACCTCTTGGGTAATTATGAAGGAGACAAGATGAATCTTGGAATATCCAAAGAGAGAGCTGAAACAGAGGGTATCTCCATTGAGATCGTCAATGTGACTGATGATGTTGCCTCTGCACCCAAGGATCGGATTCAAGACAGGCGAGGTATTGCAGGGAATTTATTCGTCATAAAGGTTGCAGGCGCAAAAGCAGAACAAGGTGGATCCCTCGAAGAAGTAAAGGCTGCTGCAATTAAAGCGAATGATAATACTCGTACAATGGGCGTTGCCTTATCACCCTGCATTATTCCTTCCTCCGGAAAACCCAATTTCACGATTTCCGATGACGAGATGGAAATTGGAATGGGTATTCATGGCGAACCAGGTATTGAGAGAACAAAGATCAAGACAGCTGATGAAGTTGCAGAGATTTTGACTCTTAAAGTTGTAAATGATTTGCCCTTCAAGGGAGGCGACGAAGTAGCGCTTTTACTAAATGGACTGGGAGGTACTCCGCTTCAGGAACTCTTCATACTATTCCGAAAAATTGAAGAAATTCTCACTGAAAAGAAGATAAAGATCTACAAAGTCTTTATCGGAAATTACTGCACATCTATTGATATGATGGGCTGTTCATTGAGTCTCATACGACTTGATGCGGAATTGAAGAAGCTTCTTGATGAACCAGCTGATACGCCTTATTTCAGAATGTGATTCAAAAGGTGATGCCTTGATTACCTCTATCGATAAAGATACACTGTTCAGAGTCCTAAAAGACATATCAAAGACTATTGCTGAAAATGAGAATTATCTTACTGAACTGGACTCAGCAATTGGTGATGGCGACCATGGAGTGAATCTCAGGCGAGGTTTTGATTTACTCACTGATAAATTGCCCAGCTATCAGGATAAGAAAATACACGAGATACTCAATGATATAGGATTCTTACTACTCGAAACAGTGGGTGGATCGGTAGGAGTACTCTATGGCTCTGCAACAATCGCAGCCGGTAAGACTGTTGGAGACAAAGAAGTGCTTTCTCTTGGCGATTTGGTAAAGATGGTAGATGCTGCTGAAAACACAATTAGAACCCGCGGTAATGTCGATGTAGGTCAAAAAACTATGCTTGACACAATCCATCCATTCCATGCGGCTCTGAAGGAAGCAATGGAAAAGAATCTCTCACTTATCGATGCATTGCAATGCGGTCTTGCGGCTGCAAAAGAAGGATTGGAGAGCACTAAACAAATGATTGCTACTAAAGGTCGCGCTAAATATCTTGGAGAGAAGACTTTAGGTCATCTGGATGTTGGCGCGGCATCATCATATCTAATGATAGAGTCATTTGTTAAGACAATCAGTGAAATCGACTGATATCTGTAGTAAGAATCAATCCAAAACTTCAGTTGATTCTCTTTAATGGCTCACAATGAAGGAGAAATGCTAATCGTCATCTCCTATAATTAGTCCTGATAGAGAACTTCAAGAAGGATCCATATCTGCAGCTAGTTGAATTCAGATGGAACTTACAACACTTGGAGAGAGAAATCTTACTGTCGCATTTCTATCTCCATTCTACACGACTACACATCTCATTTTTGGGGACAATCGTGTGTATGTCTGTGACACATTTATCGGTCCTGAACCTATGAAGAAAATTTCCAAAATCATCAAAGAAAAGGGGCATCAAGATAAACCAATTGTAGTATTTAATTCCCATGCTGATTGGGATCATGTGTGGGGCAATTGCCACTTTAGAGATGCAACTATTCTTGGTCATCGAGAATGTAGAACGCGTATTGAAAAGGACTGTACTAAAGACCTGAAGAAATTCTACGATCAACGACAAGGAGAAGTAGTCCTAATTCCACCTACGACTGTCTTCGATACCAATTATATCTTCGAAGATGATGACATTGAATTCTTCTATTCACCAGGACACACAATTGATTCATCATCCTGCTATGATCGAAAGGAGCACATACTCTTCGTCGGAGATAATATTGAATCTAATATTCCGTATGTGAACAGTCTGGATTTTGATACCTACATCTCGACTCTTGAGGGATATCTTGCTCGTGATTGGAAGCATGTTGTTCCAGGTCACGATCCTATTCAAAATGATGCCTCTCTTATACTCTCCAATATTGATTATTTGAAGCTCTTGAAAGAATGGGCGGTGAATTTAGATGTCTTGTCCTCGAAAGCTCTGAATGTGCATCTCTATACGTTGAGTAAATTAGTAAGCCAAATTACTACTGCAGGAATCCAAGAGAAGGTCAAATCTCATTATAAAGATGCAATCGCGGTTCTTGAGGGAATGGACATGGATAATAGAGTCCGTGATTATCTCTCATTATATCGAAGAATTACAGAGTAATTAGCAACTATTTCTCCATAGGATTATGATTATCGAGAAAGCGTCTTAACCATAAGATATGCTGACTGTGAGATGAACATTGTTCCTTATCTTAAGGAACATACATTTCTATGAGATCTTTTGAAATTGTTTCAGCATCTAGTTGTTCCTCAAGATCTTCTAAAATAAAAAAGAATGAAAGGCCGTCTAATGCCGCTATCAGTAAACGAGCTTTGCCTTCTGGATTTGAGATTCCGCACTCCTCATACAATTTTGTTGCAAGATTCAGATGGTCCCTATTTGATTTCAACCACTCATTATTTACATTTTGTTTACCTGCGCCTTCTTCAAAAATTTCGTGGGAAAACCTGCAGAGAGTTGGATGTTCCATGAACATCTGAACAGCGCTTCGGATGAATTGCGTGAGTTTCTCCTGTGGTGTTCCCTTGTCGATTATTTGTTTTAGATGCGGGCTCCAGAGTTTATTGAATCCTTGATAGAGCGACTCACATGCAAGATCATATTTCGAGTTGAAGTAATGAAACACAGCACCTTTTGAAATACCAAGTTTCGTGCATATCCTATCAATACTGACTTTATGATATGACCTCTCAATGAATTGATGGAATGACTCATTCAAAATGTTCTCTCTGGTGTCTAGTTCTGTCATATCGACCAGGTCTTCTAATTTGCAATCCTGTTCTTTAATATCACGTTTTTTGATATGGACTATTATCACTTCCTGAGTCTATTCACTACACTTCTGAATGCAATTTTGAAAAAATCAAGATTTTTCTTCTTCATCTGCCTCCAGATGAAGCTTGGTCTCGTGTAAAACCTGTAGTATGCCCTGGTCAGGTGCTTTTTGATTGACTCTCGAGGCAATCCTGGAAGATCCATGATGGATTCTAGAACTGTGAATTGAGACCAATCTAGGACTGTAAGCCACCCGTTCTCAATTGCTTCCTCATATATTGGTGTACCAGGATAAGGCGTACAGATTGTGAATTGAGCTAGGTCCGGGTCTAATTTGCACGCAAAATCAATAGTCGAACGAATATCTCTATATGTTTCGCCTGGTATCCCTAAAATAAAAGAGAGAACCACCTCGAGTCCGACATCTTTAGCTCTCTTAACTGCGCTGATTATCTGACTCAATCTGATTCCTTTCTTAATCTTGTCAAGTATTCGTTGACTTCCTGACTCTGCACCAATATAGATAGTATGGCAACCTGCGTCCTTAAGATATTCCACCAGCTTGGGATGTCGTGTCATAATGTCTGCTCTTGAAGAGCAGGTCCATCCAATGTCATCCACCTCTTCGAGCATCATCGAACATATATCCTCAACTCTTTGATAGTCAAAGGTGAAAAGGTCATCGATGAATGTGACATCTCGAACACCATACTTGTCTTGCAATAGTGTAATTTCTGTTACTACATTCTTAGCTGATCTTCCTCGCCAGCGTTTTCCTGTGATTCTAGATGATGAACAAAATGTGCATTGGTATGGACATCCTCGGCTTGTTATCATCGGGGCTATTCTATTTCCTCGTGGAAAATAAGTTGGAAGATCAAGAAGGTCATAGGCTGGAAAAGGGAGAGTATCGAGGTCAGCAACATATGGTCTGTCTGGATTCTTGATTATGTTAGTACCTACGCGCGTAGTGGTTCCTTGTACTGTAGCATCATATCGATTCTCACAGATTTGTTCTAGAAGTACCTTCGTTGTCACTTCACCCTCCCCTCTCACCACTGCATCAATCTCAGGACATTCTATGAGTGCCTGTTCATCTTGAAAAGTCACATGAGCTCCTCCCACAATAACAAGAGTTGCGGGATTGTGGTTCTTAACAATCCTTGCAGTCTGATACACATCATAGATTGAGGGCGTAGTTTGACCACTGATGCCGACCACATCTGGTGAAAAAGATGTGAGAGTATCTATGAAATCTAAATCTCTTGAATATTGAAGGAGTCCGTCATATATCTTAACTTGATGATTTCCAGTCTCCCTGAGATAACTAGCAATATATCCAATTCCCAACGGAGGGCTTGTGTAGTTGAAAGATTCACGTATATTGCAACTCGAATCAGGCACCATAAGCAGGACTCTAGCCAATCTTCACCCCTCTGATAGATCAAGAACGCCAGCAGTTGTAGAGGGCCTTACGAGAAGGTCAAGGTTTGAAGTGCATTCTTTAGTCAGCTTTTTCCAATGGTCTCGGTTGTTGATGCACCCTGGGTCTGGAGCAAGCTCATCACCAAAGTAACTTAATGCTCGAGCTCGACAGCCCCCGCAGACATAACGTCTCTCACAACTTCCGCATTCATCATGTAGGAGGTTTTTATTTCTCAGTCTGTAAAGAAGTGATGAATGTGTCCATAGTACCTCAAAATTATCGGTCAGAATATTACCCACTTTCATCCTCTCAATATGAGGAAAGAAAACACAGGGATAGAGATCGCCATTAGGTTCAAGCGAAACATAGAAACGTCCTGCACCGCAGCCACCAATAAACTCAGTCAATCCTACCATCTGTGATGGGAGTCGCGCATTGCTAAAGTGAGTAGGAGCTACTATCTCATCTTTACATTTGCTTTTCAAATTTGCATCATATGCGACCCTCCCAAGTTGAGGCGCGGTCGTCAATACCTCCAATTTAGAGTCTTTTTCATTGGAGATTCTCTCCCATAGTACATTTAGAATATACTCACGTTCATCAGGTGTGAGATCCGTGTCAATTAGCTCTATTCCTCTCCCAACTGGAACTAGGTTGTAGAACATAAGCCATCTGACACCCCAATCTTCGCATAGGCTAATTACTTCATGAATCTCACCAATATTGTGTCTTGTTACAGTGGTGGATACTTCAACGAATAAGCTCTCTGCGACACAATTCATGATTCCCGATACTGTCTTATCAAAAGCTCCCGGGACTCCTCTAAACTCATCATGAGTTTCTGCATTAGCTCCATCAATACTAATCTGAACAAACCTCATTCCTGCTCTCTTAAATTTACGCACCCGCTCGGGATCGGAGAACGAAATTCCATTTGTTGCAACTGCGACATAGATGCCCTGTTCTGTTGCTCTCCGAATCAGAGCAAGTATGTCCGGTCTTATTGTTGGCTCTCCACCTGAGAAGGCAAGAAATACAACACCCGCATCAGCCAATTTGTCAACTGTCTTGAGTGCCTGTTCTGTTGAAAGCTCGTCTGGTGCTTTTGTTCCTGCACTCTCATAGCAGTGCTTACACCTCAGATTGCATGATTTTGTTACATTCCATACGACCTGAAATGGAGCTCCTGGTGTGAATGGTTTAGTCACACCAAATCTCGCTAAACCACTGATAATACTCGACATCGATCTTCTGAAAATATGATCCTTGAGATTTTCCTGTACAACTTGCGCTGCTGTTCCAAAAGCTGTAGAGCCAATTGCTAATATAGCTCGTATTAGAATTGCTGAGATTCGACATGTTATACATGCACTTGTTCTTCTTCCGGCAATAAGGTCAAGGGTGATATTGAGTCGTGTATCTCCATCTGTTTCACATTTTTTCGTAACAGCTATAAGCAGACTTCTCAACCATCGAAGTGATGTTAGACGTGTCAGTATATTTACTCCTGATTCTATTGTCATTCCCCACTTGCACGCTCTTAAGCAGGTTAGTGCTTAGATACCGACTAGTCGGTATGTCTATATTGTATGACAACCTTTCAATATAATTTCTACGTTTTACGTAACATTGGATATACCAATCAATCAGTCAACCTCTCCTGCAAGACAGTGAATGAGAGCGGGCAAATCGATTGGTATGAGACTTGAGCTATTATACACCCTTGTCCAAAGAAACAGCATTTAGGTTCGATGATTTCACTATCTTTGGCAATACTGCAATAGACCAGACAACACTCACTTATTAGGAATTATTCTCACCTCTTTTTTGTCTACTATATCAATCGCTTGGTAAGAGTATACAAAACGGAGGTTTGAAGAAGATGAATTTTAAACAGATAAGAGCACTTGCTGCTATTCTAACTGCACTTTTCTGTTTCAGTATGGCTTTTATGATAGAGCCTGTTCAAGTAAGCGCCACTGGTGACAGAGAGATAGTTGTTACAACTGGAAACATCTCAGATTTTATTTGGTCATCAGATGGAACCAAAGTAGCTTTCATCAAATATATTGAAGGAGAGTCTTGGGGTGAACTCTGGACTGGAGACTGGAATGGTTATGGAATTACAAGTCTTCAGATGATTCATTCAGAGGCCGAGGCAAATGCCCTCGAAGACTGGCAAGGCGATTGGATACTCTTTAGAATCAGGCAAGAGAATGAACTTCCCGATGAATACTATGGTCGAGGTGAACTCTGGAAAATACGATATGATGGGACTGAGCTAACTCAGATCACTTTTACCTATACAAACGGAATTCGAACAGTCTGGTCAACTTCCGCCTACGATAATATTGGCACTGCACGTTGGGGACGCTTTATCCCTGGAACAGATCTTGTCTATTTTTCTGCTCATGATGGTAATGGATGGTGGAAGTCCTACACCTGTTTTGCTAACGGAACTGATGGTTGGCAGCTGATAAGCGGTTCTGCATATTCTTTCACTATTGGTATGTCACCTGCAGGAAATAAGCTCCTATGGGGCACAGCTTCATACTATAACATGCCTACAACACTCATGGCAAGCAATGTCAATGGAAGTGATGTAGTAACGATCAAAACCTTTTCCGCAGTAACAACTCCACTAGTGCTGGCTGATGGTGATACAATAATCTACAGCAATCCCAATGGTAGTATCGGAGCAATCCAAATGAATGGGACTAATGATAGAATGGTCCTTGATGATGAATATACCAATTCATGGATTAATTATCATCCTATGAATGAGCAAGCATTCCTTATGAGAAGTAATCGTAGTTCAGACGGCAACAATCACATATATAGTATCAATACGAATGGAACTGAGATTGTTCAACTGACAGATGGTGTGCACACCGAAAATAGTGCCGTGTTATCTCCAAATGGAGAGAACCTGTTGTATAGAAGACAGCTTGTAGTCTTGGAAGAAACGTCTTATGAACTAGTTATCACTGGAGCCAAAGTTAGACCGCCCTCTCCAGATACCTCTACTACTTTCTCAACCACAGCCACTTCTACGACATCGAATGGTTACACAATTCCTCTAGAAATTGTAGGAGTCTCTATTGTTGCTGGTAGTATTGCATTGATACTTGTCGTATATACGAAAAGAAGGAGGAATATCTAGGCTCTTTGCACCGATGGTGCTGAAAATTAGTTTTGCAGTCTGTTTCGAAAAGCAATCTCCATCTGAGCACGAATCCTGGAGAATAGATGTCATGTATTATTAGATTGGCTTGCAAAAGCGTTCTCAGATCCAATTTATTGATATTAATTTGGATACTCCGAAATAGGCGTATTGTTCTTCAGGAAGTCTACTAGTTCTTGGTATGCATCTCTCAAGAATTGTGTATTTTTCTTAAAGGTATTAATCTGGTTGAGAATTTCCTTTACCTTATCCATAAGCGATGAAACCTCTCTTTTCTCTTTGTCTGGCCATTTTTCGGATTCAAGTGTGGATAAAATCTCCTGAAATCTAGAAGCATATGTAAAGATGAAATTATCAGTGTTCAAAATCGTAGTGAGAATACTCGATGAGATAGAATTCAGATAGTAGATTCTCGGTTTTCGATGTTCTCTTGGTAAACTGTGAATGAATCCTCTCCTAAGAGACTTCTGCAGAAAACGAGAGATTGTACTTCGTGAGAATCCCGAGATATCCATCAAAGTCTTTTGATCAGCACTCCGATGAGTGTAGAAAATGCGTAGTATTCCATCTTTTATCGGGTTGTCTTTGTAATAGATCAAAATATCCATGAATCTCTCCTCTAATTCTTGGGTATCAAATGGATAGACTATCATCTCATTGAGAGGGATTATCTCTGATGTGTCCTCTTGAAAGAACGAATACCTCTTTTCTCTACTAATCTGTCTTCTTTGAACTTCAATATAATTTCGAAGACTATTGAGTCTTCTCTGCAGAAATGCTACCTCAATTGGATATGTGCTCTGTAGTTTTTGAAGATCTGACTGTTTTTCCACAATGTATGTATCGAGTCTCTCAAGATCTTCAAGGATTTGAGTTGATGGAGTATAAACAAAATTGATCTTCTCAGGCCTTATACTATAGATGTTCTTATGGGTCCCCGAGATAAATTGGCGATTCACAATCTCTGTCTGAAGAAACAGCTGCAAAATCGATGAAATGGTACCGAGAGAGAATCCTGTTAATTGCTTCAGTTGTTCTTGAGTCAAGGTGTCATGAATCTTAAGATAGGCAAAGATCTCAGTCGCCTTGGGATTTAAGTCGACCATTTCTCCAACTGTCTTATAGAAATTCACTATTTCGCGCTCAATTTTCTTTGCTTTCTTTGACAATAACTTGGTCTGACTCATGGATCTCATCCTATCTACAGTATCTCATCATATTTTACCCTAATTCTTGCTATGAAGGCAATTTATATTTTCAAATTTTAAATTTTAGAAAATATAAATCTACTTGAAGGTAGTTATGAAATGATAAATAAACAAAATTCTGTAAAAGAGATGGCAATCCTTGGTATCCTATTGCTTCTCTCTCTAGGAACGCTCTCCATAGCAAATGCTACAACAGAGTATAATCCAATCGATCTAATTGATTTTTCAACTTACTTGGGCGGTGCAGGTGATGAGCACATGGATGTCGTGTATGCTTTTGGAAGCATGGTTACTGATTCAGAGGGTAACATCATTGTGGTTGGTCGGACAACATCAACTGATTTTCCATTGAAGAACGCCTATCAAGATCATCTCAATGGATCCAGTGATAGTACTATATCGAAGTTTCATCCCAATGGTTCACTGATATTCTCAACATACTTCGGTGGCTCAGAGCATGAGTTAATCACAGGTGTAGTTGTTGACTCAGAGAATAATATTATAGTAGCAGGCATCACAGGATCTTCTGATTTACCAGTGATAAATGCCTTTCAAACAGATAGCGCAAGTTCCACTGAAGGAGTGACCGATTGTTTCATTGCAAAATTTTCAGAAGATGGACAATCTCTTCTGTTTTCAACATACTTCGGGGGAAGCGATTATGATTACATCTATGCTGTGGCCATTGATTCTGATGACCGGATAGTCATCACCGGAACAACTCAATCAAATGATATTCCATTATTACATCCTGTCCAGGATTCAAATGGTGGGTCTCTTGACATATTCATTTCATTCTTCGAGGCTGATGGACAGTCTCTATTATTCTCAACATATCTAGGAACAGCAGGCATCGATCATGGGCGAGATCTCAAATTTGATTCGCAGGGAAATATCTGGCTTACAGGAATATCCGCAAATGGGGATTTAGCTACCGAAGGTGCCTATCAAGAAGAGTATTCGGGTGGCATCTGTGATGCGTATCTTGCCAAGTTTGACACAAGTGGAACGCTGGTATACTTCACTTTCTTGGGCGGTGCAGCTTTGGAATGGGGGAATGCACTGGCAATAGATAATGGTGATAATATCGTAATAACGGGTTTCACAACATCTGATGATTTCCCGACAATGAATCCCTACCAAGACGAACCTGTAGATTTTGCTGACATGTTCATCACAAAATTCGCTCCAGATGGAGAGAGTATTGTCTTCAGTACATATTTTGGTGGCTCCTCAGTTGACCACAGTAATGCTATCACAATAGACTCCAATGATAACATCATTGTGACCGGTCAAACCAATTCTTTAGATTTTCCAACGACTTTGCCATATAACACAACTGAAGAAAATCATACTAATATGACAATAGTTGCATTGGACTCAGAAGGTTCACTCCTCGCTTCATTGGTATTTGGGGGAGTGGATAATGATGTTGGTATCGAGGTAGTCTGGTACTCAAATTACACCTTTGTTGTCTTAGGTTATGCAGAATCCACTAATCTTCCCATCAATCAAGCCTATCAAGAGAATAATGGTGGCGAGTATGACATGTTCATCATGAAACTTGATTTGCAAGACTTGCTAGTTACACCTACTCCTACATCGACTCCTACTGAAACTGAAGGATTTCCTCTTGGTCTACTTGAAGTCAGTATAGTAATTGGAGTAGTAGCCGTTGTCGTGGTACTCTTGATTGTCAGAAAGAGAACAAGCTAGATTTTGCTGATGTTAGAGATATTCTACTCCAAAGATTCACTTATTTCAGTGGTGAAAGAATATTTTTCTCTTATAAAAAAAGAAACGGGTGATTGAATTCTCCCGTTTCATTTTTGTATAATAGCTCATTCGATACTTTATTTCTGTATTTGCTGTCATGTGCATATCCAGAGAGGATAGCCAGTACAAGTGCCATAAAGCTGAATATGGTCAATTGCATTACAGGAAGAGATTCAGCTAGAACGAATTGAGATAAGATTACCATGCCTGGCCACAATGATAGATACGCAATTACGCCAACTGGGAACAGGATTGGCCAAAGTCTAGCCAAAATATCTCTATTCAATATCCATTCTGAACTCGATGTCATTCTTGTTCTAATCACACCAAGAATAAAACCCATTATGGGTGGACCAAATCCACCTCCAACAAGAAGAAGAACAAATGAAAGGAGAATGAGGTTTCTTCCCCAGTCTTTCCTCTGTATATAGATAACTGCCCATACTATTAGCATAATTGAGACGAGAACTGTGAGTATTCCTGATAGCAGTAAGTTCGGAATAATTGTCATTGCTGGTTCTCCAGCTAAGATCTCGTATGCCTTCACATCTGGCCAAGATTCAATCACGAATCCATTCGGTACGATGTTACCTTGAAGAATTTCTCCAGTTCCATGTTCCAAGCCTGCTATTCCAACAATAGCGCCAAAGGTAGATAGAGTTACTCGGGCTGTATTTTCCATCTCATATCATCCCCGTCGTTACTTGTGTTACTAGTTCTCTTGCCCAATTGCGGATTGCCTCCCAATCCCTTGTATCATAGACACCGGGTCCAGTCTCTGTGATGTGCGCTTCTTCGCAAGCTGACTTGATTTCCTCCATCGCCATCTTAGACCACCAAGGTGTTTTATGGAGATTCCAGACTCCACCAAACACCTTCATCGATATTGGTTGTAGATCATATTTTGCTGCCTTTTCTTCTAGGTATGTCCTTCTAGCTCTACTGATTTCTTCTGGATTTCCTTTAGACTCAGCTATTGCTTGGGCTCCAGATGATACAAAGAGTGCTAATTTCTTTGATTTCAATTGATGATGAAACCGTTTCAGAAATCCTTCGGATTCTTTTGTCCATCTATCAATTTGCATCCCACTTCCAACGATGATGAGTGCATATTCCGAGATATCTTTGACCTTCTCTTTCTTTACATCTACTAGCTTGACTTCGAATCCTTCATTACTCAGGACTCTTGCAATTTCCTCTGCAGTTTCTGCGGTTGCACCATAACGAGTGCCATAGGCCACTAAGACACTTACCTCAGAATGACTTGATGCTCTACTAATTGATTTGCTTATGTCTATTGTTTCATTAATGTTCATATCTTTGACCTCCCTTCTATTGCTTGATCTGAATTACTATGCTGGTCTCTTCCCAGAATGAGGAGTTTCTGACCAATCAGGATGTGCCATATCATCAATAACAGACCCGCAGTGGATACGAAAAAGACACTGATTATTGGTACAAAGACTTGTGTGATGCAATAGATGAAATCAAACAGGCTTGCAAGGATTCCCAGAAGAGCAATTCTCCTGCCAAACAGATCGTTTTGTAGCATGATAATTGATACAATCAAACCCGATGCTGCAAGCAGGAGGAAACTTGTGAGAATTCCAGTGCCCTGATTACCCATTGTGAGTACTGCCTCTCCTGCAGCTAATAACAAAAATTTCTGTGAATCTGTAGTGGCAATAGCATATTGGTCACTAAGGGCTAGCATGGAGAAAGCTGTGTTTGAAGCGAAATATACCGCTATCCCGATAAACTCGAAGACCACTGCAAGTAACATGTGACTAGCGTTAGTTTCTCTTAGGATTACATAAAGAGAGAGAAACATGATACCCGCCAACAAGTAGTCAACCAGGTCAAATATACTTAGAAAGGCCAATCCTATGAATCTATTACTCTGAAGAAGCGTGAACCAATCAAGAGCAGAGCTAGGTATTACTATGCCACAGAATAGTGAAATCTCTGGTCCAATATTCCTCCTAAAGATGACTCCCGCAATTAAGGCCGCTAACCCTCCAATTAAATAGAGATTCTTCCACGAGGAGTCTAGAGATTCCGCTTTTGGCTTGTAAATGTTGAA
>JAEOUN010000108.1 GCA_016839245.1 Candidatus Thorarchaeota archaeon
CAATCAATCCTATGACCGATAGAAGAAACCAGAATGACATCATACTACCTAGGAACTTCTTCTGTTATGAATCTACACATTCTACACAAGAGTCAAATCAAAGAATACCTCTATCTCTCTCTACTATCTCAATAGGAGTGCTTTGTGTGTCGAATGAAGAAATGTTAGAAGAACTAAGAGAGATTAGAAAACTATTAACACCTGCACCTAAGCCGCCTCCGCCCAAGGGATTTGTCAATGAATTCACTGATTTTATTTCTCAGTACAAGGTCCTAGGCCTTGCAGTGGCTTTCATCCTTGGTATTTATATCGGAAAAGTTGTAGAGGCCCTAATTACTAGTTTCATTATGCCATTAATTCAACTCGCCATTCCTGGCATTGGTGGTGGAACAGAAGGAACTGCCTATATACTCGCAGCTGGACCGATTATTGACAGTGTGATAACCTTCATCGTTGTTGCTTTTGTAATTTTCATAATTGTGAAAATTGCAACACGACTTGGAATCAAATAGAATATCAACTTCAATGTAGGAGGGAGGGTTCTCCCTCCTTGAATTTTGTCAGGTTGTAAATTATTTTACAGCTCCGATGATTAGAAGAAGGACACCAAGTCCTATCAGGATGAGCATCAGCTCTGTGAAATCATAACCTGCTAATGTTAGAGTGTAACTTATCGAAGGAATATAATATCCGAGTGAGAAGTACACTATATATGCATCTAGTCCGATCATCGGAAAGATGAGCGGTAGGATTCCGATTATAATTAATATTAGACCAAAGATAGCTAAACCCTTTCCCATTCTATCAACTCCAGGATGTAGAAAAAATATATACAAATCTGCTTATTTGCGTTCCGTGTTCTCTAGGTACTACATTTCAATGATGACAAACAACCTCATCCTTTGGAAATTGGGAGCAAGGCGAGATTCACAAAGTCCTCCAAGTTAGATCGTGCTTCATTGATTCTCTCTAATTGGGATTTGTTGACCTTTTCATACAGACTAGTTACGACCTTCTTCTGGTCTTCATCATCATCTAGCTCCCATCTACCAATAGCTCTCCCATTTAGCCAGATAGAGGGTCGAACTTCTCCTGTAGCGCGTAATCCCCTACTTGGCATTTTCCGAGGGGCATCTGGATTTGAAGGCCAGTAATGTTGCCTATCAGCAGGGAATAGTTTTGGTTGTATATCTTGATTAATGAAAGTTCCACGGTCAATAATTGCCTTCAGAAAATGATCTTCATAAGGTAAAAACCAGACCTGATCTTGAGATGTGATTTCGATACCTGAAGCAATTTCATAATCTTCTCTTGACATGAATTTTTCACTATTTTCCAGATTAACTCGGACAATCTCATCTCCTATATTTTGTATTGCAGAAGCAATGGTTGTCTTTGTCTGTCTTAGCCACCAAGCAATATCTTCGACGGATACCGGTCCAAACCTCTCAATATGTCGTTTAATTAGCTCTGTGATTGCCTTGTTTTCATCGATAGGCTTGAACTTGTAATTCTTAAACCATCTCTCTATCAGGGCATATGATGTCAGATTACTTCGAGCATGTTTTGCTTGTGCTCTAATTACCTCTCCACGAGCCATTAGCATAATGAGTGCTGACCGCATATATTCTCCAACCTCTGGAACAGCCTTCTTCAGTTCGCTTGTCTGGAGAGGTCCTTTGTCCAATACCTCCCTTACACGATCGAGCATATCTTCAATTTCTAAATCGCTTAATCGGTCTACCTTCGTGTATTTATTTGTTCGAGTCGCATGAAAGAGTGATGGTCCTGTCGCGCTTAAGATGAGTGACAGATTGTCAAGATGCATGACATGCACCGTTGTTCGAAACGCCCGACTCCTTGCCAACTTGTTTCCATTGTTTAGTGATTCAAACATTCTTTGAGCGTCAAAATTCCCCAGTCTTGCCCAGATTGAAAAATAGGGTGTCCAGTAATCAGTGGAATGGAGTCCAAGATGAACTTTTGTTACTTCGTAAAAATCTGATACTTTTTCTTCTAAGAGGTGTTGTTTCCTAAGCTGGTTCCAATGCAATTGTTCAGATGTCGGATTTACCATTGAGATTTCCTCAAAAGCTCTTACGAGTCAATTCGCCAACAGAACTTTTTGAGGTATGACCTTTTAATTATTCGAATCCGGCTACTGTGATTTTGCCATGCTGCGTCTGTCCTCGAACTTCAATAATTCTGGCTCCAAATCCGCCAATTAGACCACTTAAAAACCAGATGAGTTGAATATCTCGTGATACTCCAAAAGCAAATGGAGTCCATCCAATTTGAGTACCTAATATCTGCCAGATAATCAAATCAGCTAGAATCGAAAGAGTTAGAAATATGAATCCTGCAAGCATTCCTTTGACGAGAGCACAAATTTGGAATCTGATACTGCATCCTCCTCCGACCAAGTTCTTGTAAGTCATAGGAATTATAACAAGTGGCACTCCAATGATAATTGCAGACCAATAGTATATTGATCCCAGATAGGTTCCCACAATAGTTCCAAGTAAGAGTAGAACAGAATATAATGGCACCCAGATTTTTAGAATCCATAGCCAACTCTTTAGTTCAGATATCAAGCTCATGCTGACTTCACTTTGAAAACCACTTATCATGTATTGATTACTTCTTGGGTATGGACTCATTAGGCTGGAATCCATGAAGCATTTATCATAAGAAACCTATTTACTACAATAATTCTCGCGTGGAGGAGGAGCGTATATACCAGTTGTCAGATACTTATGATAGCATCCGCTGGGAACTTGATGCCTTAAAGACGGAATATACACAACAGTGGAGCCACTTTAGACATGCTATCGATAAATCATATCAAGCCTTCAACATCCACATGGTCATGATGGCACTCCTCTTCTCCGCGATCTCACTGGCAAACGACCAAGACTCGAGTTCTGTGTCTTTACCTCTATTCATGGTCATTAGTGTTGTCGCCTTCGTATCAAGTATTGGTACTATCTCAACCTTGGTGACTCAGCGAACTGGTTATGTATGGCACCAGAAAGTTATTGATGTCTTGCGAGAACGAATATCGAAGAAAACCTCAGATATTCTCCAACCAGAGGTGGATCTGTTTTATGATAGGAAGATATTCAGTCCTGGAACCGCATGGTTTGGAAGAGTGAATTTTGTCGTGTTAACAGGTAGTTCCGTGGTGGTTCTGTGTGCCTATCTTCTATTCTCTGGATTATCTTCAACAGGAATAGGACTTGTAATTGATAGTTATACCTCCCTATTCCTCGCCCTTTTCACTTTTGCATTGAGTCTGCAGCTAATGTACTATTCAGTCATATCACAGTCACTGAATCGAGCACAGAAGCTTTACTGTCAGATGCGAAGATATGAACACCCTCCAACGGAAAGTCGTGATTTCAAATACATTAGATTGTATTCCAAGTATCTACTTGTCTTTGAGGGAATCACAATTCTCTGTGTGGTACCACTTCTTTTCTTGTCATTTCTATCTATTGCGCTGCTTTGTGTGAATATCTTCATTCTCATGATGACAATTCTATGCCTGCGAAAGACAGGTCGAGAAATTGTATGTTGATTACCAAGACAGAAGTAGATACGATGAGTATACTTACCGCATCTTGTCTTCATAATAGATGTTTGGAGCATAGGTTGGTGGCCATTGAGGGGTGTTATCTAAAATTCCTTCAATGTGTTCAAGAGTATCCTTCGATAGTTCCATTCCTGAGGCTGCAACGCTTTCAATTACGTGCTCCGGCTTGGTTGCTCCTATTATGGCTGCAGATATCTCTGGCCTTCTCAGAATCCAGGCAAGTGCCAATTGACTTGTTGTTATATCTAGACTTTTCGCTAACTCTCCCAGCTTCTTTACTTTACCAATATTTTCAGGAGTCAGTTCTCCCCTCATAATTTCAGAAGTGGCACCTCGACTTTTTTCTGGAATACCATCATTGTATTTTCCTGTCAGGAGACCCTGTGCAAGAGGACTCCATACAGTAAATCCCATTCCGTGAGTCTTTCCTACATGCAGTATCTCTACCTCAATATGCCTTGAGAACATGTTGTATCTTGGTTGCTCTACAATTGGTTTCTGAGCGCGGAATTCTTTCGCAACCGCGTTTACACGTTCGAGTTGAGCAGCAGTCCATGTTGAAGTTCCCCAGTAGAGAATCTTCCCTGATCTCACTAAGTCATCCATTATATCAACGGTTTCTCTTACGGGTGTAGTGTAATCATAACGATGTAAGTAGTAGATGTCGATGTAATCCAAGTTCAAGCGATTTAGAGTACCTTCAATCGCGCTAGAGATGTTCTTTCTACTATTTCCCCAATCATTGATGTCCTCGCTAGTTGGCCAGAAGACCTTGCTAGAAATAACAAGTTTCTTTCTATCTACCGTTTCTTCCCTCAGCCATTCACCAATTACCTCTTCTGCCTTGCCTCTTGCATAGATTTCAGCTGAGTCGATAAAGTTGATTCCATTATCTATAGCAGTGTTCATACAATCCTTTGCGATCCGATTTTCAACAGTTCCTCCATATGTCAACCAAGAACCCAATGAGATTTCACTTATCTTCAGACCGCTCTTTCCAACCTTACGATACTTCATGTCAGAACCTCCAACAGTACCACAATAGAAAATTAACTATAAAAAAGATTACTTAGGACAAAGAAATGTATGGTGAAGCAATTAATCTAGGATGCTTCACCCCTATTGTAATTCATACTACTACGATAGCGAACAATATAGTGTGATGTTCCTTTTATCCTCGACATTCTTCTGAAGAATTGCTTCACCTCTTAGATCGCCCAGACCGATGAGGACACTCTGAGTTTCTGCTTTGGCTATGACATCTTCATCCTTAATGTCCTTCATTTGAAGCAGTAATTGTACTGCTTTACTCCATGCGGCTTCTCTTTCAATGGATTTCTTATCCAGATTTGAGAATTCCATTAGCATTGACTCCAAAAATCCAGCTCGTTTCCTGAATGCCTGCTTATTTCTATAGAGTTCCATAGCAATGACTTTGCCCTCCGGACTTATCACAATGATACCACAGGTCTTCAACGGGAGTTGATTTCGAATTTCATTAGCAAGATCACTGACTGTTTCTTTGATTTTTGCTATTGCATCAGTGTATTTTGTTTGGTCTTCAATTCCTAGTTTTCTGCAATAGTCCTCTACCTTATCCCATACCTCTCCCTGATCTACTACCGATTCGGCACAGTAATTCACGACATCGGTCATGATCGATTCATACTTCATTTCTTTTAGAGATGCTCTCAAGTCTGCACCGCCAGCTCCAATTGAGTGGAAAGATGCACCAGTTCTGAGGAAGTGTGGCTCATGTACACATTTGACAGGAATTCTCCGGTCTTCTTCAGGCTGAAGAATTACACTTGCTACAACAATCCTATCTTGGCTTCCAATGCCAATGAGAACTTCTCCTTCTTCAATCAATATTGGTATGTTTCCAATATTCTTGGCAATCAGTGTGTTGACTTGATCTCCTCCTTCAGTTATGATGAGAGTTTCAGATTCAAAAGCCTCCGCTGCATTGATGTACTCCATCGTTTCATCAATGTCTGCGTTCATGACTATTGGGACCAGCGAAAGCCCGCTGTGTGAGAGGGGTTCCAAGAGCTGATAGCTCCTGTCTTGGAGAATCTCGTCAGCGAGATATCTTACGTGGTACGCAGCATTTTCAGTTGACATTTAATCACCATTTGTAATATTATTACGTGATATTGTATACATTAAACCTTATAAGGTATTTGTGTTCAATCCAAGTAAGATTAATTCGTTCATTTGGGAGTTACTTGTGATGTCCAACAGTACTCAAACTACACAGAAGGGTAAAGTGCAAGAAGATCTTCGATTGGAGCTCATAGGGCGATTCTCTAGAGAAAAATTTGGTTTAAAGAACCGTGCTGTAACCGTAACAGCTCGGATGAGTTCCTATATTGTGGAGATACTTGATGCTCTGGTTGAACTTGAGATATTCAATAGTC
>JAEOUN010000023.1 GCA_016839245.1 Candidatus Thorarchaeota archaeon
TACAGCTGTCTTGCTTCTATTGCTCCTACAGGACAATGTAAGCCAATGAGTTCCGTTCCTGCATCTCTAAGAATCTTGATTAGTCTATCGAGCAATCTACTGCCAACTCCGCGATTTCTATACTGAGAATCTACTACTAAGAGCTCGATTGTCGCGACCTTTGTGACACCCCAGTTCGCTAATACCTCAGATGGCACCTCTCTAAAATAACCGTAAACAAATCCAATGATTTTCTTGTCTTCCTCAGCGACAATAAATGCTTCCGGGAATGCTTTGGTAATTAATAGATCCTCTTCATCAATAGGACCATCAAAAAATGCAAAGTTGTTTGCCAAGTGAATAATTGACTCAGTATCATTTCTTTCAAATTGACGTATATTCAAGATGGATTCCCTGCCTATCTCAGTCACTTTGCACTAATCAGTCTAGTGCATATCTGTCAAGATTGTATATTATGACTTTTTTCTAATTATCCCTACATAATATCTTAATATAATGTGAATTAATTCATGCCAATAAGTTGGGGATGCGAGTCATGGTTTCTGCAACACATCATAGACTAGTGAAATTAGCCGTTGTAGGTGATGGTGGAGTTGGAAAATCTACATTAATCTCTCGACTTGCAACGGGTGAATACATTGACAAGAGTATGACAGTTGGATTTGATGTGGAGTCCTGGACTATTACGACTAATAGTGATACTGAAGCAGTCAAAGTTGCATGTTTTGACTTTGGCGGACAAAAACAGTTTCGATTCTTCCAAGGGTCTCTCATCATTGGTGCCAAGGCAGCATTAATTGTGTTTGACTGTAATTCCTTTCTCTCTCTCCAAAAAATACGTGAGTGGATGGATCTCATTGTTGGTGTTCCTAATGAAAAGAAACTACTTGTTGGCACCAAGATTGACATGGGATTTGGTATTCCCCTTGAGGACATTCAAGAAGTTGCTGATGAATATGGTATCAAGTATATCCTCATTAGTTCGAAGACTGGTGAAAACGTTGAACAATTGATAGAATATCTGAGAGAGCTTCTCTCTGAACCAGATACTCTTCAAGCCGAATCCTGATTCATTTCTCATAAGAATCTTAATATTGTACTAAATTGACCTCCTCAACGGGGATTTTATCTTGTCCACAGAATCAGGAAAGTTGCGCGTGCACTGCGATATCTGTAACAGACCCATTGAATTTGAGGTTTCGCCAGATAAATTGAACGCCCAAAAGGATGGAATTCTTCGTGTAGCTTTAGCTCATGGGGAACCTATCCATGCGATTATAGTCTATGTTGATAGAAACATGCGAATACGCGGCATTGAAGCGTCTGATACTTTTCATATGGAAGGTACACGTGCAGAATCAATTGTATCTGCATCTGAGGTCGCTGAAAACCTGTCTGAAGCGATGGGTGAACCATGTTACCAGTCATTATATACTTTTGATGAAATAAAAGATCGCGAGAAGACATCTTTTGTTCTAGATAAAACAATTCTCCGTACCATCTGTGAGTCTGGTGTAATTTGCTTGAGTAAGTTACGTCAAAAGGTTGCATTTCTTGAGAAAGCTCTAGGTTCAAACATTAATCTGTCACAAGTTGAAGCCGTCTGTGATAGGTATGTGCAAGAAGGTTTAATAAAAAGAATCTAAATTCTATGTATTTTATGAGTTTATTTAGATTTAGACGAAAAAAGGACCCACGTCGCAATTATCTCAACCGAATGGCCATTGGTCTGGGAGCTGGACTGGTCAATGCACGTGACGCAATCTTGAATCCTGACTTTGGTCCTCAAGGTGCTATGGATGTGCTGGCTACTTGGATAGGTCAGGAGCTAGCAAAGGAGTTGTTGAGTCAAAAATTAATTTCACCTACTTCCTCAGCTGAGGATGTGTTGGAAAAACTTCTCGAAGAAGTACGTATTGCAGAAGATCTCTCTATTGAAATGGATGGGGACACAGCTCATGTCGTAGTACAGAATTGCCTCATCTGTCCACGTAAGGTAGGTGGTTATGACTTGGAAGGCAACACTGCCTGTCCAGTAGGTGGACTTGTCAGAGGAGCCATAGGTCTAGTTTCAGGAAAGACCCCTCAATTAAGCAAAATAGATCTTAAGACTGGTGAGATCTGTAAGACTGACTTTAAGATATCATAGACTCCAAGTAGGATTTTGCCCCACTTTACTTGTATATATCCATACACATGATTTCATAAGAGATCAATCTATCTTAAGACATAGAAAAAAAAACTGACTCAGCTCATATTTTTCGGTCTAAACTGAGGAAAAAAGTAGGTTGCCCACTCTTCTTATGCAGCCGGTATCTGATTTATTACGAAATTAGCTGATAGGTAAACAAGTAGAAAATAGATTGAATTAGAGGGTATTATACATATGGCAAAGAGTCCAAAGCAAAAAAACACACTAAAAGATAGAGTTCGCAGGTTATTGAAGGATAATGAGCTTTGCTTAGTTGCATTTGATGAACTCGAGAAAGATCTTGAAGTTCAGACACTCCTTGAGGATAGCAACAGGATGGCAATTGATCGAATGGGGTATTCTGATCATGGTCATACGCATTCATTGATTGTGACTCTAAATGGAATTAAATTACTCCGCGAACTCAGTAGAGGTCTTCAACCAACTGTTATTCAAGAGAATACTGGTACCATTGAAGATGCCGAAGTCATCGTGATGCTTGGCTGTTATCTTCATGATATTGGAATGGTCGTTGGAAGAACAAATCATGACGAATTTTCTGTAGTAATAACAATTCCAATACTTGATAGAATTCTCAAAAAGATCTATTCTAAAGATGTTCGAAAACAGGTGCATATTAGAGACCATGTGATTCATGCAATTTATTGCCATGATAAAGTAGCACCACCTATGACAGTAGAAGCTGGGGTCGTTGGTGTAGCGGATGCGTTAGATATGACCAAGGGCAGGGCACGAATTCCTTTTGAGGCTGGTAGTGTTAACATTCATTCCACCTCGGCAATGGCAATTGAGGATGTGAAGATCAAAAAGGGTGAAACAAAGACGGTTCGAATCGATGTCATTATGACGAATGTATCTGGTATCTTCCAAATCCAAGAATTGTTAGAGCAAAAAATACGAAATGCACGGTCACTTATTGATCATATCGAATTATATGCAATCATGTCTCCAGTAGAGGACAAAATCCTGAAAGAGGAACTAAGAGTATTATAGTTTTTCTTCATATGTAATCATATTCATAATCTATCCTTTTGAAACCGCACGCATCGGCTGATATATATGCACGAAAACGAACATTTGAACCACCTGACAGTACATCATAGGGGCATATATTGATGAAATTGGATGATATTGACGAACAAATTATCTCAATGCTTAAAGAAGATGGAAGGCGTCCCTTCAGTGATATTGCAAAAGCTGTAGAAAGAACTGAGGTCACTATACGTCGTCGTGTCAAACGCTTGAAAGATGCAGGTTACATTAAACGGTTCACAGTAGTTCTTGATCCCATGAAGATTGGAAAGAGTATCAGGGCTATTATCCGTGTAAAGACTGCAATGAAACAGGCTACCTCCGTCTCTAAGAAGCTCCAAAGGTTCAAGGAAGTTAATGAAGCATATTTCTTGGATGGTGCATGTGGTGTCATTATGATGGTAACTGTCGATGATCTCACAGAATTATATCAATTCCTTGAGAAACGCCTAGGTACAATTGAAGGTGTAGGAGATGCTGAGACCTGTATCGTACTTGAGGAGATCAAATCAGCTTTCTCCCCTCTCGGTGTGTCCTAATGCAGAAATCAATTCGCCTCTCAATAGAGGAGTCTTCTCACCTTCTTAACCATGCTGATAATGCACTTCCTAATGAGGTAGTAGCCTTGCTCTTTGGGACGCTTCTCAATGAAACTGCTCTTGTGACGCGTATTGAATATCTAACAAATGAATCAATAGACACTCAAAGATCATTCTCAGTCAATCCTGAAGTTCAATACACACTCTTGTTGGATGCTGATGAACGTGGTGAGACAATGGTTGGAATATTCCACTCTCATCCAGCTCCTCCTCGTCCATCACAATCTGATATCAGGAATATGAGACTGAATCCTGTAGTATGGATCATAGCTTCGAAAATCACTGGAGAATGGGTTATGAAAGCATACGTCTTGGAACAAGAGACTGCTGTTGAAATTGCCATTCAATATGTCACTCATTCTATCAACTCAGACCCTTAATAGTCCCTGATGTCTTCTTTGGTTCAAATGAAATATTAATGTCATTGATTGACTCTATCATTGCAGCTGAAGCAATAACACGTGATAATGACTCTGCGTTACAGTGTAGAATTCCTATCCCCTCTTTCTCATCAAATTTAGTAAGATATAATTTTGAGTCCGCAGCCTGAATCTCTCCATACAGTGATAGAAGACTTCGCCATATTGCAATCGACAGGTCCTTTGCATCTATTGAACCATTTTCCTTATGGAGCTGAAAGAGCAGATATCTTCGTCGATTTTTCTTCATGCTGACTTACTCCCCTGAATGATTTCGATTCCAGTACCTATATAGTCCGGGTCGAGTTTCTTGAGGTTTCTTTGAACAATCATTGATGGAAAGTCATCTATCGTTCGTTGAGCGTATGACTTTTCCAATCCAAGAAGCATTCCTATATGGGCAATTGCTTCAGGAGATCGTAACTCTATTGGTTTTTTGGCACCACTTGTAAGTACTACCATCATATCATTATCATAGGCCGTCTCTATAGTTTCTCTATACACCTTCAACATTTTTGACCTATTGAAACCTGATGTATGGAGAAGTGGTGCAATTTGAACCTCCAAAGCCACCCCTGCTGTTGAAGCCAAACGTGCAGTTGTGGCACGGAGAGAATGCTCACCTGATGGACATATAGTGAGTAGATCAACTCTCTTATCTTCAACTGCCCAGTTGGTCCTATCTATTGGGCCAATCTCAAGAGCAAGGATTACTGAAGTATTTCTCACATGTCCAATCTGCTGTCTTATGGAGCCAACACTTTTTCCTCTAATATCTACACGCTTGTAGATCTTCATTTGTTCAAGAGTCTTTACTGGTCTGTCATGGTTGCCAGGAGTTGCTAATCCTGAGAGATTAAGACTATGTCCCATTCGACAAAAGGATTCTATATCCCCCGAATCTGCAATCATGACTCCAAGATCAATCTTCATTCTCCCTCTCTCCAACTTCTTGAATATGGTACTTTATCATCTGTATCGCATCTTTTCTCTTACAGCGAGGGTAGTCTCTAAAATAGATTCTAATACTGATGACATCTACTTCATTATTCATCTTCAGGGTTCCTAAGAACGCTGCTTGCTTATCAATTCTCAGAAAAAATACACAGTTCTCATCAAGTCGGAGGTCTATCGAACGTTCGAGTGCCCGTCTTCCTTCTGTCTTGAGATCTTTTAAAATAGAATCAAAGACATCTTTACATTGTTCTTTATTCTCTAATGTTCCCCTGACTATTGAAATTACATCACCTGCTTGTCCCTCAACAAAAGTTGTTTCTATTGAAATGCTGGATCTGAATTTCTCTGGGAATATCTGAATTAGTGCGGTCTCAACTCTCTTCAAAACCTCTGTAGCTCGTGCATATGCACGAGCTTCAATCTTGCTGATGAACGGCATTGCCGCTCTCTCCTGACAGGAACTATCAACTATTTGGCGAGATTATCCTTCGCGCCAATGGAAGGTCTGACCTTTTCAGCTCCTTTTCCCTTATTGCGAAGTCCTCTACTTCCCTTTCCAGCAGAGGTAAGTCCACGATTCACTCTTCCTTTATGACTTGGATCACAAATCCAGTTGATGTTGGGATCATTATAGATGACAGGATGACTTGGATCGACAAGAATAACCTCGTACCATACCCATTTATGATCATCACCGACCCAGTATGAATTGAGAACTCGTAAGTTAGGATATTTTCTAACTACACGTTCTTCTGCAATCCAGCGTCTGGACTTTTTAGGTGTGAATTTTACTACACCCATTCCCGGAGGTTTTCTACCACTACGAGGTCGGGGCTTCTCTCTTGGACCACGACCAGTCTTTACTCTGACAACAACATAACCCTGCTTTGCTTTATATCCAAGAGAACGTGCTCGTCCTAAGCGGGTTGGTCTATCGAGTTTTACTATAGTGCCCTGTTTACGCCAGACGATTAGTCTATTCTTCACAATATCTGTGCGCTCTTTTTGTTCGCTTAACCAGGCATCATTCATGTACTTGTATGCATTTGGCATTCTATTTCCATCCTTTGCTGTAATAGATTCACTTTGTTTGTGGTTCAGCCTTTCTAGGCCACATCCCGTGCGGACGGATCCGCCAACACAAAGGAATGGTATGGTCCGGTACACATACCGTGACCATGACCACACCAAAACATTTGCTTAAAATAATACCGTTTTGGCACATCTTCAGAGTGATTACTTGAGACCTTCAATGACTTTCTGGACAGTAAGTTCGCCTACTCTGGCTTGTCCCTCTTCAGTTGATGAGGCAAGATGTGGAGTTGCAACAATCTTTGGATGTTTCACCAGTTGCCAGTCTGTGGGTGGTTCACTCTCATACACATCAAGTCCTGCGCCTGCAACATCTCCAGCATTTAATGCATTTAGGAGAGCCTTTTCATCGATGATACCACCACGAGCTGTATTGATGATAAAAGCAGTCTTCTTCATCTTCTTGAGTTCTTTCTCTCCTATCATACCCTTGGTCTGTGGTAGTAACGGGACATGAAGAGAAATGTAATCTGCTCTCTCGATTATTGTATTCAAATCGGTCCTATGTGCACCTGTTTCCTTACAGGCTTTATCAATGTCAATGACATCGTACGCAAGGACATCCATGCCAAATGCCTTGGCCCTCTTTGCGACTTCCTGACCGATTCTACCAAATCCTACAATGCCAATGGTCTTATGCCATAATTCCGTTCCACTGAGTTTCTTCTTTTCCCAGCGTTCATTCTTCATAGAACTGTCTGCTAAAGTAATGTTTCTAGCAAGTGCAAACATGAGTGAAAATACCATCTCTGCAACTGAGACCGATGGGGCCTCAGGAGTGTTTTGAACCATTATTCCTTTTGCTTCAGCTGCTTTTTTATCCACATTATCTAAACCAACACCGGCTCTGACAACGAGTTTGAGCTTGTCAGCAGCATCGATTACTTCCTTGGTAATCTTAGTAGCACTTCTGACAACGACACAATCAAAACCCTTGATCTGCGTTTCAATGGGTCCATCTTTTTCTGCATTTCTTACAATAATTTCAAGTCCTGCAGCTTTTAATTTAGCCACAGCTGATTCCTCAATTGGATCTGCAATTAATACGCGTTTCATCGCCATACCCCATATGGTGTGATGGGCATTGCCTCTCATAGCTTTGTCTTAAACTTGGTGACATCGACATTTTCTTTACATCGTTCTTCATTGCACAATTATGAAACGCGAAATTAAACCAACTACCGCGCTAGTACCATGCCCTGTCGTCTTACTCAGTGTATCTGGACGTGACAGACCAAATATTATCACACTCTCTTGGACTGCGAATGTATGCAGCAATCCTCCAACAGTTGCTGTTGGAATCCGTCCCGAGCGTCATAGCTATTCTTTAGTCAAAGAGGCAGGTGAGTTCGTCCTGAACATTCCATCGTCAGATCAACTTGAAGGAACCGTGTTTGCAGGTACAAAATCAGGAAGAACGTACGATAAATTCGCAGAGTGTGGCTTTACAGCAGAACCTGCATTGCATATCAAAGCTCCCATGATTAAAGAGTGTCCAATCAATCTGGAATGTAAGACTCATCAAATAGTTCCCCTCGGAGCCCATGATCTCTTCATAGCTGAGATTCTCGCAGTCCACATAGATGAAAAGAATCTAGGAGAAAATGGGAAATTTGAAGTCTCTACAACAGAGCTCTTCACATATCTCCCACTCAATGGACAATACTGGGCTCTTGGAAAGAAACTAGGTTGATACTTGATATTCCACCTATTTAGAGAGGAGGAATCTCTATCTCAATGATTTCGGACTCCTCCTCTTCGGGACTATTTTCGGGTGGTTTCATATATTTGACCGAGTAGTTTGAATCAACTTCACTTATTATCCACGCACCTGAGGGAACGTGTGCCTCTTTGAAGAAGATATCAAAGGTGATTCCAGGAAATTCTACAATTATTGGGGTGTGTCCTAACAGTGTAAACAGTCCCGTTGCAATTTGAGCATCTTCAAGTGAATCAAGTCTAATTAATACAGGGACCCAATCCTTCCCGTCCCATTTTAAAAATGGCCAAGATTCTTGTGGCGGCCACACTCCTCTCTCAACAAGAATATACTCGTTTGGTTCGCGTTTGTATATTGTAGGATATTGACCATATCTCCCTAGATAATTACCGGCTATTCGTGCATCATCGAGTGTCTTGAATGTCTCCAATCATATCACCGCAATCTTTTCTTCATATCTGCATACTGTTACTAGTGGAGAATATTATCTAGGACACAAAGGTTCAAACAGGTGGGTCGAGAGAATAAAGACCTATACTATTACACTGTTATTGAGCAGATTTTTCTCTGTGTTTAAATTGAAATATGCAGACGATTACTCTTCCAATATATCATCTAAGAATTGATTGATTATTTCTGCCCTTTAGCACTTACAATCTTGATCACATCTCTGTCCTTGAGTATGTGTTTATCTGATATTCTCATCTTGGTCCTTGCATCAATTCCGTGTACAAATGATTCCATAAGATCAGTATGGATAACTCCTGCAAATTCCTTAGCTGTCGTTCCTTCAGGAACAAGATACACATCTGGGAGTACATTCCCATCACTATCAGTGAGCGCAGTGGCATCGTGAACAGGATAGACAGTAATCATATGAAGATAATCAAATACTGCAGTATTCAGAATATTCTGGACTCCCGTGCCACCATATCTCTTTAGGATATGCTCTTTGAGTTTTGTTAACTGAGTTAGTTCATTCTCATTCAATTGGTCTGGTTGTATTATCTCAAAATCATCATTTCCAGGGATGTATCTGATAACACCCTTTTTGTCAAGATCTTTTAGTGCTTTTTCAGCAAGAGCACTAACCGGCAACACTAGATAATCTGAAAATTCCTTCTTTAATCGCTCGAAGTTCTCCTCTGCTCCTGGTCTATCAATTTTGTTTGCTGCAATGATGATTGGTTTTGCTGTCTGTTGAAGAGTCTTCACAAACATCTTAATCTCATCATCAGTCCACTTATCTACCGACTCTGATTTGAGATCTGTTTTTCTCAAGGATTTCAACAAATGTCCTCGTGTAATATTGAGTCCTGACAACTTCTCAAGGAGTAAGTCCTCAAGCTTTGCGCCTTCTGAGCGTACTCTCCCGGTTATTCTGCGCCAGTCTTTCTTTACTATTCCTAGAATCCATTCTACCAATTCATCTTCAAGGAATCGTACATCCTCTGCAGGGTCATGGCTCCCAGCTGCTACTTCTTGTCCCTCTGAGTCAAGAGCTCCACTCGCATCTACAATATGAATTAGTACATCTGCTTGTCTGAGGTCATCCAAGAATTGATTTCCCATACCCCTGCCTTCGTGAGCTCCTGGTACTAATCCAGCCACATCTATTAGTTTGACAGGAACTAAACGAACTCCATCTATACATATGGAATTCTTGGGATTATCTTTTACATTGAAATCCTTACAGGCACACTGAGTTCTTATGTGAGTGACACCGACATTTGCTTCAATAGTAGTGAAAGGATAGCTTCCCACTTTGAAATCAGTCATACATGCTGCATTTGTGAATGAAGTTTTTCCACATGATGGTTTGCCAACAATCCCGACGCTGAATCCCATAGTATCTCTCTCCAGTATAATGATGATAATCACATACTAAGAGATAAACGCTTCAGTATGCATGATATTCTCTCTAGAGGAATAATGGATAAGATGCAATCGCCACAACCGAAGGGTTTTTATGAATCCTGATTCACAATAGATAATGAATCCAGATTCATTATAAGGGATGAACTATGGCAAAAATATGTGTTACTTCAACAGGTCCAACGCTTGAATCAGCTGTTGACCCTAGATTTGGAAGATGTGCTTATTTTATGATTGTAGAATCTGATACACTCGCTTTTGAAGCAATATCCAATACTGCTGCAATGGCTTCAGGTGGTGCAGGAATACAGGCTGCTCAGACTATAGCCTCGAAGAACGTCGAAGCTGTCTTAACTGGCAGTGTTGGTCCCAATGCTTTTCCCGCCTTAGAGAGCTCAGGAATCAAGATATTAGTTGGTGTTTCAGGTACAGTTAGGTCCGCAGTTGAGAATTTCTCTAATGGGTCCTTAGAGGAGCTAAAGACACCGGGGCCAGCTAACGTTGGAAAAGGCCAGGGTGGTCTTGGTCGTGGTATGGGTATGGGCAGAGGTATGGGTCGAGGTGGCGGACTTGGCCGCAGAAGAGGAGGCAATTGATACATGCCAACGAGACTTGTGATTCCAACAAATGATCAGAATGGCATGGAGCTTGCTGATCATTTTGGAAGAGCTGCCTACTTTACAGTCATTGATTTAGATAATAATGGACACACGACTTCAATACATGTGCACCCTAATTCTGGTGAACACACTGGTGGTACGGGGCACGCGCATGATAATGTCTTAGTCCATCACCCCAATGTAGTAATTGTACAGGGTATGGGTCCTCGTGGCATTATGAGTTTTCAGTCGCAGAATATCGCTGTTCTTCAAGCAAACAGCAAATCAATCCAAGATCTTGTTGCAGCCTTTACTCAAAATAAGCTCGTCGAGCTCACAGAAGGCTGTGTCGAAGCTCACCATAAGTAGTACTCACTAGTACAGTCATAGGTGGTTTACTTTGATAATTACAGTTGCATCTGGAAAGGGTGGAACAGGAAAGACAACAGTTGCAGTGAATCTAGCACTATCGCTTGGTTCAACGAATATACTAGATTGTGATGTAGAGGAGCCAAATGTGCATACTCTTCTCTCTCCAATGAATATCAAGACGACTCGTGTGACCGTTCCAGTTCCTTTAGTCGACCAAGAGAAATGTACACTATGTGGAAAATGTGCTGAATTTTGCAGATTCAATGCTATCTTCGTAGGAAAATCAAAGACAATGGTCTACAACGAGATGTGTCATTCTTGTGGAGGATGTGCTTTAGTCTGCCCGGAGAAGGCAATCACAGAGATTCAACGGCCTATTGGTCTAATACACCAATCAATAATCAATGACACTCATTTAGTCTATGGCGAACTCTCGATTGGAGAACCCATTGCTACGACACTCATTCAATCAGTCAAATCCCATATCGTACCAGATGCTATCAATATCCTTGATGCTCCTCCTGGAACTGCTTGTCCAGTAATTGAAACGATGAGAGAGAGTGATTTTCTTATCCTGGTGACCGAGCCAACGCCATTTGGTCTTCATGATTTGACAATGGCAGTAGATGTTGTAAAAGAGCTGAAGATTCCTTTTGGTGTAATTATTAACCGTGCTGGTATTGGCGATGAAGGAGTAGAATCGTTTTGTCGTGAAAGCAAGATTCCAATTTTAATGAAAATCCCCTTTGATCGGCATATTGCTGAATTGTATTCTAAGGGAAAACCATTCGTTCAAGATATGCCTGAATGGCGTGAACAATTCAATAATCTATTTGATGAAATCCAGAGGTTGACACAAGATGGTAAATGAGATTGCAATCATAAGTGGGAAGGGTGGAACTGGAAAGACAACAATCTGTACAGCTCTAGCTATGTTTGCTGAAAATACAGTACTGACCGACTGTGATGTTGATGCTCCCGATCTCCATATTATCCTACAGCCAACAATCAAATCCTCCTCTGAATTTGTAGGTTCTCAAGTTGCAGTAATAGACTCCACTCGGTGTACTGACTGTGGTATCTGTGAACAAGCTTGCAGATTTCATGCGATTACAGATTCTACAATAGATCCACTTGCATGCGAAGGTTGTGGTGTCTGTGCTCATGTCTGTCCAGAGAATGCTATACAGATGAAAGACCGTCAATCTGGTATGCTCTATGAATCAGAAACACGGTTTGGACACATGATATATGCAAAACTCCTTCCTGGTGAGGGTAATTCAGGAAAATTAGTCACAGAGGTACGAAAACTAGGCGCCAAGATTGCTAAAGAGCATGGTAGCTCTACTGTACTCATCGATGGTTCACCTGGAATTGGTTGTCCTGTCATTGCAACGGTGACAGGCATTCGGTTAGGAATTATTGTCACAGAACCAACCATGTCGGGAATTCATGACATGAAAAGAGTCTTGGACCTATTGAAACGATTTCGTATAATGGCTACTGTGATTATTAACAAATTTGACTTAAATCTAGAAAATACTGAAGCAATTGAACAATATTGTCAAGAAAATGATATTGAAGTTCTCGGGAAAATCAAATTTGATCCGATAATGACACAATCAATGGTGGCAACAAAATCACTTCCAGAGTATGCTCCAGATCATGAAATATCACATCTTTTACAGAAGATATGGGGACGTATCACTGAGCTTGTGACCTAGTCCCCCTTGGTTTCTTCATCGGTCATGTTATAATTACGGCTGAGTATCCAGTTCTGACAATCTCTCTTCTATCTGACTAAGTCTCTCTTGTAGTGATTTCAGCTGATCTTCAAGTATTTGCCTTTGACTCTGAAGAATTTGGCTCTCTGTCTGTGCATTAATAGGACTAGCTCCTGTTGCTGTTGGATAAATTCCATACCAACATGATCCTCTTCCATAAAGCCATCCTGGTCTCTCCCATGGCGGCAGGTGCCGAAATGGTCCATTTCCGGGCCACACTCCCTGACCTCGACCACGGTTTGCATTTCCATATCGCATTTACATCACCTAACAATTATGTGCATACGAACAAATATAGTTCTTTCGGTAGCTCTTTGGTTAGTTAAAAAATATAATAAGATAGTTCAGCAAGATAGTAACGATTTGAAATGCAGAGAAGAAGACGAGGTGGTCGGGGTAGATTTCCCATTCAACCTCGAATTAGGAATGAGCCACTTGCAAAACGCATGGTTCCAGAACCTGTAGGTTCGAGTGATCCCATTGTCATTGATTTGGCTGAGGCTGAGGTCTTACGACTTGTTGACCTTGAAGGTATGTATCAAGAAAAGGCTGGTGAGGCCATGGGAATCTCGCGAGGTACAATCTGGCGTCTCCTTGCAAGTGCTCGGGAAAAAGTCACCCGTTCCATCTTTGAAGGTCGCCCTCTTGTAATAGGACTTGTTAATAATGAAGAATCTTAGCATTTGGTCATGGCCATTTGTTAAGTCACAGGATTTTGGCTCATAACTTCCCTTGACTTCCACTGCAACTATCATAGGTGTCTGTGTATTACTAACAATTTAGAACAGCCCTAGAGGCATTATAATTGGCCCTAGAGGACTCTGTAATACTCAAACCTTCCTTATATACAGAGAATGGGATGAATTACTCGGAGTGGATTACGATTCAATTGGACTATTCATCACGAATTGATGCGATTATCGACTATGTGATTAGAAGACCTGCTATTCCCAGGTTCTGGGATCCAATCGCTCGACCTCATGTAGCGGTATTGATACCTGACTCTCTCTCAGGTATTGAAGTCCGCTATTATCTCTCACGCTGTGGTGACAGGCAGTCCAATGGAAGATATGGTCTTGATGTTGTAGATATCGACAAATTACCTGAGGGAACACTTCTTGAGGTCAAATTCAATGCCATGAAAGCCAACCTGTATCAGATGGAACGTGTGGGAACCATTCCCTGTTGGCGATGGCTTGGTCGAAGTAATGGCCTTCCTGATTTTGATTCTGACAATTCTATCTATTGGGATCATGTCCTTGACACCGGGGCCTATTCTCCTCGAGATATGATTTTGGCATGAACTTCCTCTCCCATATCCTCTTTGAACAGAGATGAAAAGATAGAAATCTTCTGAGGTTAAGTAGTCTTATCGAATGGTCATGCGAACTCACTATACTATCATGTTTATTATATTCCTCTATATTCTCTCATGTATTTCTCATGTGTCATCATACGGAGGAAGTATTGGAGGCTCTACGCTAGAACCATTTGATGAGGATAGATACTATCTCCATGGAAACATCGGAGATCACGCAAGCCTCTCATTTAATGCCAGTCTAAGTCCAGTCACATGCGTACTATATCTTCTTGAGGATGCTGAACAGAGCGATAACATATACTCTCTTGATCTGAACTCTCTCTCACACATCTATAACCGTACTGCTCTTGAAGATGAGTCTAAGTTTACTGTAAATCATGAATGGGGCTTTCTCCTGGTTGTCTGGAATCCTATTAATATCACTCAGCAATTTTCATACGAGTGGTTTTTGGTCAATGCTGAAGAGGAGATGCAACAGCTCCTTGCACAATATACTCTTCCTCTCATTCCAATCCTAGTCTGTGTTATTGGACTCTTTCTCTTCAGACAGCGGCATCGACAGCTCAAAGTCAAGGAGATGCAACAATAGTTTGAATCCTAGATTCCACAACTTAAGAGGTAAATGACGTTCTCGATAGTGCCCTTGAGGATGATTAGTAGAAAGAGATGGTAGCGGGCGGA
>JAEOUN010000109.1 GCA_016839245.1 Candidatus Thorarchaeota archaeon
ACCAAGAGCAATAGCACGTCTAATGTATGCAGGGACAAGGTCACCTTTGAGTTTTAATGATGCATCATAGCTAATGATTGCAGATTTGATTGCACCTGTTTCAAGCTGCAAATCACCTAATCGTAACCAGATTTCCCAATCTTCAGGCAATTGCTCACTTAAACGCTCATAACAGGCAATCTCTTCTTCAGCACGACCAAGCACTCTCAACGCATGTGCTTTGTCACGCAGAGCATCCGTATCATCCGACTTGAGTTGCAGAGCAGTATCAAAGGACTTGAGTGCGTCATTAGCCTTGTCAGGGCCAATCGCTAAGAGTACTCTTCCTCTGTTCGTGTGAGCCGCGACCAGACCTGAGTCAATCTGTAATGCCTGATCTAGACACCGCAAGGCTTCACCGAACTCATTTCTCTGTGCATGTACAACACCTTTCATATTCCAGGCGGCAGCATCATTAGGAGATTGACGCAAGTGGGCCTCGAGTGATTTTAAGGCATCATCGGAATTTTCCATCTATCATCATATTTTTGATACAGTGTCTGTACAAAAGGATTGAGATGTCACTTACAAAGCATAAAAGCGAGTAAATGCATATTGTCTAGTACCCATGACACTCGACAAAATCAAGGCACTCATTTTCGATATGGGAGGAACACTCTATGAACCGATATCGGATATATGTTCACTAACACGTGACTTCTTGGAGGAAACAAAAGTTGGAGATAAGAGAGAATATTCGGATACAGTCATCAAAACGGCTTTACAAAAACCAGATGAATGGCTTGAAGAATATATGATTAAAAACGATGTAGATGTTCACTGGCAACCACAGCACGAACATTGGATTGAATATGATCGAATACTTCTAGAAGCACTTGATATTCAGAGTAAAGAAATTGTCCACAAGTATCAAGCAAAGTGGGATGAATTTATGGAGTCAATCACGCCCAAGATGATTGAGGATGTTGACTCAATACTTTGTGAACTTCATGATAGAGGGCTTAAACTAGGAATTGCATCTAACAGGTTCGACGACCCCACCAAGATTCTTGAGTGTGATTCAATTCTCCATCTCTTTGATGTTGTGGAATATACCAAGGTACCCGGGTATCGAAAACCATCACCTTACATGCTTGTTCGCGCCTCTGAACAATTGAGAATAAATCCGCATAGATGTGCATATGTTGGAAACATCGTAAAACTAGATGTCGTAGCAGCGGAGAGGGCGGGAATGATTTCCATTCTTCTTACGTGGGTCGACCCACAAGAGATACATAATATAGAATCAGATATCGTAGTAATCGAGCATCTTGTAGATCTCTTAGAGATTGTATAAGGTGCAATGAATACCTTCATTATGCCCGGTAGTCACCCTAACAGAATAATGGTGAACATCCTATGAAGCTAAAGTCACTCTCAGTTGTACTTGTTCTTCTATTAGCGCTAGGACCAACATCAATCAACGCTAGTGCCCAGTCAAATCATACACTTGAGTGGGGAGTTGAGGTAGATGAGAAATTCACCTATGTACTACAGAGAGCGTTCTTTGCAAATCCAAATTATAGATATACTATAGCCGCAGATTTCCCATTCATATATTGGTTGGAAGAGGGACAGAAGGCTATTCTAAATGTTGAAAGTCTAGACAGTATAGTGGATACAATCAATGAGTCATCACAGATTCCAATTTCTCAATGCAGCATGATCAGAGCAAATGATTCATTGATACTGAGTGAACAGCTCAACTTCATCTTACCTATAGGAGATTGGAATTTTCTAAATGAAATGATCAATCTAACTGGCTTTAGCGATGTCACACTCATTGATACTGAAGAAGAATGGGGTACCAAAGGAGCAGCATCTTTTCGTGCAGCAGATGGCAGTATTGTCACCGTTACCCTTGAGATTCGATATGAAAAAGAAAATGGAACACTAAACTATCTTCGAGAGAGATACTCCACTATTGGAACGGATTTGATAGACATAATCTTCGTCAATTGGCACCCGGGAATGCCGACAATCGTTTCAGGAGGACTGCAATCGGGTACAATCCTTATCATCTCTCTTGGAGCAGTAGTGGGTCTCATTATATCCGGTATCATCTATCTTGGATATAAGAGAAA
>JAEOUN010000110.1 GCA_016839245.1 Candidatus Thorarchaeota archaeon
CCCATGAAAAATCCACACTTCGATTCTTGCGCCATTATTGTCACCATGGAGAGGTTATTGCTTTAATATGATGTAGCTAACAATGTATGAAGAGACACTCCACATCGGGTTGATCTCTATTATATTCAAATTATTACTGATATATTAACAAATTTCGTTTTGTATTGCACATCACTATGTCTTGGAATTGATGCACAACTTCATGTAGTTTCCATCTTTTTCTTCCAAACTCTCTCTACACGTTTCTCTCTATTGTAATGTCCCATCTCTCCGCCAGATGCCTTTGGATTCCCGCTCCAGATTACATGCCCTTCGAAGAGTATCAAGAGAACTGCTGGGATAAATGCTGTAAGATCTTCAGCCATAATGAGTCCTATTGCTCCAATCCATAGTGATGTGATAATGGTCCAGATTCCTGCAAAGAAAAAGAACCATTTACGTTTTGGCGGTTTTGCTTTCAAAAACGTCACATAATCTATCTTTAACGTTGGCTCATAGTATTGATCTCTACACATTCCCAAGATTTTGATGCCTGCCCATTTTCCAGCAATCAACCGCCCAAAGGGATAGAAAAATGCTATCGCCGCAAACACAAAGAGAAACCTGATGACAAAAACTTCCCAATCTATCAGACTCCATCTTAAAATGAAAAGCCACTCCAGTTCAAAACTAAAAGCCCATATATATCCAATTACTGCTAGAATCGCTAATATCCCCTCTGCTGCCAAAGTTATCTTCAATGAATATGTTTCGCCTCTTTCTACCTCAAAAAGGATATCACGTATCTTGGCAGCTTTGATAATTTCTGAATCATTTGGATTCTTTTCTTTTTTAATATCTCTCACTATTTTCCAAAATTCTTTTCGAATTTCCTGGGGTAGCTCTTTTGGATTTTTAGATACTATTTCATAAATGTCATCTAAGCGCTTCGCTCTGCTGCTCAACCAAATCGATCTCCAGTGAGAGTTGTGATTTTTTAAATGGGCGAAATCAATTATATAACTACTCTGTTATTCTCGAGAGATTAACATGGAGTGGTCATTGACATTCCTCAATGAGTAGGATAAAACGATACCGGTCGATATAAAACCAATGAAATACATTAAGCAGCTGAACAAGATATATCATAATCGAAAAGATGGATCTACACATTGCTCATTGTAGTAATATCTTTGAATCATGGAAGATTGAAGATGAAGTCTGTAAAGCTATCAGTACAAGAATTGTTACAAAAGACAAAGATTAATCCAGATTGGTCTTTTGCAAATTATTCAAGATCTGAAACAGCAAAGTGGACCCATTGCTATCACAGATATCCTGCAAAATTTATTCCACAACTCGTTGAGAAGCTTTTTGATGAATACCTCCCTAAATCCAGTGACATACACATCAATGATCCTTTTTTTGGTAGCGGAACAACAATTGTATCTGCTATTTCCAGAGGTTATAGAGGAAGTGGAACCGACATCAACGGGATTGCCTACCTAATGACACACGCAAAATCTGTCCCCATTGAGCCTAGTCTCCTTGAAACAAGAATTAAAAGATTCTTGAAAGATAGCAAACCATCATCAACGAACACACGCTCTTCTGATTTTGATTTATTTGATCTAGATACGAAGAATATTGAGAGAATTGACTATTGGTTTTCTGAAGAGAATAAAAATGAGTTGGGACGAATTCTGAACATCATTCTAGAAGAGACCGATTCAACAATACAAAAATTTCTCCTTACTGCTTTTAGTCACATTTTGAAAGGTTGTTCTCTCTGGCTTCAGAGGAGTACAAAACCGACACGTGACAAAAGAAAAGTTCCACGGGATCCTTACATCTCCATAAAGCATCATCTGAAGAAGATGGTTAGTGGTAACAATGCTTTCTATCAACAGGTTCCCAGACATATTTACAGTAATATCCATGACTATCTCAATATCTCTCTAAACGATGCGCGAAAACAACCCGTCGATGATTCATGTGTTGACCTTATCGTGACTTCTAGTCCCTACGTTACTAGCTATGAGTATGCAGATCTTCATCAACTCTCGACACTATGGCTTAATCTTGCTGACGATTACAAAGAGTACAGAAGAAGCTTCATTGGCTCAGGATTCCGAAACCCTTCCAAGAAAATTCCAAAGAGTGAAACTGCTAACGAGATTGTCTCGGAACTATATGATAAACATGAGAGGACTTCTCTAGAGGTCAGCCAATTTTTCTGTGATATGGACGAAGTATTCCAAGAGAGCTATAGAATTTTGAAACCTAATGGAAGATGCTGTTTTGTTATTGGGGATACACGCATAAAAAGCGTGGATATTCTCAATGCAGAGGTATTTGCTGAAAGCCTACTTCTCTCGGGATTTCAGATCGATCGTATCATTAACCGAGTAATTCCAACTAAGATACTCCCTCAAACACGTGATAAGAATACAGGAAGATTCTCGTCAACTATGAGTGCCACCTCCACAGCATATCCAACTGAGTATATCGTGATTGGAATCAAGAAGAAATGAACTTCATGTTTATTTCTGCAATGTGAAAACAATCGCTGAAATTATTCGTGAACCTGCTTTCTGCGAAATATGTTTTGTGCCCGTTATTCTTGAAGCAGAGGTTATGTATTACGGAGGTACTATGGCCATTTGTTAAGGTGTTGCTCTGAGTCATTGCGGTATCCTGCCAGTTTTTATGAAGTCACTACGAAAACTTGAATCATATAATAAAACTCCCCCCTAAAATACGTCTACAACCTCTAAGACGGCATTTTAATACTGGACTACTTCTCGAAATCGGTTATATTCACGAATTGTTATATTTTCATTGATAAGAAATGACAGTAAAAACAGAATCAGCAATCCTGCCTTTTGAGAGTAAGAAGACTGAGTGCGGACGATGTAGTTGTATTATTCTCTATAGCAGTGATCATTGCATCTTATGTGATGCAGCGTTAGAAATACTATATTCTGTCATTTCTGATTTTGGTCTATCTCATGAAATTGTAAAGAAAGTTGACGCCCTTAGTCAAGATGATGGCTGTGATTTACCGCCTCCCGTTGGACTTCCTGCAATGAGAATTTGTGATGAGATCTTAACAGGTTTACCGGATATTGATGTTGCACGAGCAGCGGTTATGCATGCGGTCTTAAATGGCTGTTTCTCAGGATGCAAAGAAGATAGCTAGTCCACAGCTATTACGGCTTGTTGTGTGTTTCCTTTTTTTATTATCGAGGGACTTGTAGATTTGCCATGCTTTTCCAGATCTCAATATTTCTCTGGAGTTCTCTGACCTTTTCTTGGTCTGCATGATAGAGTGGTTTCCGCATATCCAATAAGTTTGGAACTTTTGTGCAAAGTTGTCCTGATTGCAATGTTTTCAGAGCTAAAGTGACTGTTCGCATTGCAAGCCCGCTTTTCTTTGCTAGGTCCGCTGGGCTCATAGGCCCTTCAGTCGCAAGTTTGTCTAATACTATCAGTGTACTTTTGGTGAGATTAATCGGTATGCTCATTCTCGTCACCATGTAGCTACAACAAACAAGACGGATGTGTCACAATCACCACAGGGCGTCTAGTGTTAGCTTGTCTTTTCTCTGTTGCACGTTTAATATAAGGATTTTTAACGAGGTAAGTACACATAGCATCTCACGTGTGCTTCATCGTCAACATAGTAGGCACGAACAAGGTCTGGAACTCATCTACATTGATTGTTATCGTCTGTAGAATATAGATATGCATTGCCTTTTTTGCCAATATATTTCAATACATTCATTTTTCGCATACAGTATGCCATTTTTTGTGCTAGATGTTTTGAAATTTCAATTTCCTCTGCTAGTGTCGCTGTAGTAAATGGTTGTTTAATCGTATCAGGTATCAAGTGGAGAAAATCATCTGGCTCAGCGAAGATCCTTCGATCTATGACATCAAGAAGCCTCCTATCAATACTCCTCCATCCTTTTCTCCTCCAGCTACCACTTCCATCATTAACTCTAATTTCCTCTTCTTTTATCAATAAAACTTCAAGTGAAAAATTGCTGTGAAGAATGAATGTTGGTATACTGACCAGTTCATCGAAAATATTTTCCAGTTTCAGCCTTTTAGGAGACCGCCTTCTACTTATTTGCTTGTTACTATCAAAATTTTGACGAATTACCCATTTCTCAATTGGGATAGGATACACCAATCTGACCTCATGATTCTTCATTAGTCTAAGTAGCTTTTCTTTAATTGCAGAGATATTCCGTGTTTGCACTTCGATGAGAACACCATTTTTGACAATATCAACAACGTAGCCATCGATACTAACCTCCTCCTGAGAATTAGTATCTTTATATAGTTCTTTGATTGATGCATGAAGTGATCTCTCCTGAAGCGTACCAATGCCAGTATTATTCTGCATACCTCTACCAAGTCCACTGATTGTATATTGAAGATTCTATTACTAGAGCGATACCCAGTTGGACTAAAGGTGGCGAATCCATATAACTCCATCATCGTGAGGGTATAGTCCTGGCAATGTTGCTACTTCTGAAAATCCTTGTTTCCAGTAAAATTTACGGGCTATTTCATTTTCTTTCTCCATAAATAGAATAATCACTCGTAGAGTATATCCCTGACCCTCATACACTCCTGTGGCTTCATCAATGAGCGTTTGAACTAATTGTTGCGCAATTCCCTGTCTCTGGAATGATTTATTGACTCCGATTGAAATAAGTTCGATGACACCATCATCATATCCCCCACGTATGTCCCATGTTATTGATCCCGCTAATTTACCATCTTGAAAAGCTAGCAAAGTTCTGAAATGATGTATCAAATCTTTTGCAAAAGTTTTCGCCCGTTCTGTATGATTCTCGACTTCTTCCAAATACATATTTGTTAGAAGGTTGAAGTCCGCATCTGTGGCTACCCTTATTTCTAACATGGCATTTTCTAATAAAGAGTGACTCCGTTTTGTACTTGACGGATTACTCTATTCGATGATGATGACCGCATCAACAAAGAGTTCATAGTCTTCATCTTCATCGAGATTCTTAATGAGAACCTTCTCTACTTCGAATTTTCCTCGGACCTCAAGAAGTTTAGATTGGTAGAGAACCTTCACACTTGAACTCGCTAACCTCTCTGCAAGTTCTGGATTAATTACTAGAGTTTCATCTGGTGTAAGAAGGACAACACGATCTGTGACCTGCGTGAGATCTATCGCAATACCCACTGATTCGTCCCCAGAATAAAGAACAAGCGTTCTAAGTCCCTTGAAGTCAGTCAAATTATCAACACTGAGATAGACTCCCTTATCAAGGAACTCATCTTTTCCGATGAGACATTCAACTTCCTCCTTCACACTTTCTGACTCATCTGATATCTCCTCACCTCTACCTCTACGATAGTTCTTAATTGCTTCATGCAACGCATCAGCTGCTAGATTTGAACAGTGCATCTTTATTGGTGGCAATCCGTCCAATTCTTCAGCTACGTCTTGGCGAGTCAACTTCATTGCTTCATCCAATGTCATTCCTTTGACCATCTCAGTCGTCATACTCGTTGTGGCAATAGCAGATCCACAACCAAATGTTCTAAACTTTGCATCTGTGATCTTATCCCCATCGATTCTGATGAAGACCTCCATGATGTCTCCGCACTACCCGCTTGAATAGTCGAAACTAGACAAGTGTCGGGTTGCCAACCTTGCCAACCGCGACATCAGGGCCTTCAAGAGTACCGACGTTTCTAGGATTTCGAAAGTGATCCAACACTTTCTCACTATATTTAGTTGATTTCATACTATCATCACATAAACAATAGTTAATTATGCTTTTAATAATTTCTACATGACTAACTTTTTTCATAGTGTACCCTTGACATGAGAAATCTTGAAACTTGACCTTGATTCTGATAGGGTGATTCAAATAAGAAGACAGAGAGAGTGCTCCATCAAATAATCTTTTTTGCTACCTAGTCAAGGTTCCGAGCAGCTTCAACCATATCTTCTATTATCATTGCTATCAATATGGCACGGTGAACATCACTTAGTAATCCTTGCAGGCACTCATCAAAGTTGTCTTAGATTATTTGATGTTGCATTAAGAAAGTTGGGTACTCCTGTTTCTTTTGGATATTTAGGAGTACCCTATGAGAGGTGTCTGAATTATTCTGTGGAATTTTGTCACAGTTTTATAATCACGGCACGGACATCCATGCGAAGGCTGCTGGATATACAGCTACAAGAACAATACGGACAATTATACACCATATGATGAATATTGGTACGTAGATTTTCACCCACTTGCATGCATACATGGGGAAGCAACGTTCCATATGTTCCAAGCAACCAACAAACCTACAGATGTAAAGATAATACACTAACCAGACATAACCACCAACAAGAATACAGGGTATGATTAGATAGATGATGACCACTATCTCTGGCCATACAAGGGCTCCAGGAAAATAGATTATTCGCCATAGCAATGTAAAGGTTTCTAGAAGTGTCCCTCCAATAAGGAGGCTTAGTCCAATACCCGCTGTAGTCCCTATGAATTTGGTTCCTATAGTGATCTCTCTTTTTTCACTAGTAGACATTTTCTGTTCTCCTTAGTTCTAAACGAACTTAGGTCTAAAGCAGCGAACTTGTATATAAATTGTTTCAACAATATTTTATTAGTATAAAAATTAATTATATTATAAAATTATTACATCTAATTATTTTATAATTATGATGATGAGACACTATCTGAATCAGTTAGGGTATGTCAAGTGGGTTCACTTGCACTAGCCTAATTCCTTCAAGATCTAACTAGAGAATTTCTACTGGAAGCTGATTGTATTTTTCTATCCCTACTTTGCTTTGTAAATTGGTGATAGGTTTCTAAGTCGTGTAACAATTTCAGGGATGACTTCAAGAACTCTGTCGATATCATCATCTGTGTTGAATCTTCCAGTCGTTATTTGTAGAGACCCGTGTGCTTCCTCATGTAGCAATCCTGTTGCAATCAATGTGTGAGAGGGTTCTAAGGTCTTTGAAGTGCATGCGGATCCGGTTGATATTGCAATCTCCTTATCCTTGAAAGATAGGAGGATTGACTCTCCTTCGATGCCTTCGAATCTGACATGTGTGTTGCTTGCTAGGCGCTCTGTTGGATGTCCATTTAGATAACTGTCTGGTATCTCCTCTAGAATCTGCTTAATCATCCTGTCACGATATCCCGTGAATCGTTTGACCTCAGCTGGCATCTCTTTTTGTATAATCTCTGCAGCAGTCTTCATTCCAACAATACTTGCAACATCCTCGCTACCTGATCTAAGTCCTCGTTCTTGTCCTCCTCCAATTATTAAAGGATTGACTCGATATTTTTTCTTCATGTAGAGGACACCAAGTCCCTTTGGACCATAGATATCATTTGAGGAGAGTGCCATCAAATGGATGCTATCTCTCTTCACATCAATTGGAACTAATCCTTCGGCAGCAACAGCATCGGTATGGAAGGCTATTCCTTTTTCTTCAGCAAGCTTACCAATCTCTCTAATAGGCTGGATAGTTCCAATCTCATTGTTCGCGTATCCAATCGAGATAAGAATTGTCTTATCCGTTATTCGTTTCTCAAGTTTACTGATACTGACTCGCCCGTACTGATCCACTGGCACCTTTGATACGTCAAAGTCCAGACGTTCTAGATGTTTTGCGATATTATGAATTGAAATATGCTCAACCTCTGATATGATAATATGATTTCCCTTGTCCCTGTTTCTCAAGGCATATCCAATCAATGCTGTGTTTATTGCCTCAGTGGCACCTGAAGTAAAGATAATCTCATCTTCATCTGCATTGATGAACTGAGCTATTGATTTTCTACTATCTTCTAATGCATCTGTCGCAATATCCCCCACATGATGAAGCGCCGATGGATTCCCATATTTCTCAGTAAAATACGGAAGCATTGCCTTTACGACACGTGGATCTACCGGCTTTGCGCTCTGGTAATCGAGATAGACTTCTTTCATTTGTTTCAACTCAATACATATCGATAGTCTGTTAGTTTTCTTTCCGACGAATTAGAATTCTCTTGACATTATCCGGGAGATTTTTAACACTAATCAACTCATGACCTGTTCTTCTGCAAAAACGCCTGATATCCTCTTCTGCAGCAGGATCATCAGCAAGAATTTCCAGTACTTGACCAGGTTTTAAGCCCTCGATTGCCTGTTTCGTCTGGAAGAGTGGTTGTGGGCAAAACAATCCCACACAGTCTAATCGATCGTCTGGATTCATTTCTGACATATGCAACACCATAACATCTAAACTATTGTTAATTTATTGACTTATAACTTTATTCATCAGAATGAACTCCAGAGTAATCTACAGAAGATGTCAGAGATGGAAAATCATCTGCATAGACTATCTTTTTCTTAGTTCGAGATTTTCATCCATTGCCCCAGTTCTATATCCTCGTAGGTCAAGTGTTACATATGTAAATCCCGCATCTCTCGCAATTTTCTCCAGAAGGTCTAGTTTTTCATGATTGAACATCATCTCACGTTCATCAGCTCCGACCTCGATACGAACGAGGTCTCCATGATACCTTGCTCTAACACATTTTACACCAAAGATCTGCAAGACAGCATTTTCCACCTTTTCAACCATTTTCAAACGATTGTAGTCAATTTTGGTCCCATAGGGAAATCTTGTCGCAAGGCATGCCATCGAAGACTTCTCTGCAACTGAGAGTCCTCTTTCACGTGCATATTCTCGAAGTTCTTCTTTTGTCAAGCCTGCTTCAAGAAATGGTGATATTACTTCTGAATCCTCTAGCGCCTTAATCCCTGGTCGGTACCCTTGAACCTCACTTACGGTTGTTCCCTCAACCACAACATCAAAACCTAGTTCGTGTGCAACATTTACCCATATTTTTGCTAGTATTTTTTTACAAGCATAACATCTATCTATTGAATTCTCATTCAATCGTTTTTCCGAGAGCCAATCAAAATCTCTTGTGATTAATTCCATATTCATTTCTTTTGCTATCTTCTCAGCATCATCCTGCTCACTCTGCGGAACGGTTTGGCTTGAAATTGTAAGCAATACTGTCCTCAGGGCAACTTCTTTTGCTATGTTACCCAAGACTGTACTGTCAACGCCCCCACTAAATGCAATTAAAACCTTCTTTCCTGCTAACTTGCGTCTAACCTTGTCGAATTTTTCTTGAGTCTTCTTATCCATTAGTAAACACATCTACTCTTTCTTTGAACTATCACTTAGTCTGACATATAGGGATCTTCATCTACATCAATATCTGCATATCCTACATCTTTTAGGAGTTCTTCAATAGATTCAGCGCCGGTTATCCAAGAGATACTCCATGTGTTATCATCCTTCAAAGCTAACTCAACATCAGGAAGGTCACCAAGTAAATTGTGGTCCATCTCAATCGCATCTTGGTATGCACCTGCGAGGGCGATTACGAAATGTGATCCTGGCACATCATTTAGGTTTCCAACTGGAATGCCATCTATCATCATGCCTTTTGGCAGAGTCAGTGGTCTATTATCTTTCGTAAACAACACCTCCTCTGAGCGTTGCCTGTAGAAGTGAGTAATATCGCCATCAGAGTCGCAAGTGATATCTACAAGACGAACTGTTGTTTCTGGATGGATGTGAAGATTTGATGTTGGAATGATAGGGAAATACTGGTCTACTAATACATAATCTGCAACACTATTGAATACGCTGAAGTTGCCAATTGCGATATGTTCAGGATACCAAACGACACTCAAATCCTCAAGGCTTTGAACGGAGCTAAGATCCAATTGTGTGAGTCTTTGCCTACTTGCTTGTTCCAACCTTCCAACAATCATTTCTTTCTCATGAATTGCTTCTAATCCAGTGAGAGTCATACCTCCAAAATAGGAATGGAACTCCTTCCAAATTATGAGTAACTCTTTTGGTGTAGTCACGTTATTGATTCTATTCAAATAATCATTCATTTTCTCTCTTGAAGGTTCCACCTGGTACTTTTCAAGGAGTGTGGGGAAGACTGACCTTACTTCTATTGCTTCAACTATGATTAATGCGGCTAGGGCCGTAATTCCTCTGCCTGCTTCAATCATTATGTTTGGCGGTGGATGGTTTTTCTCACAATCTTTGAGATATTCCTTTACTCCATTGACAAGCTTGAACGCATATTGATACATTAAATCTGGAGCGTTTTCACCCGTGTAATCGATTGCGAGCCCTCCACCAAAGTCAATATTCTTCAAGTTCGTCAAACCTTTATTTCTTAATTCGACATAGATACTCGTTAAGAACTTGCCAAATCTTGTAAAAGAATCCAAATCAGTGATCTGAGAACCTGCATGTCCTAAAATTGTGTAAACGGCGGAGGCAAACTCTGTTCGATTGAGAAGGTCAACCACATTAAACAAATCATGGATACTTAGACCAAACTTGGAATTACGTCCTGTTGAATGAGACCAATGCCCCTCAACTTCAAGATATGGCTTGATTCTAAGCACTAATTCTGTGGTTCCCGGTGTGAAAAGATCAACGATTAGCTGGGCTTCATGTAGTGATTCAATTGAGATTGCTACTCTGTAACCTTCCTCATTACACTGTTGAATCAACCGAAGATAATCTGGATCTTTTGCTCCATTGCAGATAATTCTTCGATGTCTTTCATTCTTAATGACAGATTTAATGAGAAGTAATTCAGCTTTTGTACCTGCTTCTAAGCCATATTCAGAATCTGAACGAATCACTGCTGTTACGTAATCACTCCTCTGATTCACCTTTACCGGATAGATCCCGATGAATTTCCCATGATACTGCAGCTCTCCAAAGACTCTTTCAAACGAGGATTTTAATTTCCTGATCTGATATGTAATGAGTTGAGGGATTCTGAGAGTGAACGATGATGCGTATCCAGGAAAATGTCCATTTGCAGTCTTTATTCTCTCTACAATCTCTTTAACAGAGATACTCTTGTCGAGTAAGCGAATACAAAGGTCTCCATTCTTTGTGATATCAAGAAAATGAAGGTCATTTCTAGCAAGCCCGTATACTATCTTCGTTTTTTCAATTGACCATTTTTCATCCATCTTATAATTCCCCTCTTTTCTATGAGAGGGAGAGGACTACTCTTCGTCCTCTCTTATTGTATCAAGCATTCCTTGGAAAGCTCTAGCTAATTCACCAATCTCATCATCTTTTGAGATATACGATTGGTCCACTTGGAGATCATCTGTATCCAGTGGTTGTTCTCTGATTCTAGCAGCAACATTTCTAGTTGCCAAGTCCATCAAATATTGCAGTGGTCGAGTTACTGTGTTGGCAACTGAAACTGCAACCAGACCCGCAATGATAATACCTCCTATCGTGATAAAGAGAATAAATGTTGCAGCTTGTGTGTTTGCCTCAACAATTCTAGCTTCAAGAGGTGGAATTGCTTCCAAGACCTCAGCAAGTGGCACAGAGATTACACAGATATATCCTCCCTTTCCAACAGGAGTATATACCAAGATACTCTCATTTCCATTTCTTGTATATCTAAGTGCACCTGAGAGTTGTTCCCCAACTTCTCTGATACTACTCATATCAGTTTCAGTTAATGGGTCACTACTCGTCGGATCTGCTTCTATGTCAAGAAGATAGGGCAATCCAGAGAAATAATCTGTATCATCCAGTTCTGGATGCGCTACAATATTCCCTTCTGAATTCAGTAGAAAGGCATAGCCACTGTCTAGGACTTTAATGTCAATGACTTTTTGCTGGATGTCCTGAATTGTGATATCACCTGAAATAACTGCAAGAGGAAGACCATTACTATACACAAGTTTTCCAATAGATATCAAAAGAACATTATCAAACTCATCATAATACGGATCTACAAATATAGTATCCCCTGTTCCGGTTGCAATTGTTGTATACCAATCCTCTAATCTTGGGTCATAAGTATCTGCGAGACGCTCTACATCATTTGTACTACTCAAGATACTTCCTGGGTAATTAATGAACAATCCATCATCTACAAATGCAATATACAACCAACGAAAGTCAAGCTGGTCATGAATTGCTTTGAAGATATAATCCATATTGGAAACACGACCCAGCTTATCTCCGTTGGAAGTTTCGTAATCTGTATAATCCGTCGAGTCATATCCTCTGATGAACCAACTACTATATGTCCATGATACATTCAAACCATAATTGTCCTCGTAATGATTATCACTAGGCGCTGGAGCTATTGTATCGTTTTCAAAGAGTAAATCATAGTAGACTTCTCTATACGCATATGTCGAATCCGTATCAAATAATGTTTCAAGCTCTTGAGCTGCCGCTTCAATCATTCCTTGAGCACCAGATAGCTTCTCATTGATTACCAAGGCAGTCTTCTGTGCAGTTTCCTCCATATTCTCTTGGACTTGAGTCTGTAAGGCTAATGAGCTCTGATCTTTCGTGAATCCACCAATGACATCCACAAAAGTCATAGAAACAAGACCTGTAATTGTGAGTGATATAAAGGATATGACTAGGAAAGTAATAATCACATTTGTTCTGAACTTACCCTTCTTCTTGGTTTGTATTGATTGTGCCATTATTTTTACCTCCTAGTAATCTACAGTTGTACCTCCTACTTCGAGTTGCGCCATCATTACTCCAATCTTTTCGAAAGCTCCTTCGATGTCCGTTCGAACATCAATACTATCAACAACCGAAAGATACTGACCTTGTGGTATGCTATCACAAATAGAATGGAGGAGTTCTTCTGTTGTCATTTTTCGTCCTGTAACTGGTGATCGCAGTCTCTTCCTTGTGTCCACGACTGACTTCAACTCTTGACCAACGCCTATTACAATTAGATTGACATCGAGATGATTATCCCGAATAAATCCCTCAATTGTTAAGGGTCTATTATGCCGAATTCTATCTTTTTCTGTGAATATCCCTTCTAGAGCATCAAGTGAATATGTATCTGAGCTGTTATCCTGACCATCAGTGAGGGCGATAATCCATCTATGCTCACTAGATTCAATCTTGTTCAACTCTTCAAGTGCTCTTCCAAGAGCATCATAGAATGCTGTTGCATAATTTGGATATTTGAGTGAATCAAGAGCTCGAATAATGGGGCTTTCCTCATCTTCACGTTCTCCCTTAATGGTGAGAGGTAAGATCTCTCTATATGAGGAATTGAAAATGATAATAGAGACCGCATCTTGAGGATTCACTTGGCTGTGAAGGATTTCTTTTGCACCACTGACCGCAGCTTTAATCCTCTGTTGAGCTTGCATACTACCAGAGTAATCTATCACAAATGTAACACTCTTTTTGAACATAATTGATCTTTTTAATTTCTCAGCCTTTCTCCTAACTTCATGGCTTGGCTTGTTCAATTCATCAAGAACATCTGCTAGTCGTTGCATTGCGAAGACAACTAGCCACATCTCATCAGTATCTTGTCCAAATTTGATTGATTCGTTGTAAGATTCCTCGGCCTTTCTCCATTTTCCTTGTACCTGATAGAGTTCAGCCTCATGATATTGTATGTATGCAAGACTTCTCTCATACCCAATTGACTCTGCAACATCTTTTGCTTCATTATACTTGGATTGAGCTTGGCTATATCTTCCATCTCTCATATAGACTAGTCCCATAGCATCAAGTCTTCGAGCTTGGCCATACTGATTTTTTAATGACAAATCGATTGCATGTGCATCCTCAAGAAGGTCCATGGCCTTGTCAGTATTACCACGGTCCATCTCGATGAGTGCCATATTATGATAGGTTGAAGCGATTCGTAACATGGCATCTTTCTCATTTGCACCTTCCTTTTTCGCCTCTTCAAGCATCTCTTTTGAAATCTCTAGAGACCTATTGTAATGATCCATGGCATTCATTGTATCTCCACGTTGACGATACACATTACCGATATTCAGAAGCATGGTCTGTTCTCCTGTATCTATCTGCAGTCTTTGGCTGATTTCTAGCAGATTCTGATAGTTGGCTAGAGCTCTTCTCAGGTCTCCACGAATGAATGCCTGATTTCCAAATCGACAAGCCTCTTGGAAACTAAGTAATGCATCTACAGTTGTACCTACTTCTTCATACATCGCCCCTGCGGTTGACACTCCTCTCGTGAAGTCTTGTTTCGACATCTTTTCCACAAGACGCGTCATTTCTCTAATTGGCTCAACGACGGCTCTTCCTCGTCGTGATGAAACTACTGTCACAACTGCTGCAACAACAATGAGAATCCCTCCAAGTGCTGTTGTAAGTATGAGTGTTCTGGTTGCAACAAGATTGAGAATATTTGTAGCTGGCGCTACAACATCAGAATCCGGTACAACAACTGCAAGAATATAGTCTGTTCCCTCCACTTTTTCAAATGCCATGTGCCATTTTTTGCCATCCTTCTGATATTCAATTAATCCTGAATCTTGTATCAAGATTTCCGTTGTCAGTATATCTGTGAATGTTATAGCTTCATTGCTGGAAGTGGAGCCAAACTCAAGGAATTGAATTGAAGATACTTCTTCTTCTAATGATTGATCTTTATGTGCTACAACATTTCCCGAATCATCAAGGAGAAATGCATAACCATTATCCGTTATTTCAAGACTCAAAACTTTGTCTAACACAGTTGCCATTGTTACATCTGCTGATACAACTCCAATAAGTGACCCATTAGTATCGAATCTGACTGGTCTGCCCATTGATATTACAAGACCCACGGATGGATCCACATAAGGTGCGGTGAAAATAACATTATCATTCGAAGGCGATGCCGTAGCCACATTTGTGTACCAGGTCTCGTTGTTTGGATCATAATCCTTGCTTGCTGGTACAGAATTTCCATCTTCATCTTGTTGGAAATAAATCAGATTATCAAAGGGATAGTTTCTGAATAGATGTTGATCTGACACTTCCAAATCGAAACCCATGTAGAGCCATCTGAAATCTGAATTCATTTCATGAAGTGCTCGAAAAACATTGATCATGTTTGAAGAATAATCAACTGCGTTTTGTGTTAAAGTGGAGAAATCGTGAGGATCGTCATTCTGCCAAGCAAAACGTGGCATGTAGTAACAATCATACTCGAATGATATTGTATCCGATCCATATGCTTCAACAATAGAGTCGTCGGTTTCAAACGTGCTAACGAGATGTGTATACCACCTTGGTTCTTCAGACAAATCCCAATAGTAGTTGTATTGTGCTGTGGCTGAAATCCGTCCATTGAATAGATCTTCACAATACTGCTCCATCATGTATATTCCATCAACATAGCTCTGCCATCTCTCACTGATGTATAGAGCGGTATCATTCGATATTCTTTGAAGGTTCGCTAATTCTTCCGCTTTAAGAGCTGTTGCCGCATCTGATGCGTTTGCGTTAGATACTGAGTATATCTCACCAATTGATAGAGCTGAAATAACAAGCATTGGTACTAAAGCCACAACGATGAATGTATACACTATTCGCTTTGAAATCTCCATGTTCTTCGTTTCTCCCTTTTTAATATGATTTTGTCTTTCTTTTTTTGATTCTTCTAATTTGCTAATTCTCTCAGCTCTTCAATCATTTTTTCTGCAAAGAATTGAGAGTTCATCTTCTCATCAAGAATAAACAGATCACCTTCCAATGTGCCTTGAATAATTCCCTCACCCAATAGAATTATGAGCGTTCTTCGAAGGAGAATCCTATCGATACCCGTATCTCGTTCTATTCTACCTATACTGATGCTGTCCGTACCTCGTAGAAGTTCTAACAGACTAGATTTAATGGATTTGACATCGTTCTCTTCTATTTTCCTAAATTTCTGTTTCTTCTTAGGTTCTGTTCTAACGAAGGTACTACCATCAAGGTGTCCTTCAAAGTAATCTCCTTTGATCATTGTCTGCAGACTACGACGAAGATTATACGCAGTAGGTCTTGGCAAAGTCCGTCGTAAAATTCTGTCAAGATCTTTGAGTTTGATTTGTTGATGCTTATGTGTTATAGAGTCTATACTCTCTTGGATATATTCTTCAATTACATACTCATCCATCATCTCAAGTTTAGCTCCACAGGATTGGCATACTGCTGCTTCCGGTGATGTTGGAGCACCACAATTACCACACTTTACCGCTCTACGATAGACGACTTCTTTTGTAGAACCTATTTGTTGAAGGATGACTTTTTCTGTTTTTGATACTTTTCCAGTCTGCTCCACTTCCCAAAAACCCAGTTTACGATCTTTAGTACTAACCACTAGGTAAGCTACATCTGATATCTCATCAGGTACTCCAGTTGCTATTGCTCGTGGAACATTTCCGACATCAAGACGATCTACTTCATTCCCATCTATGTCCCAAATCCTCAGGGTGGATGATAAATCTCCTGAAACAAATAACTTTCTTTCTCCATAAGATAATATTGCAAAAACAGAGATTTTCTCGCCAAGTTGGAGTTCACGTAGATGATAACCATCTGATGTCAAGATTGTGATCTTCCCGGTTTTATCTGCTATAACAACCTCTAATTCTCCATCACTTGTGATATCTTCAAGCCATATGTCTGCAATCGGCTCGATAGTATTTCTAGTAAAGATTGCATCTCTGTCATTATTATATAGAATTACTCTATTGTTTTGAAGGGCGACAACTACCTCGGCCGCATCATCACCATCTATATCTCGTGCATCGCACGCAATAATATCACTCTCAAGTCTGATATTCCAGACAGTACTCCCACGATGGTCCACTACAAGAACCTTCTTTCCTACACCACCTATGAGTGCATCTTTTCCTTCGCCTTCGATATCTGCAACAGCGATGCACCGAACCTTACTGCTCCATTTACGAGTGCTTCGTAGTGAACCTTTTGCATCAAATACTCTCATCCTATCTCCATAATCAAGGGAGAATATCTGTGCACTCGCATCCTTTTTCTGTCGGATATAAACCGAATATACATTAGCAGAAACAGGTACGCTTGCAACCGAACGTATTTTCACTTTTCATATCCAACCACATTTTGTTTGTTGCATAGCAATATAAGTTTGCACCGATGATAAGATAACTAATGACTCAGTATCAATCCTGTAAAGTTGGCTTTCTTTGGAGTTTTCTTCTCGAAACATTTGACTTTGGAAGAAAACATCCAATTCAAATTGGTCGGTTTAAGATGATTCATGATTTCATAAAAGAGCAAAAATTCCTTGATCAATCAAATGTATCCATTCTAGAACCCCAACTTCTATCAGAGGAACTTTTACAATCTATTCATTCTGATGAATATATTGCAAGAGTTAGAGCGATTTCCGAGTCTGGAGAAGGTGATATTGATATAGACACTCCTGGTTTCAAGGGTATCTATTTCAATGCTCGAATCGTGTCAGGAGCTTCAGTCACTGGAACCAAAGCCGTACTCTCGGGACTCGTTGAACATTTCATATCTCCCACTGGCGGATTTCATCATGCAAAATATCATGCAGGTGGCGGTTTTTGTATTTTCAATGACGTTGCAGCTTCCGTCTTTGAACTAAAGCAACATGGAATAAAACGAATTCTAATTGCTGATTTTGATGTTCATCATGGAAACGGGACACAGACTTATTTTTATGATGATCCAGAAGTCATGCAAATCTCATTTCACGAAGACCCTGAATGGATTTATCCTCATGACGGTTTTATTGATGATATCGGTGAAGGGGCCGGGCGTGGCTATAATATCAATATGCACTTTCCAATGGATTCTGGAGATGCTGTCTATCGTTATGCTTTTGATGAAATTGTTCCTCCTATCGTGACTTCATTCAAGCCCGAGTTCATTTTGTATATTCCAGGATTCGATGCACATTACTTGGATCGTCTGGCACATATGACGATCACAACTGATATGATACAGTATACTTCGTCATATATCCACGAAGCTGCACATCAGTACAGCCAAGGACGTTTAGGTGTTTTGACTGGAGGTGGATACCATCCCGATTCTCTCAAGTGGGGTTTTGGTACAGTCATGACAGTATTAACTGGACATCCATACTCTCCACCAGCTCAGGTTCCTCCCTTTGATGATGATGAAGAAACGTGGGATGAGGTACGCAAGAATGTTTCACGAATAAGAGAAACTGTCTTTCCAGTTCATCACATCTAGTTATATTCGAATTTTGTGGAATATTGGCAATAGAATGGAAAGATTCCTTGAAATTGAAGGAGAAGTTTGAGATAATCTTATGAGGTTACTTCTCGGAATCAAACAAGTAATACAACATACTTTATCACACATGGGCAAATTCAAAGTGAGTGTTTGGAGTCTGAGCAACTAATGCCAACCAAAAAGGGAAGTACTACCAAAAAGAAGGCTTCAAAGGATTCAGTCGATTGGCTACAAGAAGTAATTCCCATTGATAATAATTTGATAAATACGATAATTCAGCACTCCTATAGTGGCATTACCATAATTGGAGAAGACTTCACTATTGAATTTGTAAATGAACAGGCAGCTAAAATTTTTGGAGGTACCCATCAGGACCTCATTGGAAATGATTTCAGGAAATTCATTCAGAAGGATTCACTCGAGACTGTTGCAGAAAGATATCAAAGACGACGGACAGGCAAAAAGGTTCCCGAAACATATCCCTTTCACATCATTAGAAAGGATGGAGATGAACGATTAGTAGAAGGACGAGCTGATGTAATAAACTGCTCTGATGGTAAAATTCGAACTATCGCTAATCTCCTTGATATCACACAGATTGAACATGCTCAGCAGTTGTTGGAGGAATCTCAGAAGCGTTATCGTATCCTTGTGGAAACTATGAATGATGGCTTAGTGATTGATAATGCAGAGGGGATATTGACCTATGCAAATGATGCATTTTGTAAAATGCTAAATTATAGTCCTGATGAGATACTTGGTAAACCTTGGAATACCTTAGCACCAGAACTTGACGATGAAACAATCAATCAAAAGACTGAGCAACGAAAAAGCGGAATATCTGAAAAATACGAACTCAACTGGACAAGCTCAACAGGTGAGAAGATACCAACAATTGTATCCGCAACACCATTGGTCAATAGATTTGGTGGGTTCATTGGTACATTTGCTATTGTCACTGAAATTAGTGCACAGAAAAATGCTGAAGAAACAGTACAATTCTGTCTTGATTTGCTATCGCATGATATTGCCAATCAACTGCAGGTCATAATGACCAGTACTGGACTATTAGAAGAAGAAGTTCCTGCATCATATATTGATGACGCACGACAAGATATCCTTGATGCTGTTGACCGCTGTAATCGATTGATAACTAAAGTAAAACGAGGTGGGCAGATTAGACAAATTCCACACTCAGAAATTGATCTCAATCAAGTCGTAGAAGAAAAAACCTTAGTCCTTGAAAGGGTCTATAATGCAAGAATTCATCGAGAAGGATCAAGAAAGGCAACGATGGTGCAAGCTGATGTTCTATTGGGTGAGCTTGTCTGGAACTTATTAGAAAATGCTGCTCGACATAATCCTACCGAGAATAAAGATGTCTGGATTGGAGTTCGAACAAAAGGGCATTCAGTTATTCTCTCAGTGGCTGATAATGGACCTGGATTAAGCGATGCAAGTAAACAGAATCTCTTCACTGAGCGAAAATATGGTGCTGGTGTTGGATTAAAATTAGTTCATCAGATGATCCGAAAGTATGGTGGATCTATCGATATTGTTGACCGAATACCTGAGACACCAAACGAAGGATCAAAGTTCATTGTGACACTTCGCAAAGCAGAGAACCATTGAATTGATCCATCAGATCTTATTTTGTATTCGTAAATATAATCCTTCAAAGAAGTCTTTTTTCTTGATATTATTTATTTTGAAAAAGTTGGTCTTGATACGATATAATCTTCTCTTTACAGTTTCATATTCCTTTATGCCATCTTCTTCAATTGCCGTATCTAAAACCAAGGCTACAGCTTCAGGAAAATCATCAATGTATTGACATTGTTTCACTTGTATGTGAAACAACGTGTTTCTTAATATCTCTGTTCTAGAAACACAGCGGCTATCCATTTTATCTGGTCCCCGTTATATACACTTGTCAGTTTTCCAATAAAAGTCCTAATAATTCCCTAAGAATATTGGGTCACTCCTATGTTAAACTCGCTTGTATATGGGGTGAAATTATAACATAGAATGCTGTTATGAAAATTGGGTCTGAATTATCATGCGAATTGCTTCAGTGATTGATATTAGTCTTGTAGATGTTCCAAAGATCCCGGTTACTGTCATCTTTACTGCAGGCTGCAATATGGATTGCAGTTATTGTCAAAATGCTGAAATCATTCCACTCGAATCTGGAAGTGAACTCTCTATCAGTGAAATTATTACTTGGGTACATGGAAATCTCACTGATGGCTATTGTATCACTGGTGGAGAACCAACTATTCACAAAGATCTACCCAAACTTCTCCAAGCACTCCGTGAAGATGGTGCAAAATATATCAACCTCAACACTCAGGGAACCGTTCCTGATATACTTGAGAAAAGTCTTCAATATCTCGATTCAGTCTGGTTTGATATTAAATCAGTCCCGGAAAGATATACTGAGATAACTAGAGTACAGACGAATCCTTGGCCCAGGATTTTGAAAAGTATTCATCTTATCATGAACTCCAACGTCGACTTCTGGCCCCGCACCACATATGTTGGAAAATTGATGAATGCTAAGGAGATACTAGCAATAGCCAAAATACTGAAGCAAATTGGTTTTTCTGGAAATTATCTAGTTCAGAATTTTATAAAATCATCAGGAACTCGAGCCACTGAGATTGTCGGTTTCGAAGAACCTGATATCTCTGAATTAGATTCTGTACTAGAAAGCATTCCAGATGGAATCAATCTTAAATTGGAATGGCGATAATCTCAAGAATAAACACACAGACAAGCTTTTAAACGTCGTCGGATTGACGTTTATCTGACCACGCCAGATACTAGGTGTTTATCTGCTGGAGTGTTGTCTTATCATGTTTCCAACACAATCTATGGGCTATGACCGTGCAATCACCGTCTTTAGTCCTGAAGGAAGGCTCTACCAAGTAGAATATGCAACAGAGGCTGTACGCCATGGACCACTTGCTGTCGGAGTCAAGGCAGTCGATGGTGTTGTGTTAGCTGGCGAGAAAAGGTCTCCTCATGCATTAGCTGATCTTGATACTCTCAAAAAGATATTACTTATCGATGAACATGTTGGTACAGCAATAGCTGGTCTACATGCTGATGCTCGAAAGCTTATTGATCAAGCTCGTGTCCAGGCTCAAATAAACAGGCTCAGCTATGATGAACCAATATCAGTGCAGTCCCTAGTTGTAAATATCTGTGATACAAAACAGATACATACGCAATATGGTGGAGTTCGTCCATTTGGGGTGTCATTAATCTTGGCTGGTGTTGATTTTCACGGACCTCAACTCTATACTACTGATCCCTCTGGTTCATTCTGGGGTTGGAAAGCGGCTGCAATTGGCAAAGAGGCCGATGTAGTCCGTGATTTCTTTGGTGAAAACTACAAGGAAAACATCAAGTTAGATGCTGCTTTAGACTTAGCTTTGAAAGGTCTCTTTAGATCGGAGGATATTGCCTCAATTGAAGCTTCTGAGAGAGCAAAGACCGTTGAAATTGGAATGATAAACACGACAGACAAGAAGTTCAAGATTTTGTCTCAGGACGAGGTTGCAACTATAATTGGTAGTATGCAATAGGTAATTGGTCAACCTCATCTTGATGATTGTTCGATGAGTCTATCAACAATCAATCCTGCGATATCTAGACCAGTGACTCTCGATAGTGCACTCCATGATGGTGCTGCATTGGTTTCTATCACACAAGGACCTTCTGGTGACTCGATAATATCTACCCCAGTATAGTCAAGTCCGAGGACTTCTGCACTCCTAATCGCACATTCTTCATATTCAGATGATAATGTAGTGAGTTCAGCTTCTCCTCCCCCATGGACATTCGTTCGCCATTCTCCCTCTATTCCCTTTGGCAAATACCTGTACATCGCTCCGACCAATTTTCCACCTATAACAAATGCTCTGATGTCTCTATCTGGTTTCTTAACCATCTCTTGAACATAGAGGACTTGTCCAAGTTGGTGGATGAATTTCATAGCTCGATATGTGAGTTCTTTATGCTCTGCACGTATTGCTCCCATCCCTCTTGCACCGATTAATGGTTTGATAATTACATCTCCTACTTCTTCAACAAAATTAATGGCTGATTCTAAATTCTCTCCTACGTACGTTCTAGGAACTCGAATTCCGGCTTTATTCAGAGCAGTTAGAGTTGCATACTTGTCTTTTGCTCTTCTAAATGCATATGCTGGATTCATTACATAAATTCCAGCATCTTCAAAATGCTCGAGTAGACTTATTCTATATGTAATTTGATCACCTGTTCCAAATCCAATAGTTCTTACTACGGCACCATCCATATGTGTGATATCTTCCTCATCTAGATATGTGAACTTGTTTGGGATCTGAGCTGAAATGTCTGGAAGTCGGAAAGGTTTGGGTTCATGTCCCTTTGCTTTTATTGCATCTATTATTCCTGCAGTAGCCCAATTATTGACATTCTCGTGATATACTACTCCAAACAAGCGGCTAACCATAATCGAACACCTTGATTATCTTATATTTCACAAACTCAAATTCATTAAAAGAACTATCTACATGTATTCAAGATAACCATTAAGTAGGTTCTCTCGATTTAGATAAACAGTAGACTGAAGTGGAGTGTATCTAGGTTTAATGATCAATAAGCTTGTAGAACTTGCTGAAAAACTCTCAGTTGAGCGGAAGCAAGACCCTGATTTTTTAGCACGAATGGAAGCTGCCACACAGGGACAAGCTCCACGCTTCTTGTTGATTTCTCCAATTAACAGAAGCTCACAGGATTTACAGCTATTCGGAATGAAAATGGGTGATGTTTTTCATGGAACTCGCGTTCCTAGAATGCCTTTACTTCCTCCACAAAGATCTCAGATTCTATTTACTGGCCCTGCTGCATACAATAAAAGATTTCCAGATAAACGTGGAGTCATTCTCACCTTTGAGCAAGACGAACAGGATGATGTCATTCGTTCATCTATTGCAAGCATCCGTGACCACCCGGACCTCAGCGGGATACCAATTCTTGCATTTCGTGTGAATTATGAAGCTGGCTCTGTCCGTATTATTGTTCATGGAAAAGGTCGTAACTATGAAATTGAGAATTGGCTTTTATCATTGGTAAAACGTCCTGAACCAGTGGATTCAAACACATTAATTCTAATCTGCTCAGATTCTCGTGTTCAACCCCCAATCACTCCAAATGGTGTTCCGATGGCAATCCAGACGCTAGGGGGTTATATCTCTAAGTATACAGATGCTGATGACGAAACCTATCAATTGAATTCCTTCTTCAACAACTGGCTTGATCCCAATAATAATGACCAACGCATTATTATCATTGTACATGGTAACTTCGAAGGTGAAGGTCCGTCATGCGGTGCTGGAGAAGCTTCTCTGCATCCTGAGTCTATCACTAATGACCTACTTCGACCTATAATCGCTCAACTTCAAGAGGCCGCAATCTCTTACGAAAATAATCCTACAAATAGCGCTGAAACGCGGGTTGTTTCTCTCTCTTTAGCAATACGTGACAATCTTAGTACTTATCCAGCAATCCGTGACGTGAGAACATCAAAGCCATCTGATTTTATCAGTATCTTGCTCATGGATACAATAAGCAATGTTCTTTCTACATTTTGAAATGGAAATTTACAATTGGCCCAGATACGAAACCATTAGATCTTGGTATTGCTCGAAGTTGAGAATGAATGAATTGAACTTGAAGACGGGAACAATTGGTACTCCCTCGTGGATCTCAACCTCCTCAACCAACCAAGTCACTATAATTGGAATGAACTCATACTGTCCATCTCTTATCGTTCCTATCTTCTGTGATAAGCGTCTGAGTTGATTTGTAAGTCTTAACGTCCTCTCTTTCTGCTTCTCTGCAGCAGTCTGCAATGCAGTCTTTTTGCCTCCTCGAATACTCCACATCTTTGCATCAATAGAGAGACCCAATCTTCCCCTGATTCCAATTACATCTATTTCCATGCCTTGAATCAAAGCAGTCCCTCTTCTCCGAAAGCTCTCTGTACATTTGAAACCATTCTCCACAAGAATTCCAGCAATTAAGCCTTCGAAGTCTTTCCAAGTCAACAACTCTACAACTTGTGCAACATCTACTCCTTGTTCGACTACCTCCATTGCCAAGTCGATTCGCCTCTCTCTGCTAAGAGTATAGGTTCCATCACTATTTCGAACCAAATATAATGAACAAAGATGATCTCTATCTAAATCCGTGAAATCGGAAAGGATTCCTTTCTCCTTAGTCCGTTCCAATATTCTGATGATTTCCTGTGTAGATTTGTTTCTCATTGTAATTTGTCAATAACCGCGTTAGTTTATAACCTCAATTGGTTACAAAGAAATGTGGTGGCATCATGTCGGAATCTGAGTTGGGATGGCAACGAGTTCTGAAAGCTTTTGATGAGTGGATCTTCTACGAGTCCTCTGAGTTTGGCCCCTATACTGGTTACTTCTCTTTGGAGAATCTGAGAGACCTTATGCATGTTGAGAGGGTAAGTTGGATGAGTTCAATGGTTGATGATATTATACCTGGTCGAATCGATATGTGCCGAGGAGTTACTGTGGCCTTTGAAGACTTTCTTCCATATATGCCGGACCCTGATGCCCGAGAGGTTGTGCAATCAATGATTGACCTTAGCCAAGTGATTGAATCTGACATGCTTGCTATGAGTGATACAATAAGTAGTATGAAAGATGAGTATGAGGAAGGAGGCCTTGATGAAATTGTTGGCTATCTATCTGATCTGGCAGATAGTGAGGAAAGCATCCGCCATCATATGAGTCTGTTCAGTCAGGGATTTGCCAGGCTCAAAAACCTTGGTCTTGAGATGCCTGACATGGAATAACAGTTGTTTAAAACCGAGTTCTCTGGATTATCCATAAAGTCTACGATAGCTTAAAATGAATTGTATGTTTTTTAAAAATTGAGGGGATTAAGTGTTTCGTGGAAAATCTTGGTTAAAAGAGAATCTATCGGTGTTACCCCAAAAAGCACTTATCATATCGTTTCTACTGGTAGTTGGTACTACTAGCATCTTATCACTTCCTAAGAACTACTCTAGTAACGAAATGCTGCAAACTTTGTTTAGTATTGCTGATAATGTGTGCTGGACAGTTGCTACTGGATTCTTATCTGCAGTTGGAGCATCGCTGTTCCTATGTTCAAAAGAAATACAGAACAATATCGCAAAGAAAATGAGTTCTGGAAGTCAAGTCAGATTTTCCATTGTTTTTCTCTCTTTCATAATCCTGATGTTGATAACTACTCTAGCTGTGTGTCTTGTCTGTTTCGCAATTGGCTTTGTTAATATTGAATTAGACTTAGCGATCTTTCAATTCCTGCCGCAGCTCCTCTTTGTTTCACTTCTACTCACTCTGCTGATATCACCAATTTATGCACTGCTTGCTCTTTCTCTTGATAGTGTCAAGCTGTCTCTCTTGGTTGGACTTAGTGTTTCATTCATTATTCTTATCCTTACAGGATTTCCTGGAAATCCTTCAAGGTATCCTGAAATCGCATTTTTTGCCCCGGCCCACCTCTTTTTGGCTCTTCTCTTTATTTCTACTGGTGCTTATGGATCATTTTCAATGACTGCTTATGTAGGTGTTTCATTTGAATTAGTTAACTTGGTCGTTCCAGTTATTGTTCTATCCTTTCTAATGATGACAGGCTATTATGGTTCAAAAAAGATGTTTATTGAAAACAAACAACGCTGGTTGGATCTGAGAACAAGTGATGAATGGATTGAGACAGGTATATCTATGAAACAATCAACTGCTTCAGTTTCAACAGATAATCTCCAAGAATCCATAAGGTGCCTAAAAGAAAGAAGAAGAAAAGCAATTACTGTGATTATGGTTGCAGTAATTCTCACTTCCTTTGCATCATATGGATATACTCATGCACGTCAAGAGGAGTCACTGATCGTGGCATATGAAAGTCCCGTTGGTGGTGAATCTGTCAATATTGGCGAGTGGATATATGGTTCGTTCATTGGAGAAGAACGATCTCAGACAGAGCCATTATATCCAACGTTATCTGGTCGAGTCATTGATCTATATGGCAGTCAAGTAAATGTCACCATTAATTTTGCCGTTAGTCAAATGACAATGACAGAATTCCACGATCTTAATGAGACAGAACTCAAGGACACCTTCCACTATGGGACGTCTACGCAAGGAAGTATGACAGGACGTTTTACAGGCATTGGAAAGGATGTATATCAAGAAAGTGAATATGTCTGGATTCTGCGGATCGTTGATGCTAATGGAAGAACATCTGGTCCGGTGAATATCTGGTTCCAGATTGTATTAGCGACGGGACCACTCTAGACAAACTTTGAATTTCATAATCAGAGGTATCTAGCTATTGTCATTTTTACTCTAACACGCTTTTTTTAAAAAAGGCATGCCTAACAAGATTTAAGTAAAAACAAATCTTACTAAAGATGACCCACAAAGAAGTGAGGTGAAAAACGCAATGGGTACTGAGGCAAAAACCACTGCCCATCAATATCGGGTCTCAAACGTCAAAGGTGACTGTCAAATTCAGTCACGAGGTGAATGTGTTCTCCAGTGACCGTAAGGTCTCAACTAGTTTTAGAAGTCTTGTTGCATCCTTTTTGCGATTAGCAGAATCTAGGTTAAGCTCTACACAAAAAACTGTGTTAAAAGAGAGCCAAAGGTTGCTAAAGTTTCATGACCTAACGGTGACTGCCCTAGCAGACTTAGTGTCTCGTAGTTCCTCGATTCCATATAGTACAGTAAAATGGAATCTACGGTCTCTAAGAGAGATGGGTCTGCTAACTGGCGGTGACATGAGATCAAAGGGAGAACCTGCGCGATTGACACCTGAGGCATTGATGTTGGCAGACTATTTGATGAAAGAGTAGTGGAACTACGGGGGCTATTTTAGCCCCCAATTTTTTCTTTTAGCAATCGAATGAAGATTCAGAGTGCTGCCCTGTTCTCGACCAATACTGCTGTGCTTTACATATTGGCGTCATTGGATCTTCTTATCGAATTGCTTCCATGATTTTGGAATGAGAGCTTTTGCCTCCTCGAGGTCGTTCGCAGCTGTCATAACAATGTCCACAGACTTTGTATCCCGTGGATTATAATCCCCAAGATTCCATTGAAGTGCCGTGGCAATGTCCTTTGGTCCAGTTTCAATATTCCTTGTGAGGTCGCGGCGGTCTACATCAATTTTGAGCTTTATTGGCGATTCAATCTCCCAAGCATCAGGAATAGGTTTGGAAGTTATCGCAACACAGAGTGGCGTTTCATCGCAAGCAAATAAAGTCGCCAGTTCTGAGTCATATTTTCCAACATCATCCTTGTAGCTGGTTGGTCCTCCAATATCAAAGTCCATGACATTGTAGAGCTTTACATCTCGAATGAGGACACTACTTAGATTTGTCATCTTATATCGTACCATCAGGATAGGTGAGTTATAGCTCCAGATCTCTATATCTAATTGCAGGGTTGGATTGGTGCTTTCATCAGGAAAGTGATTTAGCACAATGTGCAATTTTCCTGACTCTGATTCCTCACTCACCAATCTTATGGAATCGCTCTCTGTAGAACTTACCTTATGAACAACTCCTTCTTTGAGATAGGTCAGCCAGAATCCTCCTTTGTAATCAGCGGGATTACGAAGAAGTAATTGCTCCTTTCCCTCTGCGTTGATTAGACTAAGTCGTTTGATATAGAAACCCAAGCGACCTTTTCCTCAGGAGGAACATTCGACAGCGTATGCTATGTCCAACCTCGGAAGTCGGTTTCCGGTTTCAAGGATCTCTGACATTAGCGATCACTATACCTATGCTAGTTGGTATTGAATTTTTTATTGATATAAACATCGGGATAGGTTCTTGGTCATTTTATAGGACACTTTCTCATAGTTCATAAAGTTGATAAACTAGGTTAATAAGACCTGAATTGATTTTGGTAGGTTATTATAATGACTATTCTTACCGTCGAACAGCTCCAAAAATGGTACAAAAAACAGCTAGCGAAGAAGTCTGGTGAGTTTATCAAACAAGCCGAACGTAGCTACAAAGTTGTTGAACGAACTCTCAAGGATGTCGAACACCTCGTCAATGAATTTGAGGGTGAGCAGACTGATGAAGGTGATGGAATTGCCGTTAGATTTGGCTTAAAACTTAAGGAAATCATTGATGATTTCTATGTCGATAAAGAAATCACCTATGAGAGTACTGAATTGATGCAGAGTGAAATTCAGCGGTTCATTCAAGAATTGTGGGGCGCAGGTGCAAGATGGATTCGACGCATGGATAAACGATACAAGACGACAATCAAGAGTCTTGATGTGGACATGAAAGAGCTAGCAAAAGAAACGAAAAAGATTGGAAAGCTACTCTATGATTATTCTTGGGTAAAGGATTTAGAACGAATTGGTGCTAGAATAGACACACTCCATGATTTGACATTCAGCAAAGAGGTATTTGAGGAACAGATTAAGACAGTTCGCTTAAAGATAGAAACTGCTACACACGATTATGAAGTATCCAAAAAAGCCTACGATGATTTCAAGGAAACATCAAATGTTGGCGAGCTTCTCACTCTTGACAGTCAGGCTGAATCTGTTTCGACCCTGTTAAGAATGAAAATGAATCCGTTGAAAAAACAAGTCAAAAAGTTCCTTCAAACTGATACTGGAGTTAGAATTGGTCCTGCTGGGCAAAAGGCTCTTGTTGATTATTTTGAAGATCCGTATTCTGCAATTGTTGCAGAACCGGTTGGCTATCCTGGCTTGCTAGAGGGTCTCTCAGGCCTTCAACAAGCAATTGGTGCTGGAAGATTATCCCTCAAGGATCGGTTGGCAAGGCGTGCAGTAGAGGAGATTGAGGTACTAAAGACTGGTGAACTTGAGAAACTCCAAAATCAAGCCAAGTCGATAGAAGAAAAAAGACATGCATACGCTGGTTCTGATGTATATGCTAAAAGTGAACAACTTGCTAATAATCTAAACGAGGCAAAGAAAAATCTCGAGTATCACAAGAATGATTTATTGCGGATTAGAGATGACCTTCAAAGGCAGATTGCTAAAGTTGCAGAGTTTAAGACACGAATTGAATCTGAGATTCTTGAGGCATTCAATGAAAAAATAACTATTCAACTTGAGGTCTCGTTGGAACCTCTTGTAGCTATGTGTGCTATTGACTAATTGGAAGAGGATATCATTGCGTGTTCTAGTTACTTCAAAAAAAGATACTGCAAGTCAGACCATTAGAGATGTATTGGTTGAAGATTATGGATTCAGTCCCAATGGTAATTCCTTTGAAGGCAGTCCAATCTTGGAATATAAGAAATCTGCTATACTCATAACAACTGAGCAAGATATGATCTATTGTGAGCATCTTGAAAAATACTTCAAAACAGACGCATTCATTTTTTGTTCCCGTCATCGAGCAGAATCTGGTAAACCTGCGCTTCTTGTTCACAGTACTGGCAATTTAGGAAATGATGCACTCTTTGGTGGAAATCCAAATGAAATATCTATGTCTGCACCCTCATTAGTGTCTACTGCATTAAAGCGATTATATTCAGAGCGAGTGGAAAGGAATCTTCAGGATTTTGATATCACTCTTGAAGTGACTCATCACGGACCTACCACAATGAATACTCCTCTTGTCTTTATCGAGCTTGGAAGTACTGAAGAGTATTGGACACATAAAGAAGGAGCACGAGCTGTAAGTGCTGCCATTGTTGAATGTATTGATGAACCACTGAAAACTGATGCAGTGATTGGATTTGGGGGAACGCACTATGCCAGTAAATTCAACAGACTTGTTCTTGAAAAAGAGTACAAGATTGGACATATCGCTCCAAAATATGCTTTGAATGACATAACCCTTGATGTCATCAAACAAATGATGAATCGAACTACTGGAACAACAAGGAAAGCAATTGTAGATTGGAAGGGAATGAATGCTGAGCACAAGGAGCACTTATTTCCTCTCTTGGAGGATTCTGGTCTAGAAATTGTGCGTGACAAGGATGCATGAAGCCAAGTTTTTAGATATATAGTCACATCACGATAGAGTTTTTATGATTATATTACATTCCCGAAAGGCTAATTACTGCGAATTAGCAACACCGCCAATTAGGTAAAAATTAGATGGGGATTGAATGGCCGCTAAAGATAATGACGCTGAAATTAAGGAACTTGTGGAGAGGGTCAATAACATAGCTGATGAATTAGAGACCATCAAAGAAGAGCTTAGTGCACTGGGTACCCTTTCGGAACTCAAAGACACGGTTGAAGAAATAAAGAGTTCATCAGAAGGTGTTTCAAAAAATATAGAGAGTATTTCGTCGGTCCTTGATGGAATGGAGGAATCCATTAAGAATGTAGTAGAATCGAAGGAAACCGAGGTCATCATTAAGAAAATAGATGACATTCTAATATCTCTCACAGAATCTGATGTTGTAGCAAAGAAACTAGACGACCTTCAAGGATACATAGCCGGTCTATCTACAATTGAAGAAAAAGTGCAAGATCTCTCAAATCAATTTGGAGAAACCAATGAAATTGTCGGCATAATTGTACGTCAGCTTGATGATATAGAACGGAAATACAATCAATCAATAGAGAAAATTAGTGATACTGCTGAGATGGTTACAAAAATAATGGAATCCACATCGCTTGCTGATGCATCTTCTGAATCAAAGCCCTCAGGAAAGAAGGTCACGAAGACTACTGATGAGTCGGAAGAGGATTCTTCAAAAGAACTGCCACACGTATCGAAAGCAAATCTTCCTTCGACTATTGAAGCTCTCATGAATCGTTTACTTGGTTTAGTAAATCCACAGACTGAAGCGACTGAAATGGCAGAAGCTCTTGAGGATGTGCGAGATCAATTGACTACAATGATAAAGGGTCATACTCCCGTGCTCTTCCAATTTGGAAAGAGAGCACGCGAACTCAAGTCATATCCTCCTACAGCGACACTTAATGAAAATGATATTGCTACATTAAACAAGGAAATCAAATCATGGGCAAGTAAATTAAAAGAAATTGCTAAGAGTTCATAAATTCATTTCTTATCACTAATCGTTTCATGTTTTTTTGGGTATTCCAGTGGCATAGGTTTATTTCTTTTATTCACAAATGCGCAATTGGAAATGTCATTTGTGATTATAATCGCATGACATTTGGAACTCAATGTTCCAAATTCTCTGACTGTATGAAAGGATGGTAGTATCTATGGAACTCAAAAAACACAATGATCAATTCTCATCACGACTCAATCTTTTAGATAAATCCTCTGACTTGCAACTGGCGAAAGAATTCATTGAGATGCATGAGTCAAAATGCACAGAGTGTCAAGAAGATCGTCTTCGCTGTGCAACTCGACCCGCGTGCAAGGACAGAAATTTCCTCAATACTATGATTGAGATTGGCGTTGAACCAGAAGATCTACCTAATTTTTGTTATAGTCAGAATCTTGAGCAAATTCGACGTTACGTATTGGAGAAAAAGGGACGAAAAATGATTGATAGGAGACTTCCGATTAAAGATCTTCTCTCTACATTGGGAGTCAGTTCAATCAGACACTTCACTACAAAGTTCAAAAAAGAGTGGTCTAATTTCTCACAAGTTCAAGAGAATAATGTATTGCTCGTAGCAGGCGACACTTTGCTTTTCCGTTTTGATTTTCATCGTGGGATTGTAACGGTGAATCCAACAAAGGATAGGATTCTTAGCTTTGATGTTTTCAAATTATATTGTAAACTCTTTTCATCGTACTATGAATTGGAGTCGACGATTCAAGATATCACATCAAACTGGTGGATTGTTTCGATTACCTACTTAGCTGTTGATGTGGCTAATATTCGTACCTTGCAAAAAAGCGACTTCGCTGATGCTTTCGATGCAATACATTACAAAGAAATGGATGATAAAGCTCAGATTGATGTTGAGGTTGTCTATACACCCGACTCAACACCTCTCGAAGCTGAAAATCTTCAGGAACTGTTTCTAAGAGTATCAAAACTCAAGAAATGAGACGATGCTCGACACTCAGTTCAAAACTAAAAACGCGGTGGGATGCGTAAATGAGTGATGACATAGTTAATAAAACGGTGCCCATTCTCAGGAAGAACCTTGATCTTACAGAGGTCGAGGTAAAGGTAATTGTTCCAATATTCCTGGGCGGCAACATGACTGCTGGAGGAATTGCACTCCTATCTGGAGAGAAACTTCCATCAGTGAAACGAGCTCTTTCCAGACTGGTCTCAAAAGGGATGATCTCAGAAATCAAAGGTATAGTTCCAGTATACCGTGCCCTATCACCAAGTCTGGCTTTATCTGATAAATTGGGCGAGGCCTTAAAACAAGTTCAGAGTCTAACAAATGAATCAGATAAGGTACTAACATCCAGAATCGAAGGTTCTGGAGCAGTGGTCGAAACTATAGTTGAACAACAAAAAGGCGCTTTAAATGATATACGAAATTCATTATCTGAATACGAGGATGAAATTGTAAACCTTGTTCGTGTTCAAATTGATCAGGTTGTGACAACGTCTACTGGTGCTATAGCTAAATTCTCGGAAGAGATTGAAAAAGCATTAAACCAGCTTGATACGACTTTAGATTCCAGTCTAGGTACAAAGATGCATGAACTGCAATCGGAGATAGATAAAGCACAAGTAGCCCTTGGAAAGGATTTGACTAAATCAGCAAAGGATTTTGACAAGTGGCTAAAACAGGAACGAAAAGGACCAATTAGCTCAGCTGATGAATTCCGATTAAAATCTGAGGAAATGATAGAAGTTGTTAAGGATGCATTGGCAAAAGCACTTACACAATCAAATGAATCAATTCGGAAAATAGCTAGGAATATCTCCAGTACTTTAACCTCGCTTGCATCAAATGCATCTGATTCAGGCTTGTCAGTAATTAATGGAGTTTCTGCTGACATCACGCAATTACTCAATAATCTAGACACAGAACTTGAGCAAGCTTATCTCACCGGGCAAGAATCGCTTAATGAAGTCATCACTCAGTCTCGTGAGATAAGTGCTGAATACGGTGAATTTGCCAAGGGTAGAATAGACGAGGCAATAGAGATAATCGATTCAGTTGGAGGTATTGTGGACGAATGGAAAGACGAAGTAGCTGGTCTTATGGATGTTGCGTCTCAATCAGTGACCTCTCAGTTGAATCAAGTCGGAGTAACAGATGCGAATTATCTAGAAGTTATGAGAAACTCACTTGCATCCCACCTTGAACGAGTGAATAACTCTCTCGATGATGAATATGAATCTCTAAAGACCTTGGCTACTACTTTAGGAGTAGAGTGTGAAAACAACCTTGGTGAAACGAGGTCGCTCCTCCTTGAACTATTGCAGAATCAGAACGAAGAAGAACAGATTGCATGTGATGACACCGCAAAAACCTTGTACATTGATTTAGAAAAATGGGTAGATAACACAATAGCATCAATTGAGAAGAATTTAACGAGTACTTCCGATGATATTTCTAACATTCTTGATACAGAGATTTCTGAACTTAACTCTATTTCAGAAGCTATGAATAGCAGGTTGAAATCGGCCTTTAACTCTGTTATCAAATCGACTTCTACAAAGAATGAGTCTCTTCTAACATCTGTCAAGAAAACAACACATGATTTTGAGTCGGCCGTGGGTACTAGACTTGATGAACTCATTACTAGTTTCACTGTAGCCACAGAGAAACAGATTCGCGACGCGAAAGAACTCTATGAAGGATTGAGAAACCGCTTAGATTCTAGAATGTCGAAAAGTGTTTCAACAATTAACTCACAAGCTGATCGTATACAAAAGGAGATAGCAAATAGCATCTCTGAGCAAGAAAACCGCCTTGAACAGCATACTCTGGCCATCAGAGATGAATTTCATCAACGTCTTGAAGACATTACCAATCAATTTCTGAGCCTTTCAAAGGGTCTTGAAGCTACTTTTTATGGCCTTCTCTCAAGTCAGACTGTTGAAGCTCGAGAGATCATCACAGCAGCTCATTCTGAGTTCAGAACCTCGTTAAAGAATGAGGTATCAAGCCTGAAAGAAGACTCTCAGAAAATGCAACAGGAATACTCGACAGAACTTGCTTTGAAGATTGAAGAGGTTGGTTCATCTGTTGAAACAGCACGAAAGGCTTTGGAAGAACTCTCAGTTCAGAAACGGGTTGAGATATCGGAAAGCATGTCTGAAACACTTGGTGCTTTGGAGAATTCTGTTAGAAGTACTGAACAAAATCTTCGTGATTTGGAATCTGGCACCGTTAAACAATTCATTGAGAATATGGAACAAGTATCTCAAGAATTTAAGGTAACAGCTGATGGAGCTAGAGACAATATCATCGAGAGACTTGATAATATCAAATCTATTGCTACGGAGTCATTGGGTCGAAGTGCATCATCAGCAAAAACTACCGCTGAGGTATTTATTGACTCACAGAAAGATTTCAAACAAAGATTCGTTGCCGACTCAAGTAAGAAAATGAATCGACTTGCTACAAAACGTTCCAAATCTTCTGCAGTAATCATAGAAGGATTCCAGACACAATTATCTGAACACCAGACTGGCGGCGTAAAAGAACGTAGTATTGCCAAAGATGAAATTCTCGCCGCAATCGAAACTCGTAGATCTGAGGTGGCAAATGCATTCGATGCGGCATCAGATTGGATTGATTCCACAATGAGTAATGTTGCTACTTCGCTCGACACGCATGGTAACAAGCTGAAGAATGAGTTGACAATAATGCAAAAAGGTCTGCAGAAATCCGCAATCGATGCTACCGTTGAAATTCAAGAACGTGGTAACTCTGATGCAGATCGTCTACTTGAAATCGTTACGGCAGTGTTAGAAAAGACTCAGAGTATTGTCATCGATAGACTCAATGATTTTGGGGATAGCTGTGCAGCCGCATTGATAAAAGGTAATGATTCCTTAGTACAAATACCTACGAAAATTGGAGAGGAGATAGCTGAAATGGAAACTATAGTGTCTGAAGATATGGCTAAGGATTATTCTGCAATTTCTGGAAACCTTGGTACTTCATTCACAGAATGCCAGCGGTCTGCAGAGTCAATGTCTGAGGGCTTTAAGAATTTCCTAGAAGCAGTTTCAATTTCTATGACAGAAGAGCGAGATGAGCTGATGGAGTCATTAAAGAAAAGTAATGACTTGGCAAATCAACATGCATCACGAAAGTTCGAAATGATTGGTCTGGATCTTAAGACTCAATTAAGCACTGATACATCTCGACTCTTGGAAGATGCACAAGCGGCAATCACAGCAAAGAATCTTGAGATAACTAATGCTGTGACGAAAACTACGAATACTGTAAATGAAGAGACTTCTACGTCACGTCAAACTAGAAATACAGTATTGTCATCATTTGGGAATGACTCTGAGAAATCCTTGAGGCGTTGGTCTTCTGAGCAAAAAGATGCTTTAAAGGCACTTCGTGACCAATTAGCTTCTTCAATTTCGGGTATTACAGATCCGACAAAATCAACAATTGATACTTTGGATGCAATTCATCAGTTAGGAGATGATATGTTAGCAGCTTCAAAAGAAAGAACATGGTATCTATCAGGAGCTGAGGAAGCTTGTGCTCATATAATTGACATGGCCGAACGAGCCGAGGAGTCCATTGTCATCTCTGTAACTGATTTATCATGCATTGACATCAAGAAGTTGGCAAAAGTCAAAGCACCAGGAAGAAAGGTCCTCATTATTCCTGAAGAGGAGGAACCAAGCCCATTATTGGAATCTCTTGAAGGTTGGAGAGTCTGGGAAACCAAGACACCAATGCTTCTTTCAATAGTTGATGATAAGGAGATTCTTGTCGGTGGTGCAACTGATACACAGGCCTTAGTCGCTATAGTATCTGAAGATGCAAGCTATCTACGTCTATTCCATGATGTACTGGGACCACGACTTATCAATAATCGAATTATTGTTCAAAAATAATTTCGTAAATGATGGCGTCCTCATCATCGTAATACTCTACGATCTTGTCTATTGCCATCATTCCAACTTTCTCGTAGAGTTTACGTGCAGGACTATTATTTTTTCTTACCTCTAACTCGCAACTTCCAAGTCCAGATTTAATCATTGTTTTAAATGTTGATTGAAGAAGTTGAATGCCGTATCCCTTGCTTCGTTCTGACTCAATGATAGCAATATTTAGGATATGTCCCCTCTCTTCACTATAGTCTTCTTCCCATACGACATAACCTATTACAGCAATATCCATGGCCATTACATTCATGAAAATGACTAGATCTTCCTCAACTCGAAATATCCCCCCCTTTTTAGCTATAGTATAGAATATTTCTCTTTCCCAAGGGGGAGTGAAACTCTTTCTTTCAATCTCTACAATAATGTCAACATCATCCAGCGTTGCTGGGCGAATTTGAAAATCCTGCATTTTTAAACACCAGATATCTAAAGTTCCTCATTTCTATGTATGTTATAATCAACTGTTTGTCCACAACTCGGGCAATAAGTTGCATTTACAGGTATTGGATTATGACAGAATTTACAGTACGATCCTACAGCCATGAATCCGGATTCTTGGCCAATGTTTGACTTACCTTGTGTTGCTAGTGTAGGTATTAAAAAGACCATTACAAAGAAAAGAAGTATTCCTATCCCGAATAAAAGGAAGACGTTGAAAGGCTGAGTATTACCAAACACGAAGAATGGAAAGATGAAGAAGAATCCACTCTCCATTTCCCAACTTGGTAGTAGAAGAAGGATTACTCCTAGGATAATTAAAACGAAACCAAAAAAGAAAAGACAAGGAGACCACTTCATCCATGAATCCTTCTTGTGTATTACAACATACCTCGTTCTTTCATCTGTTTAACAATCTGCTGATACTTCTTATCATCAGAGATCATATCATTTACCTGAATCTCCAAAGAATGTGTACCTGGAAGCACTGATACTTCAATCTCATTATCAGGATAAACCGATTCTAGACGGTGTCGTATCAGAATACCAATAAGACCCCCCATTGGGCAATATGGGACGGTTGGTTTAAACTGCACCTTTATTGTATCATCATCGACTTCAATGTATTCTTGCTTCACTATAGACATCTGAGGATCAGTTATCGAAATCGGATGTTCTGGATCCATTACCGGTTCAAGTGCCTTGAATACTTCACTCACTGTGGTCATTTTTGTCCCCGAATCAAAGTCCCTCTCCTGAGTGCTTAATAATCTATGGCTCTGCATGTAAGGATATCATAAGCAATTGAGTTATAACGGGAAGGTAAAGTTATATCTATAATTATACAGCTGTAATCATATTTCGATGAAAGGAAAATCTACGAAAGATGTTGCCTATGATTCATTAGGGGGTATATCTAATATCATCAGCCAAGAAAAAACGCCGCCGTTATCTTTTCAAAATCACTGTGGTTGGTCCGGATGATAGACTACTTGAAAAGGTGCTTTCGACTTTTGAACCAGTAGTTACTGTGGATGGTATACGTATTGGATCCGCAGAAATTGACATTGATAGTTCAGAGATTCATGCTGTATTTATGTCTCCAAAGCATTCTGCTTTAGATATACTTCTCACTTTGACATTCAAAGGAGCTAGTGCGGTAATTATCGTTTTGAAGGAACCTGATCCTGAACTTGAAGCAATATATAGAAATGAGATTCGCGACAATCTAGGCTCTGGAATTCCTACTCGTGTTCTTACTGTCGAGCTACCAATCGATGATTTCAAGAAAAACGAGATACAGCATACTCTTGATGATGTCATAGAGGAAATCTTACTTAAGAAGAAAATTTCACCTTAAAGCACATAAAAAGTTGTAAGATATATTGTAAGACGGACGTAATCAAAACCCTTTTCTCATTTTTTAATTCAATTGAACATGGTGTGAGCAGTGAGCTCTGATAATAGAAAGTCTGACGAATATTGGATGGGTGTCCGTGATGCACTCAGAATGGTAGACAGTTTTAATAAATGGGCAAATAGAAATCCCGGTCGTGCCAAGACATTGGATGACTTTATCCATGATGGTCTAATTGCGGCTGCAAAGCGGTGTGAATCTTGTCTAAAAGAGAAGTTGGGATTAAGTTTCTCCTCTGAAGAAGAAAAGATAGAATATGATGAGATTCCTGTAGAACAAGATGAATCGCCTGACTATGAAACCCGTATTGAATTTGATGAGTCGCCAATCATTGAAGATGATATGCATGATTTCGAGTCTACTCCTTCTCCCAAGTTGCCTTCAGAACAAGTGCATGAGATGGTGTCTGATGAAATAATGCCGGAGGATGATCTTGTAGATACAGAGGTTGAAGGAACGGTGATAACCGAGGTTTCCGAAGAAGTTGATGAATCTCCCTCAATTGATTATGTTGCAAGACGTGATGATGAAGCTTTAGACGACATCGACACAGAAGGACCCCCTCGTGACTTCTCTACTGATTTTGTGCTTGTTGAACCAACACCTCTTATTGTAGATGCACACGAAGAAGAGGACACTCAAGATAAATCCCACGACGCTGAAATTTTAGAGGATGAAGAAACTGATGTTGAATCAGATTTCGATGATGCCAGTCATGAGGAATCATCCTTCACATGGGCTGAGTATGAGGCGGCAGTAACTCCGTCCTCTGAAGTGGAAGAACTAGATGATGATGTCTTGTCTTCAATAGATGAAGAAGTTGATGAAGAATTGTATGATGATGCTGAAATTACAGAGCCCCCAGAGCCGCCAAAAATTTGGAGTCCTTATGGTGAATCTTCAGTTTCTGATGAGGAAGATTTGTCAGATGAAATTGATAGTGATGATGTTGAAACAGGTATCTCTGACGCTACTGAACATTATGAAGAAGAAAGTGATGAAGCAATTCATCCGCCACCTCCCCCTCCACCGGAAAGTGAAGAAGACGAAGAGGAACGGAGGCGTAGAGCCAGACGATTATTCTTTGGTGCTTAAACTCTTCATTATTTCCTGGTAGAGTCTTACTGCATCATCTGCAGTATTGACTCCTTTTACAATTGCATTTCCAGTAACCATCAGAATGACCTTTCTTTCTTTGGAAGTACTAATTACTAGAGACCTTCCAACCTGCTTAACCAAATATGTCCCTGAAAGAATCTTGGCGATTTTCTCAAGATTCATTATCTTCAAATTTGGTGGTGTAATATTGAAACTTTGAGAGCAAAGGTGGGTGACATGTAATTCCTTGCTTTCATCTTTAATTTCTATTGAACTCGAACATACAGAACAGGTCTTTGATCGACTGATATCAAAGGTTTCGAAGCTCAACGATTCTGAATCGATTGTCATAAGACGATTAGCCAACTGTGGTGTTTGACCAGTAGCAATGAATACCGCCTCATTTACCTCTATCGCAGATGCCAGAGATAATAATGTGGGCGAAACTCCAACATTAGCACACGAATTCTCTGGGTTATCTATTGTATTTCCCATGATACAGTTGAAGCAAGCAGTCTTACCAGGAATGAACGTTGAAAGATTAGCATAATATTCAACCGCTCCTGCAAAAATGTAAGGGATTCTGAGTTTTAGGCTTGCCTTGTTTACAATCCGTCTTGTAGCAAATGAATCCAATCCATCAATAATAATGTCTGATTCTCGCAAAAGCTGGATTGCATTATCTTCTTGTAATGAGACAGAATATGCTTCAAGATTCACTTCTGGATTCATCAAAGTCAAGTTTGTCGCTGCGGCTTCAGCTTTAGGTTTTCCAATATCATCTGTATTGTATATCGTCTGCCTTTGAATATTAGAGAGTTCAACAATATCTCTATCAATGATTCTTATTTTTCCAAAGCCTATAGCAGTCAACAATCTTAGCACCGGACTACCAAGTCCTCCTGCTCCCACAACAGTCACAGTTGTGCTCATGATGGCTTTCATTTTATCTTCGCCAATATTTCTGAGAGCTATAAGTCGAGAGTATCTCTCTCTTTGCTGTTTTGTTAGATTCATGTGTGTGTTTTAGATACAATCCATTCACTTAAAATCTTGGACATTTAACACAGAGCTATGGACTACACAGCTGAAGTCGCAATTGGCATTCGTAGAAATCCACGAGAATCCTTGTCTTATGCATTATCTAAACTATCCGCTCCTTTGGAGATACCAAACAGATTAGAGAATATTATCATAAAGCCATCAATCTATGACCCTAATCTTGTTGGAAATACGAATCCTGAGGTTGTTAAGGCAATTATTCCAATCATCAGATCTCTTGCACCTATTTCAATTGTTGAAAGTGACAATCCATTAAGATCAGCATCAACAGCTTTTACGAAATGTGGATACGACAGTTTTGCTACGGCTGAGGTACGACTTGTTAATCTATCTCAAGAACCTAGACAGAAGATGGAGATGTCTGGGCATTATTTCAAAGACCGTGCAATGCCAATACTTCTGCAGTCTGGCTCTCTCTTCATAAACGTTCCAACAATGAAGTTGGAGCCTAATCTGGTATCTGTCGGGGCTGGTATCAAGAATTTATTTGGTTTACTTCCAGAAGTTGACAAACGTATGTATCATGAACACCTGCATGATATTCTGCTTGATCTTTTGATAGCATTTCGACCACATCTCACAGTAGTCGACCTTACAAAGATAGTCATAGGAAATCGTGAAGATGGAATAACACGTAATGCTGGTGCAATTTTAGTCGGGCATGATCCAATTGCAGTTGATGCTGTGTGTGCTGATCTCATGAATCTCAATCCAATGAGAATTGACTTTCTTAAACGAGCAAATGAACTAGGTCTTGGCGAAGCTGTTATTGATAGGATACGCATTATTGGCACTGAAGAACAAAAGGCAAAATTATTTGACTTCTGTAAACTTTGACCAAACAGAAAGCATTTATCAAACATTATTCTCCCGCTCAATCTGACCACAGTCCTTGCGGATTGTGAAAAAGAAATCGAGTGTACCAGAAATGGACTGGACTTCTCACACAATGGAACGTATTCCTGAGTCAGGAACCCTGAAGATGTTTGACTTAGCCAAAAAATTAGAGAAACAAGGTAAGAAGATTTACCATTTTGAGGTTGGTCAACCTGATTTTCCAACTCCTAAGAATATCGTAGATGCTGGGATTACTGCATTGAAGAAGGGCCTAACACAATATACGCCGGCTCGTGGTATTCCTCAGCTGCTTGATGCAATCGAAGGCCGCTATAAATCACGGGGCATTGATTTTGATGGAACAAAGAATGTGATAGTCACTCCTGGAGCTAAGATGGCCCTGTTCCAGGGATTTCTAGGCACATTGGATGCTGGTGATGATGTTCTCGTATTATCTCCTGCTTGGCCAACTTATAGAGTAATGATTCGAACTGTCAATGCAAAGCCGGTAGATGTCCACACAAATAGCGATTATGCATTGGATGATGAATTGCTGAAAAGTTGTATTTCTCGAACAGTTAGTGCATTGGTTGTGAATTCTCCGAATAATCCAACTGGAGGTGTTTTAAATAAAGAGCAATTGAAATTAATTCACGACCTCGCAGTTGATCATGATTTTGTGGTTTTCTCTGATGAGATCTATGAGGAGTTAGTCTATGATGGGTTTAAACAGACATCGATGCTAGAGATTGATTCATCAATGCATAACACGCTTGTAATTAATGGTCTATCAAAATCATATTCTATGACTGGATGGCGTCTTGGGTTTGCGATTGGCAATCAAGAAACAATAACAAATATGGCAAGAATTCAACAAAACACAACCTCCTGTGCAACATCCTTTGTGCAATATGCCGGTGTGGAAGCATTGACTGGAGATCAGAGCTCGATACATAAAATGACTTCTGAGTATCAAAAAAGGAGAGATGAAATCATTCGTCGCTTCAACAATATCGAAGGTGTATCCTGCTTGAATGCAATGGGTGCCTTCTACGTCTTCCCTGACATCTCCAAATATGGTCTCAGTAGTACTACCCTTGCAGAATTGATACTAAAAAAGGTTGGAATATGTTGTACACCAGGTGTTGCCTTTGGTCAGAAATATGATAATCATTTACGATTCTCATATGCCACCTCAATAGATGAGATACAAGAAGGGATGGAGAAGCTCACAGAGTTTCTGCCTACGCTTTTATGATATCTTAATTGGTAATAAATATTGAATTATTAATCTAGACGAGTGGATATTCCTTGAGATCAATGGAAATCGAAAATCCAAATGAGGAATCTCCTCTACCCAGCTTTGAGTGTACAAGGTGTGGTGCTTGCTGTCGTAATGATCAAATCCTTATTACCGTCACAAACAAAGACATACTCAGAATAGCACAGACCCTGATGTTAACACCTCATGAAACAATGCGCGCTCTCGACTTTTATCTTCTTGACGAAGGCAAACCTATTCCTGCTGGTCTGGAAATTATTCCATCTATAGATACTGAAAAAGGTCCTGCATATATTGCTCTGAAAAAGCTGGAAAATGGCGATTGCATCTTTCTCAAAGATGATGAATGTATGATTCACCTTATTCGTCCAATAGTCTGTAGATCCTACCCTTTTGTCTTCAATAAAACAGATGAAGAGATCTCCTGGGGACTTTCTTCGAAAAAGGAAATCTGTCCTGGGTTGGGTGTTGGTCCAAGAGTATCTGAAGCAGAGTTGATTTCTCTTGCCAAAGAGATACTCAACGATTTTGATGAGTATCGCAAAGTTGCTAATGAATGGAACACTCAAACTTCGCAAAAAACTGCATTGGGATTTATTTCTCAAGTGTTATCCATAGTCGATAGCTGAGAATACTCTCTGTGTCAATTATAGTTTCGATAGAATTTGAAGAATGTTTCCAAAATTGTGTTCTACTGTACGACTCTTTTCAGTATATTTTGCTAGCACTACAATTCTGTCATCATATGCGGCTAATGCTGCAAACCTATCAGAGCGTATCTCTGAATGAATCTGCTCATTGAGAATCAGAATTTCATCTGATGTACGTAATATGTATTGAAGCATCTTAATTAAGAGATTGAAGTCATTGATGTCACGGAGTTGTAAGGTCTGACTATAAAACTGGAATTCTAATCTTGCTAAGCGCTCTCGCATTCTTACAAGGTGCAAAATCCAACTCTCGGCCTTTTCTTCCTTTAGTGTTTCTTTTAGGTCAGACCAATAATGTTGCTGATCGAGAAGTTGCACTAGATAGCTACGCAGAAATCCAAAGTGGTCAACTCCCGCTTCAATATCCTCCTCGGTCCCAATGGGTTTCATCATCGAGTCCATTTGACTATGTTTTACCGCAATCTTCAAAGAGAATTTGTCAACATATCTCTTGACTTCATCAGTCTTCTCCTTTCTAGTCATAAGATCCGCAAAAGTATCTCCCAGTGTGAGAATGAATTTGTAAAGGCATTCCGAACAGATTTCAGCACTTGCAGAGGCTTCTTTCGTTGAAAGGAACTGCAGAGCATCTTCAAGATCATCGCCAGGTACATCTTTTCCATGAATTCTTAGAATCCATCCCTGTGAAATGCAGTATACTCTGTTATCTGGATAATTGATATAGATTGATGCATAGCAAATGTTGCCATCTCCAGCTTTCTCCTCTTGCATGCTTTCTTTGGATGTATGAAATGAAAAAATAGATGGGTCTATCTCGATTGCTTCAACCTCTAATACACTATCATCATTGACACAGAGTTTCTCATCTCCAAATACCTTAAAGCAAGGGCAACCTCTCACAATTTTAATCGACGAGGTTTCTTGTTCTCCAAACACGTTTCTCTGCTCCAACTAATACCAGAATGACTCTGTTTCATTACTTTGATGATATTATACCTATATCTGTCATGCATTTAGAAGTTATTGTGAAGTCTGTGCATCAATTTTGCTAAGGATGGTAACAAGGTTACTAAACATGAATTCTGTCTTTTGCCTTTTTTTGGAGTGTTTTCTAAGAGATTCTTGTATCTCAGGATTCAAAGCTTTTTGTTCTAGTAATTCATGAGTTATTTCACGAATGAGATCACTTAATCTAATCACTTTTTCAGAGATGCCAACTATGAATCGAAGAGTATTCAATGGGTCTGAATCTTCAGGATTCTCCTCGAAATCAAGCACTTGTGTAAGAAATACCGACTCAAGTCTATAGAGTACTCGATAGTAATCAACAAGGTTTACTAATCTTTCATCTGCCTTGCTCTCTCTCAATTTCATAGTGAGAGATGTCCATTGAGACTTGGATTTAGTTAATCTCTTGATATGTTGGCGCAAGTGTTGTTGTAGCTCTTCGGAACTGGCAGATGATGATGCGCCACTCAGCTCTGCTGCTAATCTTGATGATACTTCTCTTACATATCTTGACACAATCTCATACCGTTCCCTGTCTGTAAGAAAACCTTCTGACGCTTCACCAAGAGTTCTCAGGTATTTGTATAGGCAGTCTGAGCATATCACACCACCTTTGCTCATTTCAGATGATGTGACAAATTGAAGAGCGCTATCAATCTCATGCGCTTTGATATCTTTCTTGTTGATAGTTATTCGTTGACCTTGACTTACACAGTAGCAATATCCTTCGTCTCTATCCAAATAGATGAGAAGATAGCACATACTCTCCTTATCACTCTTGAAATCATCAAGATCATCTAATACTTCAATGTCCTCGAAGAAGGACGGATCTACTGAAATGGCATTGATTGGAAACACATCATCTCTATTGAGACAGACTCGTTCTTCACCAAACTCTCTATAGCACGGACATCCCTTAACAAGGCGTGTAGTAGACCGTTTTACATCTACAATAGATGTGTCCAGTCCTAGTTCTGAGGATCTATGTCCTATCGCTTCACACACTCCGTCAACAGCTATAGGTGTCTATCAAGAATATATTATATTAGGTATGAATATCAATCTTTCTTACTCGGCTATTGCTTTCCTACTCGAAACTGATTCTCTACGCCTTTTCAATCAATCTTGCATATCAAGTTGAATCATTACTCTATGATGCTAATCCTTATTCACCATTAACACAAATGATATACAGGAGATTAGACAATGACATCGACTGACTCGGAGGTTGCGAACCAACAAGAGAAAAAGAAGACATTGTGGAACGATGACCTATTCAGATTATCACTTATCATAGTCATATCTGGCATCGTAATTCAGAGTGTTGGAATGCAACTCAGTTATCTGGTATCTCCTGAGTCAATACCCACCTCCCTGCTTTTGTATAATCTCGGATTTCTCATTTTTATTTTCGGTGTGATCTTCCTCATTGCAGCACTTGGCAGGTACATCTCAAAGAAACTATCTGATCAAGATTTTTGGTGGATAATAAAGACCGGACCTTTTACTAAACCAACCTAAATCTCCTCAATCTTATTGGAGCCATCTGGTCTGTCCCTGTTGATGTCTTTTCTTTATATACCAAGTATTACTCAGCTACATATCCAGATAATGTTCAAAGAATACTCGGTGATTATCAACTATGAAACTCGTGACGCTCCATGTGCCTCAGCAATATATTGACGGCATTGAGAAGCTTGTAGAAAACCATCTGTATCCGAACAGGTCAGAAGCTATTAGAATCGCAATCAGAGACCTATTGAAGAGAGAGCTTTGGGGAACATAAAAATAGACTTGCATGATATAAATAAAGAATCATTGTAAAGTCAGACTCTTCTTGAAGGTCATAAATTGATTTGTCAACATAATAGAGACCATCTTACCATACATTAGCGAAAAGACTCGTCAATAAATGTTACATCCATTTGCTATATAGCAATCTGAATCATGGCTAGCATTTTTTTAAAAGTAACAGAAGTAACAATAGTAAACCCAAGCTGCGCTATACATACTGAGTGTATATGTGCAATGTAAGGATAGATAATATTCCTGAGAAATCTTGGATTCACTACACTGAGTAATTTTAACCAAAATTAAAAGAGGAAAACTCGAAGAATTACAATCTAACCCCAGAGTTCTCTTTTGAGAAGATCGCGAATAGCTATTCGGATAGCTTCCGAACGGTTTGGATATAGATTGTTTTCAACAAGTTTTTCGAGTCCTTCCACGTATTGCAGAGGGACGTGCAGAGTCACGAGTTTCATGATTAGTAATCTCCTGAACATATCGGTGTGATACAACAATATAGTTGTGAGTAATACTAATCCGATAATCAAAATCCGCTAGGAGATGGTCGTTAGCTATTGATCGTCCTCAATTCAATCCAAATATTCATAAGCTCACAAATGGAGAGATATAATGAACGAGAATGAGTGATTGGGAGAGTAGGAGAAAGCATTCTCCATTTTACTACATTTGCCTTCTAATTCTGCTGTATCCGTTTATTTTAATTCCGATGGATATTATTTTTGCGGCAGGAACTCTGAATCTCACTGGATTACTTGCTGCTCTATTTTTCTCATCTATTATAACAGGAGTTGTCTTTGGCTGTGGAGCACGATATCGCTATCGAGGAATAAATCCCTCTTCTCGAAATCCCATGAATTATAATGATGGCCATTATTTTGAGCGGATTGGTGCTGAGGAATCAGACTATCCTTAAAATTAGCCGTCAGGATAGAAGTTATATTGGATTTTCAAAGTCCAACGGGCCGGTGACCAACCATAGGTCGTGCTGAATATGGATCGGCAGAAAGGAATTCATGTATTATTTCATCCGCGTTCGTTCGCAGTGATTGGAGCTTCCAGTACAAAGGGAAAACTTGGCAATGATGTGATGCGAAATCTCATCGACAGTGGATTTGACCATCGAATATACCCTATCAATCCCAAAGCTGATGAGGTACTAGGGTACAAAGCATTTCGATCCGTGAAAGATGTTCCAAGTGATATTGATGTTGCAGTGATTGTAATTCCTGCAAAGTTCGTCCTACAATCAGTTAAGGAGTGTGGTGAGAAAGGAGTCAAAGCTTTGGTGATCATCACAGCTGGATTCAAAGAGAGTGGTCATGACGGTCAAGAGGTTGAGAAGCAGTTAGTAGAATTAGCTGAGAAGTATGAGATGGTCATACAAGGACCGAATTGTCTTGGAATCATTAACACCTCTGCCCCATATAATGCATCCTTCTCAGCTGGAACCCCGGGAAAGGGATCCATTGCTTTTGCATCACAATCTGGTGCACTTATGACAGGTATTCTTGATTGGAGTCTCATGGAAAAGATTGGTTTTTCGAAATTTGTTAGCCTTGGAAATAAAGCTCATCTTGATGAAGCTGATTTCATTGAAGCTTTTGGGAGTGACCCTGATTCTACTTTCCTTCTTTTGTATCTTGAATCCGTTGTTGATGGAAAGAAGTTCATGGACGCGTGCAAAAAAGTGATTCCTCACAAACCAATTTTCATAGTCAAATCAGGAGTGAGTGCAGCTGGTGCCAGAGCCGCATCATCACATACCGGTTCTTTGGCTGGTAGTGATACTGCCTATGACGTTGCCTTCAAACAATGTGGTGTACGCCGTGCTAATGATATGGCAGCTCTGTTCGATGTTGCTTCTGTCTATAATGATATGCATCTTCCAGCTGGAAATAGAGTGGCAATTATTACTAATGCTGGTGGGCCTGGGATTTTGACTACTGACGCTTGTGAGTCGAGTGGTTTAAAGATAGCACAATTATCTTCTCAGACAGTGGAATTTCTAAAAGAGAATCTTCCTCCCGCAGCTGCCATTTACAATCCAATCGATGCTCTTGGAACAGCGCAACCTGAAGATTATGCATTATGTATAGAGGCGGCTCTTCGGGATGAGAATGTCGATTCTGTTCTTATTCTTCTTACACCTCAAGCAATGACTAAACAAACTGAAACTGCTCAAGTCATTGTAGACGTACATAGCAAGTATCCGGATAAGCCACTTATCGCCGTCTTTATGGGTGGCAACTCAATGGTATATCCGCGGATTGTCCTTACTGATGGAGGAATACCTGTCTTTGATTTTCCCGAACGTGCTGTTCATGCACTTGCTGAATTATACAAATACACCGTTAGCCGTGACAGTCTAAAAGATGAGTCTATTCCCAAGTTCAAGGTCGACAAAAAGAAAGTTGAACAAATCATTTCTGATGTTCGAAAGGATAATCGAAGAGTGCTGCTTGGAAGTGAGGCTCATGCAATTGCTGAAGCATATGATATTCCTGTTGCACGGATTCGCCTAGCAACAAGTTCTGAAGAAGCTAAGAAAGTAGCAGAGGAACTTGGCTATCCTGTAGTATTGAAAATTGCTAGTCCTGATATCGTTCATAAAAGCGATATTGGTGGAATTCGAGTTGGTCTCAAGACTCAGGAAGAAGTTGAAGAAGCCTTTCTCCAGATTCTTGACAATGCAAAGACCCGAATGCCTAAGGCAATTATTTATGGCATAGATGTTCAAGAAATGGTCGATAAAGGAAAAGAGCTGATTATTGGGTGTTCTCGAGATGTTCAGTTTGGTCCTCTTATCATGTTCGGAGCTGGAGGTATCTTTGTAAACTATCTCAAAGATATTGCTTTTAGGCTCGCTCCTATGACTCGCTCAGATGCTAGCGAGCAGATTATGGACACAAAGATTGGAACACTTCTAAAAGGAGTGCGCGGTGAACCACCAAGTGACATCCAAGCAATAGAAGATACGATTCTCAAAATTAGCCAACTTGTTACAGATTTTGAAGACATTGTAGAGCTTGACATAAATCCTGCTTTTGCATACGATAAAGGTAAGGGTGTATCTGCTGTAGATGTTAAAATAACCATCAGTGGGTGATTATAATGGTAAAGAACATTGTAATTAGTGGCGATACAGTGACTGGCAAAACGATGGTCGCTATTGGACTTGCCAGTAGGTTAAAAGATAATGGAAAATCAGTTGGTTATTTCAAACCTTCTGGAACAAAGAGCTATCTTCACAGTACTGCAGATGAAGATGTTGATGAAGATGCCGCTCTGATGAAAGAGCTACTAGGTATGAATGAACGTTTGAGTTGTATCTGCCCAATCGTTAGACACATGTCAAGTTTTGACGAGCTTCTTAAGATTGGTCGGACCTCTCTACTAGATAAGATTTGTAAATGTCATGCTAAAATTGCAAAGGACATGGATGTTGTTTTAATCGAAGGCACCGAATCTCCATGGAATCTACTGCATGTTCAGTTATCTACTCCTATAATAGCTAAAGAGCTAGGTGCATCTGTTATATGTTTGGTCAATTTTACTGATATTTCCGCCATTGATGATATTTTAATGCAGACACAGATGTTTTCAGATCAGGGAATTGAGAAGATTGGTGTAATTCTTAGTATGGTTCCACCAATGTTGAAAAAGACGATAAATGACAGTATTCGTCCATATCTGGAGAGTCTTGGGCTTGCATTTTGTGGAGTATTATATAATAATCGAGAGTTATTTAGTCCCACCGTTGGAGAGATTTTGAGGGCTCTTGATGGCGAGATGATTACAGGTGCTGATAAAATGGATTTACTCATAGATCAATTCATTGTTGGAAGCATGGCCTCAGAGAACGCACTCAAATGGTTTAGGCGAGGAAAAGACATGGCGGTTATCACTAGTGGCGACAGAACCGATATGTGCCTTGCAGCTTTGGAAACAGACACGAACCTCTTGATATTGACTGGTGGATTAGGTCCTGAGATTGGTACTGTAAGTCGTGCGAGAGAACTTGGTATTCCCATTATGATGACTGCACTTGATACTTATGGCACAAGTAAGATTGTAGATGATTTGCTGGGTACTGTTACAGTTGATAATAAAGAAAAGATTACAGCTGTTGAACGTATTGTTAGCGAAGCGATTAATCTAGAGTGCTTGGACTTGTAACGGAAAGGGAGGGATAGGGAGCAAAAAGAGCTCCCATTATAGAAAGAATCGCACAATCGCCGGGAGAAAGGATGTGCGCTCGACATGAGTGTAACTCAACAGACATATGTTATCTTGTATACTTAGGCCAATACTAGGTTAATATTTGGATTAGTCCTAGGCAATATCTGGAAAATCTCTACATCCTTTCTTTTTTTCAATTTAGTTCCATATTGGAACTGATTAGTCACAATATTCCATTGCTCGGAATACATTTATGCCGGGAATTAATTGTCGAGGTAGCTTTTACAAAAAAAAATTGAGGTGAACAAATGGCTTCAGATGCTGATAAGTCGGAAGCTGCTGGTGAAGCTCTTGACACTGTAAAGACTACTAAGGAATTGGAGTCTTTGAAGTGGATACGTGAGCGTCGCTCAATCCGAGAGTTTACTGGTGAGCGGATACCCGACGAACATATTGAATTGATCCTAGAAGCTGCAAGGCATGCACCAAGTCCCGAAAACATGCTTATGGTCCGCTTCGTAGTGATTCGTGACGATCAAGATTTCAAAGTCTTTCTTGCTGATATTGCTCAAGAGATGGCTCAGACTGCGTTTGGAGGAGCACCGTTCGAGTTGACCAGTGGGAGGAACTGGTTTATTGGAGACCCTCACAGAGCTGCGGTCTACGCACGACTTCGAGACGGTGAGCTTTTCCGTTATCCCGAAAAAAGTGATGCAGTTATTCTGGTATTGGCAAGCGAGTCTTGGCACGATGCTGGTTATTTGTATCCAAATGAGCTATTTGGATCAGTCGTCGCAGGGATGGCTGTACAAAACATGTGGCTGACTGCAACTGAGTTAGGTTATGGTTGCGGGTATGAAGCTCTTGTATGTTCAGATCCTCGTCACGCAGAATTGATTCGTGACAGACTTGGTATTCCACCAATTTGGACTCCCCTTACTGCTTTTTGCATAGGGAAACGAATCTCTCCAAGAGCATTAGGTCCAAGCAGACCTCCTCTTGAAGGACTGTTTTATGCTGAGCGCTGGGGACGACCTTACGAGCGTTTAGCTTTTAGAAAGGAGGAGAAATAGAATGGACGTCGATTTTAAAGGTGAAACCCTTGAGAATATGAAGAAACTTGCTGAAGAGGCTGGTCTTACTCCTGAAGGTTTAATTGAAGTCGTCATGCAGCAATTTGTAGATAACAAAGGAGCAAGAGTCTATACTGGACGATGGTCCAAGGGTGAAGTAGATGGAGTCAAGGGCTTTAGATATGTTCCCCAATGGCCATTCAGACCTGGCTTTAAGGAAGCTACTGGCGATGAGGTAAAACGCTGGAAATCTGATTCAAAGAAATTCAGAAAACATCCAACTGGCGAGTGGCCTTTCTACCCTCGGCTTAAAGAAGGCGATATTGAACACGAATATTGGGCTTCCAAGAAAATGTATCACCAATCATTCATTAATGACCGTAAGGGACGTATTGTCCATCTGATGGATGGAGACCGATATGATGAATTTCTTGATGCAATCAAGAGTCGTAAGGGCAACATGTGGACAACGACCATCAATGCTGTCATGGCAGAGGCAATCGATGATTGGATTTCAAAGGAGGAATAGAAATGACTCAACTACAGGAATTTTTCAAATTCTTTATGACTCAAGTCAATTCAAAGGATGAACTCAAAGAAAAGCTTGCAGAATGGATTGGTCCATTCAATGGCAAAATCCTCCAGGTGCATACTGAAGAAGGAGATCAATATCTTGTCATCACCAGGAAAGGTATGGAACTCTGTGAAGGTGCGTATCCCAGTCCTGATGTTATCTACAAGGCAAAATCTGAAACTCTTCTTGGAATATTTACTGGAGAGATTCCCTTCAAAGATACGATGAAGGATGGAAGTCTCATTGTAATTGGAAATGCTCATGAAAGCGATCCATTAGCAAATCTAATCCTTGTAGCAATGACCAGCGCTCTCTAGGAGGATTTTACCATGGCTGTCAACAAAATTGCCGTCATCGGATCTGGATTGATGGGTTCAGGTATTGCTTACGTGTCTGCTTGGAATGGGATAACTGTTACAATGGTTGACATCAAACAGGAATACATTGATGCAGGAATGGACCGTATTCGCACAGATGTAATGACTGGAATTGACAAAGGCAAGATTTCAATGCAACAAGCTGAGGGATTAATGAGTCGACTTAGTGCAACAATCAATCTTGAAGATGCTGTAAAGGATGCTGACATGGTGATTGAGGCCATCTTTGAGAATATGGCTGTTAAGAAAGAAGTCTTTGCAAAGATTGATGCTGCAGCACCTCCTCATTGTATTATTGCATCAAATACATCTTCATTAAGTATTGATGAGTTGGCAACTGCTACTAATCGTCCTGACAAAATCATTGGAATGCATTATTTCTCGCCCGTTGCAGCAATGAAGCTTCTTGAAGTTGTAATTGGTGAGAAAACTAGTGAGGAAACAATTGCTACAGCTGTTGCTGTCGGTGATAGACAAAACAAACAGACTGTTAAAGCGAAGAATAGTCCCGGCTTTATCGTGAATAGAATCCTGATGCCTGTGCTAAGGGAAGCTATCCTCTTGTACGAACAAGGTGTTGCTACCAAGGAGGAGATTGATATTGCGATGACTACTATTGCCAAGTTTCCTGCTGGTCCTTTCACACTTGGAGACTTTGTTGGTCTTGATATAGCTTTCAATGCGATGAGTACACTATATCGAGAATTAGGCGACTGCTTCAAACCTCCAGAAACCTTGGTTAAGCTCGTAGAATCTGGAGCAATCGGTACAAAGGTAAAGAAAGGTTTCTATCTTTATGGTGGACAACAAGTTGAACCTGAGCATCCAAAAGGCGTGGATAAAGATTGGCTTGTCACTCGTATAACAATGCCTGTTTTGCGTGAAGCAATGATTCTTGTCGATACTGGTATTGCTAACAAAGATGACATTGATATTGCAATGAAACTCGGAGCTAGTTTTCCAGCGGGTCCCTTTGAAACTGCTGAAAAGATAGGCCTTGATAAAGTTCGGACTGAGATGACCAAGCTTCATGAAGAACTTGGTGAATGCTATTCAGTACCAAAGTATCTGGGATAGAATAAGTATAGATGCGGCAGAGATTTCTCTCTGCCATATCCTTCTTTTTGCATCTTTTTTGAAAAATAAATAAAGCATCATATTAATAATGCAGTTTATTAGGTCGAAAATATCTCGTTTTACTATAGTCTCCCTTAAGGTGGTATTATGCCAGAATATGAGACAATGTTATACTCAAAAGAGGGCTCGTTTCTTTCACCAGCAAAGAACGTGGCTGTAATTAAAATGAATAGAGTTGACGCTCTGAATAGTATCAATGACCAGTTTCTCAAGGATTTTGTCGATGCACTGAAAGAAGCTGAGAATGATCCAGAGGTCCGTTCAGTTGTTATTGCATCTGCGCATGAAAAAGTATTCTGTACTGGTGCAGATTTGAAAATGGCGCAGGGATATCTTGGGAAGCCTGATGAAGTCAAACCACTTCTTGAAGAAGGTCAGCAGGCTATTGATGTAATTGCTAAACTAAGCAAACCTGTCATTGCTGCGATTAACGGTCTCTGTTTAGGTGGTGGTGCTGAGATTGCGCTAGCCTGCGATATCAGAATCTGCGACACTGAGGCAAAGATTGGTACTCCCGAAGTGAGTCTTGGTCTTATTCCCGCCTGGGGCGGTTGCATGCGGCTACCTAGAATCATTGGTCTAGGCAAGGCAATGGAACTCATTCTTACTGGAGGACAGGTCACTGGCCCAGAGGCTTTGGAGATTGGTCTGGTCAGTAAGGTCGTTCCAAAGGAGGAACTACTTAGTCAAGCAATGTGGTATGGTGCTAAATTAGGTGGGAATGCTCCTATTGCTGTAAAACTAGCCAAACAAGCAACACATCTAGCTTTTGAAGAAAAGTATGAGGATAATCTCACATTCCAGACAAAAGCTGGTGTTGAGTGTTTCCAAACGAAGGACCTCGGTGAAGGAATTTCTTCAGTATTTGAGAAACGACGCGGTAAATTTACTGGTGAATAGTTGATTTTTGATGACTCCGGTTTTTCCGGGGTCATTCTTCTATTTTTCATTGTTAATCGTCAACCTTAAGTCCTCGTGTTCAAACGTGGATTGTCTTATAATTCATAGATAATGAGTACTGCGATAGTTCCCTGCGCAGGCTCATCACATGGAGGATATGAAATGACAAGAAGAGTTGCTGTGGTCGCTGGTGGTCACAGCAAATTTGGAAAAAGATACGATGCTACGATGCGTGAACTATGCGCAGAGGCCTACAAACCAATTTATGATGAAGGTATTACGCAGGACAAAATTGACGCAAGTGTTCTCTCATACGCTGCATCGCAGTTTACGGGTCAAGGTGCTGGATCAGCTCTAATGGCGGATTATATTGGAATGCAAGAGAAGCCACATTTGCGAGTTGAATCCGCGTGCACAACTGGAACCGCAAGTCTTAGAGCTGCTTGGGGGATGGTAGCTGCTGGCCTGTATGATGTCATGCTTATTTTGGGTGTTGAGCAGATGAATCGTGTGTCTTCAGCGACTGCAACAGAATATATGTCGCGAGCCGGGGACATGCGATGGGAGTACCCATATGGTATTAGTTTTCCTGCATTCTATGCACTCATGGCATCACGTTATATGAGTGAGTATAATATGCCACATGATGTGCTAGCACAGATTGCAGTGAAGTCTCATTTTTATGGATCTCAAAATCCGAAAGCTCATCTTCCTAAAGCTGTTTCTTTCGAGGAGGCTAACAATGCAGTACCTATTTGTAGACCACTCAACCTATACGATTGTAGTCTAATTACAGATGGCGGCGCAGCAGTGGTCATCGCAGCCGAGGATCGAGTGAAAGAATTCACTGACCGTCCAATGTGGATTAAAGGCATCGGCGCAGGTGCTTCTGCGAACATGATTCAGGATCGTGAAAGCTTAACATCTATCCCCGGAGCAAAACGAGCTGCAAAGGCTGCGTATAAGATGGCTGGGTTAGAACCCAAAGACATCAACATGGCTGAAGTTCATGACTGCTTTACAATTGCTGAACTCATAGCTTATGAGGACCTAGGTTTTGCAGAACCCGGTAAAGGTCGTGAGATTGTGGAAAATAAGGACAACTATATTGATGGTCGAATACCTGTCAACTGTGACGGTGGTCTCAAGTCAAAAGGCCATCCATTAGGTGCCACTGGGGTGTCCATGACCTATGAGATTATGAAACAGATGCGAGGAGAGGCTGAGAACTCGTCTCGACAGATTAAGGATGTGCAATATGGTCTTGCACATAACGTCGGGCAATCAGGTCAATTCGTTAACGTGTTCATCTATGAGAGGGGTTGGTAAGACATGGCAGAGAAGAAAGAACTCTATTTGGGCTATTCGACAGACAAAGCTGTGACTCCATTTTTCCAAGAATTCCTTGAGGCTCTCGATCAAGAAAAGATGATGAAGAGTAAATGTCCAAAGTGTGGCTCTGAATATCTTCCACCAAGAGAGCATTGTCAGAAGGACATGACTAAATGTGAGTTAGTTGAATTGACTGAGAAAGAGGCAAAACTATACTCTTACGTTATTGTGGATTTTGCTCCAGAGTCTCTTACCTCAAAAGCACCATATGTGGTAGCTATTGGAGAATTTCCATCAGGACTTAGATTGACAGCTCATATCACCAACCTCATGTCTATGCCTGAAGTTGGAATGCCGCTGAAGTTGGGCTTTGAGAAAATTGATGAGAAAAAGATCACATACAAATGGTTAGTGTAAATTGCTTTGGGGGTTTAATCCCCCATCCTTCTCTTTTTTGAATATAGTGAAAAATTTACTCAATTGTTGCATTTTTGTTTTCAGCAAACAATTCAAGAATTTTGACCCATCTCGATTGCAAGAGTACTGCTTTTAGAGTCTGAAGATAAATCGTTGCGGCTTTTTCCGAATCACAACATTCAATTTCTGTTACCGCCTTTCCTATCAGATCAGTGATTTCATTAAAACGTCTTTTTCCCTCATTTCTTCCATAATCTGAGAAGACATAGTATCCATGATATTCACTGCCTAGTCCTCGGAGGAGTCTGGTTTCTTCATCAACGAAAGTCTTTAGGTCATATGTGCTTTGAAGACTCCTTTTCATCGCATTAAGACTTTCAATCAGTACATGCTTGCTCTCAGCGGGAATCATACTATCGAACTCCCATCAGGCATTTTCAAAATGAACAAAGGAGTAATTAAGGATTAGGTATTTTCAGCTTTAGTTTCGTTGCCACTGACAGATTTCTCTCTTCTCGTTCCGATTATTGCTATGCTATAAGAAAAACAACCGTCGAACTAATTGAGATGATAATCGTTACAATTCCCAAATGAATGGGAGTTAGCACTATTTCTTAATTATAGAGAAAGATTCCACTCCTGTTTATTGCAATTTATCTTTGTTTAGCAATGATAATTACTACAACTAGGATTACTAATGCCGATCCTGCAGATATGATTAAAGAAATATTACTCAGAAAATCAGGATTTTCCATTGATGTGCTAGTAGTACCTGTGCTTGTACTGTTACTTGTTTCAGTTGTTGTAGTGATCGTCGTTGTCGTCGATGTTGTGGAAGTCGTTGCTGGCAAGACTGTAACAAAAACAGTACTGCTTACCATATTAAGCGCGTAATCAAAGAGTATCAGTGTATAGTTATATGTTCCAACTAAATGGCCATCCACATTTATTGCAAAATCAGAACCATCCCAAAATCCTGTTTCATTCACTGCTCCGTCTACCAACAATGAATACATGTAGGGATCGTTATCATAAACATCCCAATAGACGATATGGCCAGTCGTTCCAACTATATACGTTGTTCCCAATGCAGAGAGAATAGCTGGCGGAGTAGAAGTTGTAGTAGTGGTAGTTGTGGTAGTGATAGTGGTACTGGTTGTTTCGCTATCGCGATAGTGAAACAATGGATTTCTACTGATTTCAAAAAATTCGGTTAGTTCGTAATCAGAAAGATAGAACGGTCCACAGGTGACATAAGGCTCATCTGGATTATATACAGGATTCCATGTATTCCATTCATTAAACCCAATATCTTGGAAGATGTGCTTGGGGATGATAAAGTCATATGCAAAACTTGAGAATTGCCAATATGATTCTGAGTTGAATTCTATTACGAAACGATAAGGCGTTGGTGCATATGCTGCAACAACATCCACCAGATTTACACCCGCAGGATTTCCATAGGCAAAGCTCTCATTTACGTACATGAAGGTGTATGCTACGTCCTCAGCAGTAAGTGGTATACCATCTGACCATGTTGCATTTTGGATGATATCAATTGTATATCGTGTATGTCCTACAGGTACTTCTGTATTATCTGCGTTAGTTTCGACAAGCAGGTTGCTAGCAAGGTCTGGCCAAGGTGTAAGATCTGGAGCGGTCTTATAGAGTGATGGCCAGAGTTCTTCTAGAATACCTTTTGAATATTCAGAGTTTGCAGTATAGATGTTGAACGAGTCTGGATTTGCTTCCATACCTACCGCAAATGTGCCTCCTAGTGTCATTCCAATAGTATGAATTTTTCGCATAGTCCAGAGTCCAGAGCTGTACCTCGCATAATCTTCCACATATCCTTCAAATTCATCTATGCGATAAGCTTGAAAGTAGATGTTCTCATAGACTACAAGTAGTGGAACATTTTGATGAAGAATCATCTGCATCTCAGCAGCCGCTTCATAGATGTCTTCAAAGGTCGTACCATAAAGGAGCTGGTTTCGCCATGAATCATAAGTTGCATTTGCAAAATTGGTTGGATTTTGATATGGTTCATCTGCATTTTCTGACCAGAAATCATATGCTAACCAGTCTACATCATTATCTTCGAAGTTTTTACCCATGAATATCATATCGTAGTTTCCATGCGAATCTAATCTCGATATGTAGTCGCTAAAGTCTGAAGCAACTATATTTACTTGGACATGCAGTGCAGAAAGTGCTTCTGCAGCAATCTGAGCAATACCATATCCGAGTACTGTTGAGGTGGAAGGATACTCCATATTGACACTAAAAACAGAACCATTTGGAGCTAGACGGTACCCTGTTTCTCCGCTGATAGCAAATCCCGCTGCATCAAGGATTGTATTTCCAAGTGCAGATTGATCGGTATAATAGTGATAAGGTAAATAGTCTTCAACACACCATGAATTTACAAAAGGAACAACTGAGTCGTGTTCTTGCGAGAGTCCACTTAATACCTCGGTGGTCACTGCGGTCTTATTAAAAGCATAGGCGAAAGCACGTCTAAACACAGCAATATTCAAAGGATATTTTGCGCAGTTTATGAGGATTTCACCATAACCATTTCGTAATGCTTGGTAAATATCGATATTAGGATCTTCCTTTAATGGTGGCAAATACATAGGATCAATAAATGACATTTCCGTTTCTATATTATCTGCAAGTAAAGCAAGAATCCTCTGGTCTTGAGATGCTATGACCTTGTAGAGAATATTATCAACGTATGGTCCAGTATTAAGATTTGAAGGTACAGGAGGGAGGGTACTGACCTGATTCACTCCACTAAAAGCAACTATTGCCAAAGTTACAATTGACAAAAGTGCAACGATGCGTTTTGATCTCATCTCCAGCCACCTACTCTTGTGAGTTTCATGTTTTGCCCTATTAATGTTCCCATTTTCCGCATTAATTTGAGTTTAATGAATTTCATAGAAGTGCCCCGAAATCTTATTACCTTCCTACAATCCAGAATCGTATCTTGGAGGAACAGTCATGTCTGAACAAGAAGTGCTCTATGAAATCACTGATGGCGTGGCCATCATTACTATTAATAGACCTGCAAAATATAATGCATTAAATACCTCTGTTGTAACTAATCTAAGGGAGTCGTTTAAGAAAGCCGAAAATGACGATACTGTAAGATCCATAATTCTGACGGGTGCTGGTGAGAAAGCTTTTGCAGCAGGCGCAGACATCACAGAGTTTCAGGAGAAAAACTCGAAGACTGTTAGGTCACTTGCTGAAAATGGACAAGACCTCTGCAAATACATTGAAGCGTTATCAAAACCAGTTATTGCTGCAGTCAATGGCTTTGCTCTTGGCGGCGGATGCGAGATTGCCATGGCTTGCGATATTAGATATGCATCCTCAAATGCGAAATTTGGTCAGCCTGAGATTAATCTTGGAATTATTCCAGGTTTTGGTGGTACAGTCCGATTACCAAGGCTAGTGGGTCTGGGGATGGCAAAAGAGTTAATCTATTCTGGCGATCAAATTGATGCTGGTGAAGCTTTAAGGATAGGTCTTATCAACAAGGTTTTCGAATCTGTTGCTGAACTCAGGATTGGCACGATGGCTCTTGCCAAGAAACTCGCAACGAAACCTGGCATTGCCGTTGATTTGGCTAAACAATCTCTCAATAATGCCTGGGAGATGCCTATTATGAAAAACCTCGACTTTGAAGTTGATGTCTTCTGCAAGACCTTTGATACTGAAGATAAAGTAGAAGGTGTTGACGCTTTCCTAAACAAACGAACGCCTAATTTCAAACATAAATAGAGTGGTCCGCGGGGTGCAAAAACTCCGCTACCCTCTCTGTATTGAAAGTCTACCATTTTCCACTGTTACTATATCCTTCTTTAGTAACAAATCAATATGCTTCTCAATCATGAATATCTCGAAGGCATAATACACATCCATTGGTATTCGGGGATAAATGGTCGGTTCTTTAGATAGCGCTTCTACTGTATTTATCCCTCGTCTGATATTCTCGATTACTCTCGTTTCTCTTTCATCAAAAATTGCCCTGTATTGCATTAATCGTTCGTCGAGTCCTTCTGATATTGGATTGATAAGATGACTACTGATACCGGTAGTAGGTTTCAATTCTATCACCTTCTCCACCGACGTTTCAAAATCCTCAATGTCACTCACCTTGTTTCCATACCATGGACCAAACCTCGTTAGATCTATGTCAACGAGGAATAATGTATCAAGATTATTAATTCCAAAGCAAGTGTGATCTATTGTATGACCTGGCAGATGCAATGGAATGAGTCTAGTTTCTCCGCAGTCTATTTCTTTGCCATCATCAAATGTCCCTGTTACATTATATTCAGTAGCTACATGCTTGAATCTACTATCCAAAAGAGTTCTCCAGCTATCATAATACCTGTTACCTGCTATTCCGTAATACTCGACCATTCCCTCAAAAGTCATCACTCCTTTTTTGGCAAGGGGATGGCATAGTAATTCACATTCTGCGGCAGCTTGAATCTCTGCAGCATGACCTTTATGATCTATATGGAAGTGGGTTAGAACTATTCTTTCAATGTCTTTGAGTGAATATTCAAAATCCTTCAGAGTAGATATGATATTGTCCATGTCCGCTCCTGCATCAACAAGGGTTAGTATTTCATCGTCTATCAACAAAGAATTGGCTTCTGGAAATCTGGCTCTATTTTCTCCCCTGATTAGATGTACATGCGGAAGAATTTCAATATGAGATGGATATTCTGACATTACCTCTTTCTACTGGAAATATCATAAATAACTCTCACTGTCGAGCAATCTATATTGGGCAATGTTCTTGAGTTAGTATATCTATCATAAAAAAGGTGAATCTAATGAGCCAGCGTCTATTTGCAGTTTTTGACATTGGAACAACTGGAACTCGATCCGTTGTCGTTGATGAGGAAGGTCGTGAGCTTAGTAAGGCTTACGAAGAATATCCGAGCAAACCAGTAGACCTGCAACCTCATGAACAAGTTGCTGATACTTTCTGGCGAACATCTGCTAATACAATGCAACGCGCAATTGCTGGTTGTAGATATGGAGCTGAATCAATTATAGGAGTAATTGTTACTACAACAAGAGATAGCATAACACCTGTTAGCAAGGATGGAACTCCTCTAGCTCCTACTGTTACGTGGGTTGATGGCAGATCGAGTACAAAGAGTAAGGAGATGGCTGCAGAAATAGGTCCACGGAAAAGTGTAAACAAAATGATGTGGTTTCTTGAGAATCGGCCTACTCTCTTCAAGAAAGTGCATAAATGGGTCTTACTTGATGCTTTCATTAATAGTAAATTGTGTGAAGTATTTGCTAGCTCACCCGCAGATGCCCGATTTGGACCCATTGATCATGAAACTCTTACATGGTCTGAGGAACTGTGTGAGGCTACTGGAATTCCAATCGAAAAGCTCACTGATATTGTTAATTCAGGAACAACAATTGGAGAGATTAGTTCTAACGCTGCAAAATTAACTTCATTGCGAAAAGGTACACCTGTAATAATGGGGAGTGGAGACCAGCAGTGTTCTGCTTTGGGAATGGGAGTCATTGAATCCGGGAGAGTAAAGGCTACAACAGGAACTGGTACTTTTGTCATTACACATCTTGATGAGTTTATGGAGAATCCCTTCGTCATGTTCTGCAATCCCTCTGCAATTCCTGGCAAGTGGATTCTTGAGGGTGTGATTCCTGGAACTGGATTAACATACAAATGGTATAGGGACCAATATTGTGAGCCAGAGGTCGCACTCGCAGCTAAAACTGAGCAGGATGCCTATCAGATAATTGAAACCTCTGCTGCGTCAGTCCCTGCCGGTAGTGACGGTCTCATTATGTTTCCCTTTATGGCCTATAAATTGGGGATTCTCTATCATCTTGGTTTTGCTCACACAAAGGCTCACGTCGCCCGAGCTATACTTGAAGCAAACGGATATGGAATCAAGATGTATGTTGAGATGATGGAGGGAATGCTAGATTTCGAGTTTGATGAATTACGGATTGATGGCGGCGGCTCTAATTCTCCTCTCTGGCGTCAGATTCAAGCTGATTGTGCTGAGAAAACAATAATTCTGCCAAAGGTGCGGGATTCAACCGTAATTGGTGCTGCAATGCTAGGTACTGTCGGTACTGGTATCTATGGTAGCTATAGTGAAGCTGTTGATAATATGTTTCATGTGGAAGAGCGTCGGGAACCGATTCCTGAAAATGTTGTTGTCTATCGGAAGCAGTACCAGATTTTTAACAAGCTATTAAATTCAGAGATGGGCAATATTCTAGAAGCAACAAGTTAGAAAAGACAGGGAATTCTACGCTCTTTAAGGGAATCCCTGAAACGAAGACAGTTCTATGACTCTTCCTCATCTCTATCGTAATTCTCTAAAATTCGACCAAAGAAGATGAGAGCAAGGACTAATTCGGAGCCTTTCACATTCTTTACTAGAAATTCAATAGATTTACTTATGGTATCTTCGTATTTCCATGCGTCTTTTACAAGATTAATAATATCATCGAATCTGTCATCAGGAATATCAAAAGCTTCTACAAGTGTGCTAGTTTCATGACTAACAACCTTGAGGGTACCAAGATCATATTCTGGCAATTATTTGCACCTTAGTGACTCGTTCTGATTTTATCCTTTTAATATATCTGCGTTATTATCAATTGCGACCATAAAACAACATCATAATCGAAACCCTTGTATTGCACATTATTTCTGAAATCATTATACTGCAAAACAGTCGTGATAATTATCTGCGAAATTTAAAGAGGATATCAACAATGACGATGTCCAAGTTTGATGTAGTTATAATTGGTGGAGGAAGTACTGGAACGGCCGTTGCAAGAGATTGTGCAATGCGTGGATTTAGTACACTCCTCTTGGAACGCGATGATTTGGCTTCTGCTACGGTTGGTACATGTGCTGGCATGATATCCTCCGGTCTAAAATATCGCGAAGAACCTGATATAATGGCAATGTGTTCAAAGGAAGTTGTCTTCTTTAATCGAATTGCTAAGCACATCATCATGAAGAATCCAATAGTTGCGCCTTTATTAGACTTAAGTGATGCCGCAAGTGATAGCTCGTACATGGATTCCTATTCTGAACATGTTGAGGAACGAGATGTTCCTGAGATGATGTTCTTAACTCCTGAAGCCACTCTTGAAATCGAACCTATGATTCATCCTGATATCATTGCGAGTGTCTATTATGAGGAGTACTTCATCGATCCCTTCCGATTATGTTATCTTCAAGTATTAGATGCGATAAGGCATGGTGCATCTGTTCGAACATATTGTGAAGTGATCAGTATTGAGAAGGATTCTAATGGTAAGATAATGAGTGTAGTATATTACAATAGAATAACTGGCATCACTGAAAAGGTTGAAACAACAATTGTGATAAATGCCGCAGGTCCATGGGCTCAAAAAATTGCAAAAGCAGCTAACGACAAATTGGAGTTGCGTTTGAATAAAGGTGCACATGTGATTTTTGATCGACGTATTGTGAATATCGGAATTACTGTTAAAGCGATTGATGGAAGATGGGTCTATCTCTTCCCGCATGAGAACACAACACTTCTGGGAACAACTGCTCTTGACACATGGGAAGATCCTGATACTCTAGTAGCATCTTATGATGAAATTGAATATCTCTTAGGGAGTATGGAAACAGTTATTCCGTCTATTCGTGAGGCTCGAATTATTCGTACAATGAGTGGGGTCCGACCCTTAGTTCCTGAATGGAAACGACCCGAAGGAAAGGTCACCCGTGGTTACCAAATTGTTGATCATGGCGGTATCAACGGGGCAGAAGGTCTCATCAGTTTCACGGGTGGGAAGCTTGTAATGTGCAGGCATATGGCTGAGGCAGTAACTGATCTTGTCTGTAAAAAATTAGGCCGAGATGTTCCCTGTTCTACTCATGAACAACCTCTACCTGGAAATGATGGTGAAGTAGACATCATTGCTCTTTCTAAAGAGTATGACCTCTCTCTTCATGCTCTGGAACGCATGCGAGCTCGTCGTGGAACTGAGATGGTGAAGGTTCTAGAACTCACCAAAGAACATCCAGAGTGGAAGACAACTATTTGCACTTGTGAGCCAGTTATTGAAGCTGAATTGAGATATACTATCCGCGAAGAATTTCCTCAGACTCTTAATGACTTACGACGGCGATTACGTCTTGGAACAGGACCTTGCCAAGGAACATTCTGCACATACAAAGCAGCGGCAATTCTTGCAGATGAACTTGATTTAGCTGGTGATGATTTTCTTGTTGACATTCTTGATTTTAGGGCTGAACGATGGAAAGGTATCCGACCTTCGATGAGAGGTGAACAGCTCGCACAAGAAGAACTGGCACAGGGAATTTATGCGTGTGTAGGAAACTTAGATCAATCTGATGTTGATTATGATATCAAGCCTTGGGAGGAGGGATTCTAGATGGATCTAGAGTGTGACCTACTGATTGTTGGAGGCGGTCTCTCTGGTCTAGTTGCTGGAACAGTGGCTGCTGAGGCTGGTCTGAATACGATTATTCTCAGAAAGGGTCAGAGTGCGACCGCTTATTCATCTGGTGCTATTGATGTAATAGGATACTTACCAGATGCAACAGAACCAATCGTGACGCCTTTGGATGGCTTATCTGCAATAGCAGGACTTTACCCTCAACACCCATATTGCATTGTGGGGTATGACGAAAGAGTCGAGTCTGAAAGCATTGTTGAAACTATAATTGAAAAGACCCGTCTAGCAATTGAATGGTTAAAGAGTCATCTTGAGACCTCCCTTTCTCCCCTCGTAGGCGATTTTGACGAAAATATCTATCCCATCACGATTCTTGGAACTAGAAAACCTACCTGTCTTGTGCAAAAGACAATGGATTATGGTGATTTAGAAAAACATGATGATAATGTTTTATTATTTGTCGGATTCTCTGGACATCCCGATTTTAATCCATCAGCTGCTGCTAAGACCTACCTTGAGGATAGGATTGTATCTGAAACGCCTCCACGAAAGGTGAGTCACTGCTACATAGATATTTCTCCATTTGGCAAGTCATACAATCTCTCATCAATTGAGATTGCTCGTTATTTTGATCACAAAGGTTCTATCGAAAAGCTAGATAATCTTCTTCAAAATCATATAGCGCAACTTGGTGTTACCCATATTGCATTTCCACCAGTTCTTGGCATTCGTAACGCTTTACAAAATAAATTGAGATTGGAAGAACTTACCAGTACATCTGTCTTCGAGCTACTTGGTTTTCCTCCATCTGTTCCTGGTCAGAGGTTACAGAGATCTTTGGAAGATGTTTTTGTAAAAACCGGTGGCAAAATGCTTGTTGGATTTGAGGCAACCTCCTATGATAGAACAGATGCACGATTGAGTGCAATTATCGCATCGTCTCCACGACGACAGATTAGAATAAACTCTAAGGCATTCCTTCTCGCCACTGGAAAATTCATAGGAGGTGGAATAGTTGGCGATGAAACCGGATTTCACGAGTCAGTATTCGATTTGATGACTGTCACTGGAGATTATTATACTGCAGACGGTCTTACACCTTCAAGAATTACGAATCGATTATCTCTTAGCCCTACGGGGCAACCTCTACAATATTGCGGTTTGAGTGTCGACCCTCAATTCAGACCAATCAAAGAAGATGGTACTGAATGGGCAGAAAACCTCTTTGCAAGTGGTTCAATCTTGGCAGGATACAATTATTCAGTTGAAAAGAGTGGATTGGGTGTTGCTACGACGACAGGATTTCACTCTGCAAAGAGCATAACGAATTACATTAAGGAGGCTGTGTAATTGAAAGAAGATGAAGCCTATGACTATGTAAAGACCACTCTAAGGAAAGAAAAAATTACTCCAAATCATCCTGATGAACTTGAAATCATCAGATCAATTGGTTCTTGCATAAATTGTGGTCTCTGCATTAATCACTGTCCTGTTGTAGGCGCTATAGGAATTGATAGGTTTAGTGGTCCCCGAAGTATTGCTGTTGAGCTCTCTCGTTCTCCTCCGGAATTTTGGTCAACTGCTGATAAGATCTATCTTTGTACAGGTTGTGGGACCTGTCGTGAGGTCTGTCCAAAGAATGTGAATATTCCAGAGATTGTGAACATCATTCGATCTCGAATATTCGATTACCGTCCAGACTTGGTTCCCAAAGGTCTGATGAAGGTAAAAGAAACCCTAACTGAACATGGTCTTGCCTTTGAACCTTGGGAAGATGAGGAGGAGAAGGTTGAGAGCCGTGATATGCGTCTGGAACATCTTGGTCTGCACTATATTCCTGATGTTGTTAAAGCGAAGGCTGAAGTTCTATTTTATCCTGGCTGTCAGGCTGAAGAACGTGCTCAAGAAGTCCGAGAAGCAGCGAAACTCATCCTTGACTACTTTAATGTTGATTTTACTCTCCTTGATGAGTTTTCATGTTGTAGTCTACCCTCTCGTCTTATGGGTGATGATAATACTGCAAGAAACTTAGCTAACAGATTGAAGAAGAAGGTCAAGAAATTAGGAGTAAAGAAGATTGTCACTACATGTGCTGGTTGCACATCAAACCTATCTGAGCTTGCAGAACGTGATAATTGGGGTATTCCTGTATATCATATGTTAGAGTTCCTATCTGATGATATCGGATTTGATAAATTAGTTACTGCATTAAAAAAGAAGACTCCTGTTGAAAGTGTTCATGTTACAGTTCATGATCCCTGCCATCTAATTAGGCACACCTCGCGACAAGTAATGGATCATGCACTTACTATCCTTGGTCTAGTCCCGGGTGTTCGTGTGACTGCATCTAATGCCCATGATTCTTGCTGTGGAGGTGGAGGAATGGTTTCCTATCACTCAACGGATGTAGCTGATGCAATAGTAACTGAGAATCTTATCGCCATAGAGGAAACTGGTGTGGAACGGCTTGTGACACCATGTCCTTTGTGTACCGCACAGTTTGAGAAAAATCTCTTCAAAAGTGGAAGTTCAGTCGAGGTTGATGATCTTACTGTCTTTATTGCACAACGACTTCCAGAGAAGGAGTGATTTTAATCATGTCTGATTCTAAGATATTAAAGAAAGTATTTGAGAGGCTTGTTTCCATCGTTGGACCTGATAATGTAACACAATATGAAACCGATCTCGTACTTAATGCTCATGATGCATGGCCTCTTAGTGAAGCTAAAATTCGTGCAGGCGAAATGCTGCCTCTTGCTGATTTTGTTGTGTTTCCCAAAGATAGTAACGAGGTTTCTCAAGTACTTCAGCTCGCTAATGAATATGAAATACCTCTGATTCCTGTGGGTGGTGGAGCTGGAACCTGTGGAGGGACTCTGCCAATCTATGGCGGGATTCAATTAGATCTCAAGCGAATGTGCAAGATATTCGATATAGATCATCAATCAATGACAATAAGAGTTCAAGCTGGAGTTATCGGTATTGATCTTGAAGAAACCGTTAATAGACAAGGCTATACTCTTGGTCATACTCCAACTTCACTCCGTGCCTCAAATGTTGGAGGATTTATTGCCACCCGATCAGGTGGGTCTATGTCCTCACTTTATGGAAAAATTGAAGATCTCACGCTTGGACTTGAAGTTGTAATTCCTGATGGTTCAATAATACATTGTAAGGCAGTTCCCAGACATTCAGTTGGTCCTGATTTGCGACAGTTATTCATTGGTTCTGAAGGAACTCTCGGTGTAATAACGGAAGCAATACTCAGACTTTTTCTACTTCCTGAAGAGCGTAGGTTTGGGAGTTTTTCATTTCCGGATGTTCATAGTGGTCTAGAAGCGATTCGTAATATCTTTAGAAATGAGATTAAACCATCAGTTGCACGGCTATATGATCCGGAAGATGCTGCTATGAGTTTCTCGATGCATTTCGAATTTCCTGAAGGCTATTGCATACTACTTCTTGCTTTTGATGGCCGCCATGAACAGGTAATTTTGGATGAGGCGAAATCTATCGAAATTTGCTTAGAGTATGATGGAATTGACCTGGGCGAGGGCCCTGCAAAAAGGTGGTGGGACCACAGGTATGATATGTACTATCCCACCACGCTAACTACCTCTGGCTATGCTATTGGCGATACTATAGATATCGTTGCAACATACGACAAACTTGAGAATGTCTATCACTCTATGAAGAAGGCAATGGAAGCAAATGATGTCATAGTAATGTCCCATTTCTCACATATGTACCAAAATGGTGGAAGTATCTACATGATATTCTTCAGTACTCAACCAGATGCTGAAACTGCTTGGTCAACATACAAGAAAGTATGGGACGACGGAGTTGCAGCATGTCTTCAAGAGGGCGGTACAATGAGTCACCAACATGGTGTAGGTCTCTCCCGAAGTACCTATACTGAGGATGAATTAGGATCATCTTTTGGTGTATTAAAGGAAATTAAGAATGTGCTTGATCCGAAGGGTATCATGAATCCTGGAAAGCTTGGATTGGGGGTGCGAAAATGATCTTCAGCAAGGACCAAGCTGAACACCTACGAATGTGTGCAGGGTGTCCCAAGATGTGCCGGCATGTATGTCCTACTTTTTTTGCATGGCGATCTGACTCGCCAACTCCCCACGGTCGCGCACTTATATTGCACCAAGAACTACTCGGTATACGCGAACTTGATGATCGTGCTATAGAGGTCTTGTACCAATGCCTTGAGTGCAGTCATTGTCTGACTTTTTGTAAACCTGAAATCGACATTGCATCACTTGTTGAAGAACGGCGGAAAAATTTAGTTGAGAAAGGTCGACAACCATCTGGATTGCATGAACTGACCAAAGTCATTCAACAATATCATAATCCATACGCTGAACCCCATGAGTCCCGCAATAACTGGTTACATACTCAGGAGGTAAAGGGCAAATCAATCTTCTATTTCACTGGATGTACCTCTGCTTATCGCGAACGGGTGATTGCATCTGATACAATTGAATTACTCCACTCATTGAATTTTGACGTGAAGGTTTCTCCAGATGAGTGGTGTTGTGGCTCTCCTCTATTTCGTACTGGAGACGTGGAACAGGGGCTTGAATTAGTAAGGCATAATGTTGCTATGCTTAATGAAATCGATACTGATGAAATCGTAGTGACTTGCCCGGGCTGTTATCGTGTATTAACTCAAGATTATCCTTCTCTTGGTCTTGAATTAAACAAATCTGTATTGCATATCAGCCAGATTCTAGCGAATAGATTGGATGATTTGGAAGTAACTCCCTCTAGCGAATTGATTACTTACCATGATCCTTGCCACCTAGGCAGACATTGCAACATATATAATGAGCCACGTAGAGTCATCGAAAAGGTATCAGGTAAAGCAATCTCTGAGATGGAAAGGACTAAAGAAAATGCGATGTGCTGTGGGAATGGTGCTGGACTTCGGACTTTGTTTTCTGAGAAAGCAAAGGTGATTGGTGCAGAACGAATACAGCAAGCCAAGCAAACTGGAGCAGATATTCTTGTTACTGCATGTCCATTTTGTAAGAATATGCTCGAATCACAATCGGATGCTTCCATTAGAGTGATGGATCTCCCTGAATTTGTTATGTTATCAAAAAGAAGCCACAAAGCCAATGTAGATTAAGGAACGAATAGAAGCTGCTGTGAATATTATGGATGCAGAAGAAATTCTCCGACTCAAAGTTAGACTTCTTACCGAAGGTGCCATACTACCTAAAACTGAATGGAGTGGTCGTAGAGGTGGTGCTGGACCCATCGGAGGACGTTATTTTATCCTACCAAATGGTCGCAGCTGTGGCATCCCTATTAGATTTGGAGAACGTGCAACGGCTTTCAATGCTGCTACTCTCGAAGCAACCGAGGATCCCAATGTATGGCTTTATGATAAATCCATAGAGTTACGAGCAGTTCCGAGCCCTCGCTTCTATGATCTAAAGACATCTGATGGCATTCCATATTATCAAATAGCACTACTTCATGGAGATCGAACTTTAGCCACAACAGTATACCAGACGTGCAGATATTGGAACTCTGGAACACAATGCAAATTCTGTACAATACCTGCATCCTATTATTCTGGGGACACAATACTTGAGAAGAAACCAAGTCACATTGCAGAAGTTGTCCATGCGGCTGAACAAGAAGGCCTCATAGAAAATATCTTACTCACAACCGGCACTCCTGAGTTGGAAAATCATGGTATAGAAATGTTAGTTCAGGTCCTGAAGGCAATTCGCAGTGTCAGCAAAGTTCCCATTGGCGTGCAGTTTGAGCCCCCAATCGATTTGAGTCTAATCTACTCTGTGTATGATGCTGGTGCGAATGCTGTAGGAATGCATATTGAGAGTACTGATGAAGCGATTAGAGAAAATATGTGTCCTGGTAAATATCAATATGGATCATTTGAATTGTATAAGTCAGGATGGTCAGAAGCTCTCAAATACTTTCCAAAAGGAAATGTCAGCACCTTTGTCCTTCATGGACTGGGAGAGGATTTGCATGAGTCACTGTTTCGTATCAAAGAATTTGCTGAAATTGGTGTTATGCCGGTAGTTGCTCCTGTTCGACCTGCTTCTGGGAGTCAATTGGCTAATTACTTGCCTAGCTATATTGGGAAACTTGATGAGTCTGTTGAGTTCTATAAACAAGTGGGAACAACACTTTTTGATAATGAATTGAATCCTGAAAAAACTCTTGCTGGATGCCATAGATGTGGAGGATGTACTCCGATTCAGGAGGCATATGACTGGGCTGAGCTAATCAATTCCTAATTTTTTTCTACCTTAGAAGTTATAGCGACGAATGTGTAATAGCGAGTGAACAAAATGTCTGATATACCTGCTGAAGAGATTCGAGTGATAGAATTCACTGAAGAAGATGCTGATGAAATATCAGAACTCTTCAGACAAGTCTGGCCTCTTGCCAACGAATATCCAGAGTCATGGCGCAAGAAGCGTATGTATACTCCCGACCAAATAATATCCGATATGCGCTCTGGTTATCATTACTTTGGAAGCAGGCTTCAAGGGCAGATAGTCGGTGTGTACAAGGCTATTATAACTGATGATGGATTGTATGGCGAGCATCAGACCGTTCGTCCAGAATGTAGAGCAACTGGTCTTGCTTCAGCAATGTATATTCAATTTGCTGAATATGGTCGAACTCATCGATGCAAACGAAATTATTGTAATATTTTGGTTGGGCAGGAAATTGGAGAAAAGCTCATGAAGAAGTATGGTTTTCGTCTATGGGGAGAGCCATTTGAACAGGACAAAGGTATGTTAGTCCAAAAGTATGAGCGACCTCTTGAATATTGATATCAAGTCACTCCGAAAGACCTTTAGAGTCGTCTTTCCGGCACTTTGTACCTCTAACATAATATTGAGGATTTACTATGGAAGTCTTTCCCATTCTCGTTGATGGTTCTGAGATTGATACTGGAAAGTACTCAATCTTTCCTGATATGGAAAAAGTCACACAAGACCCAGGATTAGCAATTGCCATGCAAATGCAAAGCGCATCAGGATTTTCACGTCTTGTTTTTTCCAAAATACCGGGTATGATACCAAATAACACTCCTGATATGCGCTATCTCAGGGATTATCGCAAGTATCATGGCGTTCCAAAATATTCGAAGGATGAACTTGATGAAGTTGCATACGCTAAAGTATCAATTGCAAGAGAGGAGGATATTGAAAAGGCGTTACAAGCTGGTGTAAGAGATCACAAAAAGCTGTTCAATCCTTTCAAAATACCCGATATGGGCATCACATTAGAAGAACGTGCTGATGCCATCTATGAGGCTGGACTTTTGCTGAAGAAGAGCTGGGAAGCTGTTCGCGACATTTCAATAAAAGAGGGTGTTCCTCTTGGAACTTTAAAATGGACTTGGGAGCTCTTTGAACCTTCAGCATATCGTAAATCAGTCGATGAATGGGGGAAACTTTTGGATGTAATAGAAGATCCTGGACTTGATGGTGGTAAGAACTACAGGTTCAGAGAACCATTTGGTATCTCCTGTCTCTTTACTCCATATAACTCTCCAATTGCACTTGGGATTTTATCAATTACATCATCAATACTAGCAGGTAACTCAACTATCCTAAAACCTCCTAGTAAAGTTCCGCTAAGTACAATACTATTGGGTCGTATCTACTTGGAGAAATTCCTCGAACGTGGTTTACCTCCATCAATACTTCAACTTCTTACTGGGGGTGGAAAAAGAATGATGCATCGTTTTATGTCAGATCGTCGCGTTGGAGCTATTGTCTGGTACGGTGACAGCGATACAGGTATTGAACTTTGGTCTAAGGCCATTTTAAAGAGAATTCAAATGGCTCCTGAACTTGCAGGTAGTGATGCATGTCTAATCTGGGGTAATGATGTTGATCTTGATGAAGCTGCAGATATTATCGTTAGAGGACGATATCTGGGAAGTGGACAAGCTTGCATGGCTGTCAAACGGCTACTTGTTCAAGAATCTCTTCATGATGAACTTGTACGACTAATAGTCGAACAATCTGAAAAACTCAAAGTGGGACTTCCCTCCGATCCTGAAGTTACTTTGCCTCCCGTAGGTTTTGCTGCTCTATATCTCCTTGTGGATCAGATTGAAGATGCTCTGGCTAAAGGTGCCAAAATAGAAACAGGTGGGTATCGAGTTAATTACCTAGACGAGCCTGATCCTGCAGGAATTTTCTATAAACCAACTGTTCTCACAAATATTTCATTGAATATGCGTCTTATGCACGAAGAAGTTTTCGCTCCTGCACTACCAGTATATCCAGTACAGAGTGTAGACCAAGCAATTGAGATTGCAAACAGCTCTAGATACGGACTACGGTCATCAGTCATTACCAAGGACAAAAAAGTACGTCAGCAATGGGTTAAGGAGATACAATCTGCAGGCGTAGGAATGGGTGATGATCATGTCTATTATGATCCGTACATGCCTCATCTTGGAGGATACAAGGACTCTGGAATAATTGGAGGCAAATACTTCACAACAATGCTATCAAGGATGAAATATGTTCATGCTGGTCCCGAATCCAATTTAATATAAGTTCTTCAGAGAAATAGCAACATTGAACGGTTAGAGATATTTGAGATGCGTGGAATGAGTAAGGGTATGTCAGTTAGAAATAGAGCACTTGAGGCTCTTGTTCAATCTGAAAAAACAGATACCTCCATGAAGACATTATTACGGGAGATGCAGACAACATCAGCAGATGTCTCTGATATTCAAATTAGTAATTTTCTCTCATTATCAGTTATCCGATATCAAAACAGCATTGATTATCTACTCTCAAAATCCCTCGGACACGAGAAATTACAAAACCTTAATGCTCGCGATAGAAATATACTCCGACTTGTACTCTATGAAACAAAATGGATGGCCTCTGATTTAGATACAACACTATCATTCTATCCAAAACTCAAATTCAACCATCTCAAAGCTATTTCGAAAGCACTCGATTTTGGCCTAGATGAAGTTGTACAAGATTTACCTCTTGTAAATAAGCTAAGTATCAAATATTCTCATCCAACATTTCTTGTAAAGACACTACTAGATAATTTATCCATAGATGAAACGATCCAAGTGTTGAATGCAAATAATTCCAGTAGAAATTATTACCTCCGTCTAAATAAATTAAAAAATGCAAATAATTCAATTTTCGATTCCATTGAAGGAGTCAAATTACAACCTGATTCCACTCTCAGCAGTCTTTATGCAGTGATTGAGGGGATTGAGCAAATTGTCACCTCTAAATTATTCCAAGATGGATTTATTTTGCTGCAGGATAAGGCAAGTATCCTTGTCGTTGAATCATTGGATTTGCATTCTGGGCAGGTAATATGGGACTCTTGTGCAGCACCAGGAATGAAGACACAATTAATTGTTGAAAAAATGAATAGTACCGGGAAAATCATTGCAAGTGATATTTATAGAGACCGTGTTCGAGCAGCAAGAAACCGATCCGTTCATCTTAATGCAAATCAGATTGAATGGATACATGCTGACTCTACACATCCTGTGGTGACTCGGGCTAACAAAATCCTGATTGATGCTCCTTGTACTTCTTCAGGAATTCTTCAATCATATCCCTCTTTCAAATGGCGACTTAACAAAGAAACCCTTTTCTCATTGATGACTGTACAGAATAAGTTGCTTGAGAGTATTATTTCAGCACATCAGAATTGTCCTGGCACCGAGATCATTTTTTCTACGTGTTCAATACTTCCTCATGAGGGTGAGTCCCAGATAGACTCGATACTCTCAAAATATAATGTTGAACTACTTGATCCTATTCTACCAAAATCCAGTGGTTATTCCGGTTTCACATGTTCTAATCAAGTGACCCGATTATTCCCACACAAACACAAAACGAGCGGTTTCTTTATTGCAGGGCTGAGGATTAAGCATTGATTCTTCTCTCAACAGATTCCATGACCCGTCGTGCAAACTCCCTATCATCTTTGAATGACCAAGGTATTTCTAGAAACAGCTTCTTAGCACTAATCATAAGATTTTGATCTCTACTCACTGATATCTTGAAAATCATTTTTGTCCATTCAAAACATGGATGTTCATTAAATGCCTGTTTATTTCCTGAAGCTGCAGCAATTTTAGTCAAGTAATCTATTCCCTCTTTTGGTTTTCCAAGCATTAAATCAGAGAGTGCTCCCATGCATGCTAGAATAACAGCATTCTTGATCATCCCTGAATCGATGTATGATTTGGCTCCATCTTTGTATTCTTCAGCTTTCTTTTCATATAACGCTCGACCGTGGCTGATAATGAGATCTTTTGGTTCCTTGGACTCTGTTTTTCTAAGAGATATTCCTCCTAACACTGCAGCCTTGAGTTCTGCTTGTATATCGGTAAGCTGACTACTAGTACTCATCATCTTCATATTTTCAATAATAGTATTCCCTGCTTTGATAAGCGTGTTTTTGATAGCTGGGTCATTGACTGCCGGATTCCTATTAGCAACAGCATTTTCGTATATGGTTCGTGCAGTTCTGAAGAAATCATATGCTCGCTCGATGAGGTTATTTTTGTTGGCAAAATCAATTGCTTTAGTATATGCCATGATAGTGTTGTCAATTTCTCCTAAATTCTCGAATTGAGTGGCTGATTCAATCAACCAGGGAAATGCATCAGTACTGTTTGAATCAATAGCATCCTTTCCTCTTGCAAGTGAGCTATATGCATCAATACAGATTGTTGTTACTTCTGGGACTTTGCACTTTGAGGATATCTCTCCTTTTGGTAACTTCACTCCTCTTAATCTGCACATATCTACTCCTGATTCATTTGTACCTAGCCATGTGCATTTTCCAGTGCTCGACAAGCTCAATCACTCCAAACTTCACTATTCTTGTCTACACAGACGTTAAAAAACAAACCCTCGCGGTATCGTTAGCTTTAATTATTATCTGTTTGGGGAGAATTCTTGAGGTTTCTGTCCTGACTGAAGATGATACAGAACTTGCCATCATAAGACGAAAGAAGATGGCTGAGCTAATGGCACGCGAAAAAAAGCTACAAGAGACGCGTGAGCATAAAGAAAAAGTCAATGAAGAACGAGAGAAATTGCTTGGACGTTTTCTTGAACCTGATGCTTTCAAATACTTAGAGAGTCTGAAAGTCAAAGAGCCTGCAATTGGCAATAGAATTCAAGAGATACTTCTCTATTTGATTGTGTACAGGGGTCTCCGACAAGTAGTGACTCAAATTGATATCATGTATGTTGAACGCCAATTAAAGGGTGAAGGTCCAAAAATACGCGTGCAGCGCGATGGTGAAACTTCTGATTTTGGCACATATGTCCGTGAAGCCATTAAAGATAGTAATGGAACAAAAAAGGAAGATCAGCCAAGTGCCTGAGCTCTTGCCTTCCAATCCTTAATCGTATATTGAAGTTCCTCAAGATTTCCAGATTGCTTTTTCCACGATTCTGCAGTTCTACGCATTTGAAAGAAAAGCGCTCCTCCTCGAGCAAGTTTTTGTTCAAGAATTTCAGCAGAGGTTTCAACTGCATCTACAATGCTTGTTGTATCATTCGTTTTTCCTACAAACTCCTCAAGTTGTTCCAAAATGGCTACAGGATTCAACTTAATCCACTCTTCTTTGGGAACTTTTATCTCTAGATATTTTTGTGCAGGAATTACGATATGTCCTTCTTTGACTTGTATTTCACCACTATTCTGTAATGCATCCAAAAGTGCCAATGTTTCAGTCATATCAATTACTAGAATCGATGCGATTTCTTCAACCCGAATAGACTTGTGATTCAGGACTATATTCAATATCCGATATTTTGGGTCCCCGACTTCAAGAAGTATCTCTTTCAACTTCTCAAGAGATCCTTCTTCTTTATTCAAAACTGATGTTGCAGCGTGTGAAAATTGTCTTAAATCCTCTCGTAGCCTTTTAATTGTCAGTTCTGATAATGCGAGCTCGTCATTGAGAGATGTATTCTCTGAGGATGGTTTTTTCTTGGCTAATAGTTGTGTCTGTTCAGCTTTGATTCCCTGTATTTCTTTCCCAACTGTTTCAAGAGCCCCTTTTGTTCTTGACAGCTGATCTTTCAGCATCTGGATCTCTCGATCTTTATCAGTAATCTGAGATTCCAATTCATTGACCTGAGTACCGAGTTGATTTGCTCTTTTCTGAGACCCACTGAGTTGTGCTTGCAACGACTCCATCTTTTGGTTCAGTGACATAATCTGCACGGTTTTTTCGCGTAGTTTCTCATTGACATCTTCTGACATTATCGGTCCCAACTGATGACCACATCCATTGATAATTAAAGGAGTCTCGTTTAAATGTGAACAAACACGGGGTCTAGAATCATGCAACTATTCGATGCTCATACCCACATAGACATGGAAAATTTTCAGTATGATCGAGATCGTGTAATTCAAAGGGCAAAAGAAACTGGCCTTATAGGGATAGTTACATCATCGATCGGTCCCGCTTCTTTTCGACGAACACTGGGCATTATTGAGAAACATAAAAACTATGTTTTTCATTCAGCTGGATGTTCTGTTTCACAATTGACTCCTGATGAAACAAGAAGAATTATCGAGTTGACAAAGAAATATTCTCAAGGTATAGTAGCAATTGGCGAAGTTGGCCTGGACTATCATTGGGTAAAAGATATGCCTGGGAGAAAAGCCCAAGAACCTCTTCTGTTGCAATTCATAGATCTTGCAAAAGAGCTTGAATTGCCTATAGTTATCCACTCAAGAAAGGCAGAAGAACAAGCTGCGGTGATATTGGAAAAAGAGTCTGTTGGCGATGTCCTAATGCATTGTTTTGATGGTCCTTTAGAAGTTGCACAACGTGTTGCTGACAATGGTTGGTATATTACACTCCCGGCCAATTTTGCACGTTCCAAGAATAGGGTTCAAGCGGCAAGAATTCTCCCTCTGAAACAGATTATGCTTGAAACTGATGGCCCATATCTCTCCCCCACATCAGAGCGTAATGAACCTGCGAACATCAAATTTGGCTGTGAAAACCTGGCAGCCATTCTTGGACAGCCTGCTGACTATATTGGCGAAATAACTACACAAAATTCGAAGCGATTCTATCGTCTATAACCGATATAGCCAAATGTATAAAATCTGAATATTTCTCATGTATATTCGCAAAATCATGGAAGTGGATGAAAAATCCTTGAAGGCTCCAGTTACTCTGATTGGACTTCCTGGAATTGCGAATGTTGGGAAAATTGCTGTAGAAACTATGACTCAAATCTTGCAAGCTGAGCATTTTATGGACTTCTTTTGCATGGATTTTCCTCCCCGCGTAAGTGTGCAGAAAGGAATTACACTGATTCCCAAATCATCCATTCATTTGTACCGAGCTACACCTGATGAACCACATGACATCTTTTTCCTCACCGCTGACTATCAACCCACTTCTACTACAGGTGTCTATGAGTACGCAGATTTCGTTGCACGCGAATTTGTAAATCTACATGTTGAAACCATCTATTCTCTGGCTGCTTATGAACAGGACTATGAGGAGTATTTCAAATCATATCCCGGTACTCCTCGAGTCTATGTTTCATCCAGTTCACAGAAAATTCTAGATGTTGTTTCCAAACTTGATGGTACTGTAATCACTGAAGAAGGTGTCATTGTAGGCGCAAATGGTGTTATTCCAACATGGGCTGCATCATTATACAATATGGACGGCGCTTGTCTGCTTGGAGAAACTCTGGGCGTTATTAAACTGGACTTCCGTGCTGCAAAAGCACTTCTTGTAAAGGTATCTGATTTAGTTGAGATCGATGTTGACTTAGACATAATGGATGAACAAATATCAAAAGTGAAAGAATTCATCGAGTGGGCGCGGTTAGAACTAGAGCGAAAGAAGGGAATTACCGAGGATGGCGAAAGCCCTTCAGACATGTATATTGGATAATCTATTCCACGAGATCAGGATGCAGGATATCTGTTATCCATGCTTGGCTATCTAGGTTGATGTAAAAATAGTGGTCATCATGTTTGACCTTTACTGTATGAGGAAACCTAGTAGCTTTTTCAATTATATCCTGGGGAACCCGCAATACCGTTCGCTTATTGCATATCGGACATTTTGCATACCGTTCAAACATGAGAATACCCCTTTGAATTTCATTTTATTTTGGAATCAATGCTGATTATCAATTTAGTGTTGTTTAGCTCAGGATGTTCTAAAATATCTGTAAATAATTTGATTAAATCGTCGCGAGGTTTTTGAGATATCTCTATCGAATCTGTTCCAACGATTCTAAGATTTTCATACACCCCCGCTTCTACAAGAATTCTGAATTGTCCAGCTTCGTTCTTTGCTTCCACAATGAGGAAATTAGCAAGATCCTTGAATTCATTCTTTGGACCTCGGAGTTTTCCTGAAATTCTAATTATCCTGTTATTATTGATGTGGTCCAATAGATATGCTCGAATTATTTGATTTCCTACCGTCCGTCGAATGTCCAAGAACTCCTCTGCATCCAAATCCTCATTGACTAGCTTCCATGTAGGTCCTGTTATGATTTAGCACCAATTTATTTTTATCAACTGCAAATATAGGGATTATCTGAATGTATGGTACAAAATAATGGCTGCAGAATATCTTTATTTGTTACCACGCAATTAACTATCAGTTAGAAGGATTGGATGGTTTTAACTAATGTTGCAAACTGTTGATATGATTATTCGAGAAGTACATGCTGGACTTTGGTTCCTTGTTGTGGGATACTATTTCTTCGTTTTTATATTCCTGCTGTTTTTTAGGTGGAGAAAGACACGAAATCCATTTCAGTTTGCTATGGCGATTTTCTTCCTTCTTTTAGCAATTGGACGCTGTTTCTATTTTGTTGGAGATTTTTATGCAGATATCCGGAGTCTTCCAGGAGATCTAGACCTTGTTACACCGTTGACACCGTTTCTAGGAACATCAGATTTCTGGTTAATGGCTGGGTCCTTCATCCAGTGGATGGCGTTGGCGACACTCTCTGCAACAGCTGGATTTATGATATTTGGGAAGCGATGGGCTGAAATCGCTTTTGCAGTTCCCGCTGTAATTATTGGAATTATTCTTGGTTTTGTTCCACTTGATGCAACTGTAAGGGGATTACTCTCTGGTGGTGCAGGAGCGATTTACGCGCTATTCATTCCACTCCTATTTTGGTATCTTGCATGGCAATCAGGTGGTATGTTACGACGTTCAAACTTTATGCTTGGACTTGGCTTTTTCATATTATTTGCCGGGCGAGTCATCCATGCTATACGGTATCCAATGGCAGAAGTGTTGTATAATGGCTCGATTGCTATCCCTGGTGTGCTTGCTCCTGGTTTGATTGTAATTGGTTTGATTCTCATTGCGACTGGTAATGAATGGGGTCAGACTACATAGCATGGATTTGAATTAATCCAAGACAGATGAGAAGGAGATAGAGTTACCCTATCTCTTTCCATTCTAATATTTTCATATCTTCAAGTGTATTCAGGGATTTCTGTACATCTTTAAGGTGCATCCCTAGCTGATCTGCAATATCACGAGCATTCAATTTTCCTTTGCACATCTGTGCTACATCAAAGGTTTCCTGAGTCATTTGACCTAGTCTTACAAGCATTTGGTTAACCTTACCCTTCAACACTGGGACAATTATTTTTGTTTCAGATGCGTGACCATCCTTTGTAATATCATCGAGTTGTTGATAGAATCTCTCGAATGGTTCTAGATTTCCATCCCAGTCTTGCAGCATATTGCCATAGGTTCTTGAAAATGCATTATTGACTTCAGCTAGGACTGCCATCGCTGCATTTCCATCATCTACTTTATCAACAGTGGCAGCAACAATCACATTGTCCTTCAATGATAGACATATATCAAAGACACCAAAATCAATTACATGAACACGATTACCATCACTGAGTTCACGACCAAACTGTATCAGTGCGGTCAGAAAACCACTTATCAGATTTGGATCCATGTCTGCTGTACCATATTTTCTATCCAGCACACATAAGCCGCTATCCGCGATGAGTATGTAAACCGCTTGAATCATATGTGTATCTCCCACTGCTGAAGTCGTGCTCGAATACTGCTTTTTTCTTTATAGAACTTTATGTGGCCTCCTATTATCATTGGTGAGGTTTATCAATACTACTAATTATCGTTAAAATGGTGAGAATTCTTGGATACTGCCAAAGATGCACGAATTTTAGTGCTTGAAGACGCACTCCGGCGACTTCATGAGATTGTTGGAAATCGCAAATTAAAGATACATATAGAATACTCAAAACTTACAGAATTAATTCAACAAGCTGGGAGTTTACTCTATGAAGTAAAATATTCCTATATTCCAGCTAATCAGGTCGCATCGCTTGAAGCAACCCAAAAGCTTGTTGATAGCATCATTGCCTTCAGAAAAATTGTCGAAACTGCAATCAAATCATCCGGCTACAAACCTATGACTACAAAGGAAATCCTGAGTTTTGCAGAATTACAATATTCATTTCGAATCGTTGAGGATTTTCAACGAAAATTACGAGTATATGATGATGAACCTGCTAGAGCTGTTGACATCTTGGTAGTTGAAGTAAGCCAGACTCAATTAATACCTGAATCAAAGAATCTCACCGAATGCAGATGCACAGATGGTCATAGGATCTGGAAAATCGCAACTAATATTGCTGGTATCAAATCCGGTGTAAAATTAGCATGTGCTGTTCTACCGCCTGTTGAGATGATGGATGTTGTTAGTGAGGCTATGTTCCTTGGAGGTACTCCCCTATCTGATGACCTTGAACTTGGCTTGTTTGAGAACCCTCCATCATCGATTCTTGATCAGGCAAGAGCTCAAGTATTGCATATCATGAAGAGGATGACATAGATGCATCTTAGAGAGTTACAAGAAAAACTGGACAAATTTGACAAGGAACGAGGCTGGGAAAAATTCCCTGCTTCTCTAGTATTCACTCACCTGATTGAAGAACTTGGGGAGATATCTCGCTACATTACCATAGAAGAAGGTTACAAGGCGATAGGACTTGGTCATGAAGTTCCCAAAAAGAATGAACTTCATCGTGAATTTGCTCAGGTCTTTAATTTATTTACTCAATTAGCTAATCACTTCAAAATTGATCTTGAGAGTAGTATTCTCTCTGAGCTGGAACTAATGGAGAAACGATTCTCTGCAAAAGAATGGTCCAATTACATGCAAGACAGGCAGAAAACTTAAACCATTTTTCTGCTTGCCTCTAAGGCCTTTTTAGCCATGTCCTCCAAATCCTTCGTTGCCGCAAGAAGTCCCAATGCCTTATTCCTGACTTGAGTGATGTTCTTTTCCTTTGCCCACTGCGCTAGGCCTGAAACAAGTGGTCCCAATGCTACTCTTGCCGCCTCTACCGTGCCCACCGCTTTTCCAAGTAGCTCTACACTCTGTTTCTTCTCTTTTCCTGCTTCAGCCACTCTGAGCCATACAAGTGCATGAATCATGTATAAAGCATCGAGCATAAGTGTTGGTGATTTGGGGTTATCTTGAACTTTCTTCAGGAGCCTTTCTTGCCGATCCTCAAATACTTCCTTGAAATAGCTAAATGCCTTCTTGTCGTTTCCTTTATCCAATTCAATAATGCCTTTCTGCAGCTTTTCGTCGACTTCTGACAATGATGAAACACTCCTTGACTAATTAATTATTACAACTTGATGACTATGAATATGTCTATTATGACTTTCTACAATGCGTCTTAAAAGCGTGTAACATGAAAAACATTACTCACAAGACTATTTAGGGAGATTTTTTGAGAATTACTCTGCTGTTATCACTTCGGAGGTCATCGAATGGTAAAGACTACATTCACTTTTCAAGAATTGAAAAGGACTAATCACAGAGAAATCAAGGAAATGCAGGAGAAGAAATTTCGTGCATTTATAAGATATCAAATTTGGCCCAATCATCCTTACTATAGAAGACTCTTCAAGGAACACAATATTGATCCGTTCAATATCACTTGTTTTGAAGACTGGGCAAAGTACAAAATTCCGCTTGTTAGAAAGGTTGACTACAAAGATCACCTAACAGAATTTGTCTTAAATCCCTCACAGGTGGATGGCAGGGATCGACAACCAGCTGAAATCATACAAAACATGATGAGCTATTCAAAGGAATCTGGGAATAGTGAACAATATGCTTTCTTACGCAACAATGGCGCTCGCGTAAAATTACATCTGGGTAAAGATGCTGCCATGGATCGACTTAAGGAACGTCTAACTTACAATTATGCTCCTCTTCAATTTTGGCTTAGTTCGGGAAGAGCATCAGGACTTCCATCACCAGTTTTTCTGACACGCTATGATAGTGAACTCCTTGAAACTAATAGTGCAAAATGTGGACTTCTTGCGATTGACAAATTTAGTCAGGAAGGATGGGAGGCCTCCTCAATGAATCTATTTCCATATGCACCACATCTTGGCTGGCATGCCGTTCATGTAGGTCTCAAGCAGATTAGTAAGTTCTACATTGCTACGAGTGCTGGTGGAGCCATTCCAAGTGAAAAGCTCGTTGAAATAGCATCATCCTTCAAAGCAAATGCCATTACAGGAATGCCCAGTTATCTTAGAAATCGCTTCTTTAAAGCGATGGCTGAGGCTGATTATCAGGCTCCTGAAAAAGTTGTTGTCCTTTTAGCTGGTGAGAAGATTTACTCTCGTGTTGCTGAGGATATTACTTCAATCTTAATGGAGAAAGGAGCAAAGGATGTTCATCTCATTGGTGGATATGCTTCTTCTGAGAGTAAAGTTTCATTTGCTGTACAATGCGACTATCATGGTCCATACCACAATCTTTCACCACTGATAATGTCTTGGGAGTTTGTGCGGCTGAATTCAGATGGTTCATATGAATTCGTAGATGAAGATGAACCTGGTCATACTGTTTTATTCCATTTGGATAGTACCGGAACCGTCTTTGAGGGATTTCTCTTGGGCGACGTAGCTTCAAGACATGAGGCTGGAAAGTGTCCCGTATGCGGTCTCGATGGTTTATTCTTCTGGGATATCGGAAGGACAAATGATGCGCAAACACAACTAGACATCATGGGATTGTCTGAAAAGAAAATCAAGGGTGCTACAGTAAATCTTACTGCTTTACGAACCGATTTGTTGAATCTTGGTGAGATTGAAGAAGTACAGATTGAAGTTGCCAAAGAGGATATGTCCGATCCATATAGTATGGATGTGCTTAATTTGTACGTTGCTCCGAAAGGTCCAAAGAATGCTGACTATTCTTCACTGATTTCACAAATTCAGAAAATTACGAAGACGGGTACTGAAGTTACTCCAAGAGTTGTTATCATTGGATTTGAAGAACTCGTAGAGAAAGCCGGCGGAATGAAATTCATGGAAATCGTTGACAGCAGACCAAAGCCTGCATAATACTATCAAAACCGGACTCGATGAGGTCCGGTTTCTCTCTTTTAGGTAAACCTTTGTTTGATATCCGCACAATTTAGGTACAGGACAATAATAATGCTCAAGATGGCACCATATGGATTGCTTCCAACTGCAAAGAGGAATATTCCAATAATATTCAGTAAGACTGCTCAGAACCATGCGTATTCTTGCAAGGTGAATAGTCCAAAGGCGATAAACAGCCCAAACAATCCCGCAATTCCATAAGGAATCGCGATGAGTATATCAACGATTGGAAGTAAAAGCTATAGCGCTCCAATAAACAAAACTCCAAGAGCCTGCAAAACCTGCAATCCAGCGAGGAGAAATACACCTAAGGGAAGTTCTTTGTTTATCATAAGTATTCTATCTCAGTGTTTTTTTGATACTTCGAATATTCATATTCGAATAATTCTTTGGTAGTCACGGAATTTAAAAAAGGGTAAGAACACCCAGTGCAAAAAAGACCGGGTGTTTACTGTTCTATTTCAGATTATGTTCTTTGACGAATTTTGACAAGACATCGTCGAGATTCGGTCTTCCAATCTCCTGCAAATCATATCTGACACGAACATTGGGTTTGCTTATCTTAATGACACGATTGAGGTCAATTGGGGTACCAATAACAATAGCATCAACATCTGATCTATTGATAGTTTCTTGTAGTTCTTCCATCTGTTTCTTTCCATAACCCATTGCCGGTAGGACATCTTCTAGATGGTAGTATTTCTCGAAGGTATCTCTGATACTGCCGACCGCGAAAGGTCTTGGATCAACAATGATTGCGCCAGCTTTTCGCGCAGCAATGTAACCTGCTCCATAAGGCATTTCGCCATGCGTAACAGTTGGACCATCTTCAACAACGATGACACGTTTTCCACGAATTGATTCCATATCATCTATAGTCAGTGGAGAAGCCGCATCAATAATGACTGCATCTGGATTGACAGCCATGATATTCTCCCTGACTTCTTCGATATCTTCGTAGTCAGCGGTGTCTTCTTTGTTTATGATAACAACATCAGCCATTCTGATATTTGTTTCACCAGGATAGTATGAAACCTCATGACCTGGACGATGTGGGTCTGCTATTACAATAAGAAGGTCGGGCTTGTAGAATGGAAAGTCGTTATTGCCTCCATCCCATGTGATGACATCAGCTTCTTTCTCAGCTTGCTCAAGAATTTTACCATAATCAACACCTGCGTATAGAATTACTCCCATGTTGATTATTGGCTCATATTCCTCTCTCTCTTCGATAGTGCATCGATATCGATCCATATCTTCAAGAGTCTCGTAACGCTGAGCTGTTTGCGATGCGAGATCTGGATCATATGGCATGGGGTGTCGAATATTGACCGGCCGTAATCCCATGTCAACAAGTATCTGGTTGACACGACGTGATGTCTGGCTTTTTCCACAACCTGTTCTTACGGCACAGACTGCAATTACAGGTTTGTTGCTCTTGATGTAGGTATTTGCGGGTCCCATAAGACGCATATCTGGTCCCAATTTATTGACCCATGCAATTTTGTGACCAACTGTTTCATATGGAAGGTCTGAATATGCTAAAATACACTGCTCAACATTGAACTCTTTAATAAGCTCAGGAAGTTTTTCTTCGGGGTAGATTTTAATGCCCTTTGGATAGAGTGGTCCTGAGAGTTCAGGTGGATATATTCGATCACCGATTCCGGGAATTTGTTCAGCTGTGAACGCAACCACTTCATAATTCTCATTATCTCTGAAGTAGACATTAAAATTATGAAAATCACGTCCAGCTGCACCCATGATTATGATTTTCTTTTTGCTCATATCAGATCCACCCCTAAGGAGTGATATTTCTGAGTTGGTTGCCCTCCATGTACGTTAAGAAATTGTTGGTTGAGTCAAAAACCATTTCTTCTCTCAATTTGACCTTAGAATACTGCAAAACTATCAATCATTCGAATGATTTTACTAGAATTGATTAATAGTAAATATGCTTTCTAAAAATCGAAGTATGTATCTTCCGAAAATCGATTCGGAAAATCGGAAGCAATACAAACATCTAAATACATGATGGAAGCAGTATAAAGGAAGTACGCTCTTTGGAGATACTTCCGGATTAGATAGTGGGGTGCCTCATTGAAGTTATTTGAATTGGCTCGTGAATCAGTGAAGATTCTCAAGCAGTGTGGTGAAGAAGGAATTAAGAGCGACATTTTAGCCATGCAATTAGATACTCCTAAGCGAAGAGTCTATGATGTCATTGCCGTCCTAAAAGCGCTTGGACAAGTTCGGACAAACAGGAAATTTGATGGAACCACTATTGTTTGGATTGATCACTCCAAGGACTTTGTCGATAAAAAAGCATACGATGAAATTAAGAGTGAACTCGTCAGTGAGAGCGATACTCGAAAAGAATTCCAAGTTCAAGTAGCAGAACTAAAGGAGCAGCTACGTATTACTCGTGGAAAACTAAGACGTGACATTCAGCCTATTGAAATGGCAAATAAAACTGAGTTCAACACCACACAATTACGAGTTAGAGCTCTATCAAGTAATGGCATCAAAAAGGTGGAACATTCTAGCATTGAAGTGGTAATTGAAACTCATGAGGCAGGTATTGTTGTAGATCCAACCGTTGTCGAGACCGATGAACACGAGGTTCTTATCAAGAATTTGCAGCGTATTTGATTCTATTTTCGTCTTCTAATTTGTACTTGACTGCCACGTTTGATGTTTTTGAGAAGTGCAATTTGCTGAGTTGGTGATGTTAGTTTTCCCAGTATATTCACCTGACTGTATGTGTGCATATCTTCAAGGTAAATCACTAGTGCATCTCCTAATGGCATGTAAGCTATATCTCCGTGTTTTACATCGTTCGTTGGTTTTGCATTACCTTTAGAGATGCCCAATGTGATCTGTAATTCATTTCGCATCAAGGCTACTTTTCCTTCTATAGGCAGCCTAAAAGAGATTTCTTCAACAATGAGTGGAGCATGAATCCGATTGATTATTCCCTCAAGAACTAGGTTTCCTTCAAATGAAAATTCCATATGGACATCTGTATCGCTTAAGTCGGGCATAATATTATCTTGAAACAAGGGTCCTAAAATGTTCTCTGCCTTGTAATCTGCAAAGGCTTAATTGTCCATGAGCAATTCCTTACTTGGAGCTGATATGACTGTCTGTAACTAAATTGGATGTGGCGTTTGTTGTCGATACTACTGGCTCAATGAAAGATGATATTTCTGCAGTACGAGATAGCTTGGCTGAAATTGTAAATCATATAACGTCTAGAACTGAAGGTCTTGAGATTAGATTCGGAGTAGTATCATATAGAGACCATCCCCCGCAAGACCGTACTTATGTAACTCGAGTGTTTGACTTTTCTAATAATATTAAGCGAGTAAAGAAGCTTATAGCTGATCTGAGACCATCTGAAGGTGGTGACACACCTGAAGCTGTTGCGGATGGAATTGCTGACGCTCGGACAAAACTTTCTTGGGAACGTGATGCTTACAAAGTCGTACTCCTTGTTGGAGATGCTCCCCCACATGGAAAGCAGTATAATTCCATTGGTGACGATTACTTCCCTGATGGTTGTCCAAAGGGTTTCGATCCTATTGACGAGGTTCGTCAGTTTAGAAATGACTTCGGAAGCACTATTTTCATTTTTGTATGTGGATGCAATCCATTGGTAGAGGATTCATTTAGAAAGATAGCTGATTCCGTTGAGGATGGAAAATACTATTCGTTACTTGAAGCACATGAGCTACCAGAAGCCATTCTAAAAATCCTTGAGGGTGTAAGTGACCTAATTGAAGCAGATAGAAAGGTCTTGGCTTATTATGAAAATCATGACGGAACCTTTGACATGGGTGAAGCAGCTTCAAACTTGAATATGGAATTGAGAGAACTGAAAACATCACTCTCTCGATTACTTGAGCTCGGACGGATTACTCGATGGCCAAAGGGACGCCCGCTTACTTCTGAGCAAATAGGTTTTGAAGTTGTGCTAGGTGAAGTACCAAACAATATTGTGGCTGGAAAAGCATTCAATTATACAATTCGTGTCAAAAATCCAGCGGTTGCAGATATTAGCCTTCGTGTAATCGCATCATTGATAACTTCAGATGGCGTATCTGAAGTAACGAATGAGCGTCATGATATACCCTCCAAATCTGAGAGGTTATTAGAACTGAAATTTATTCCAATGACTGATGTAAAGGGAAAAGCGTCTCTACGTGTAGAGGTGTTCTATGGCTCTAAATCTGTAGTATCTCAGATCTATAATACTCGTATCTACTGATGGTGGATTAAGTATGGTTCTAAAAACGAAAAAAGGTCGATATCAAGAAGGTCTATGTTTTGTATCTGCTGAAGGGATACACTTAGAACCAGGTATTTACGAGATACGCTGTAATGACAACCACCTATTAACTGAAGTGCGTCCATCGAAACGAGTCCCTTCAGGTCTGATAGTGCTCGATGAACGTATCTATAACGAACTTGAATGTACTATGGATTCTGAAGTTTCATTGAATCCTGTCCATGAAACAATTCCCATCTGTTCAAATCTAAGCCTTTCAGTTTCATCTAAAAGAGCTATTGATATTCAACTGGTTGCTGATACAATTTCAAAGAGAGTAAACGATCTTCGAGAAGACTTCAATGGATTAATTCTGAAAAATGGACAGGTTTTGTCAATTGAGAGACTGGGACTGCAATTCAAAGTTCTTTCTCTTGCTCCAAAAAATGATGTTTATTCTGCATCTAGAATATCTTGGGATGTTTTGGAGGAGATATATCTTGAACCTCAAAAAACATTGAATCGCTTTAATCTATGTTGCGTCGTTGAGATAGGTGCGGCATCACAGATTTCCGATATTGACGATGATTCCAAAAACAATGCTCATTCACATATTCCTCGTTATGAGGCTGCGCTGTCAGCTATCAACGAGATATCCAAGAATTATGCTGACTATAATACTGATTCCCAATTTTGTGGATTTGCTTATTGTGATGAAATTTTTCAGTATCCAATATACGATTCTGAAACGGGTGAATCTATTGTATTCTCTTCTATACACTCACCATCTCTTCTACTGTCGTGTATAGAATGGATTAGAAAGACAATGGTCCTTCATAAAGGGAAGCCATCAAATCCTGGTAATGCTCTTCTTACTGCTATTGAAGCAGTTTCCACATTCCGTGCAGTCAACAACTATCCAACAGTCTTATTCTTTTGCTCAAGTGGTTTTCATACTGCTGGTCCAAATCCTGTCAAAGTCGTAAAGACTCACTTTGATGATCCTAAGCTTGCAGTCTTCTCTTTGAGTCTTGGAAAAGAGAGTAATTTTGAATTAATGGAAGCTATCGTAGAATACAGTAAAGGCCGGGCATTAAAAGTGACGGACTCGAATCAAATTGAAACAGTACCGCTTCTTTTAACTGATATACTAAATCATATAGGTGACTCGTGATGATAGATGATCTATCCAAATGGTTGCAGGCAATATTCCATAGTGGTGCGATATCCTCATATGTTTCAGTTCAGATTCCCACTGGTGCATTAAAGACTGGCTGGATTGGTCAAAGCCTTATTCAGAAAGGCTTCTCCGGAAAATTGGAAGATAAACTGAACCAAGAACAACTCGTAATTCCTCTTGATAGATTTGTGCGATTGACGAATGAGTGGATTGATCGGATTGAACCACATTTAGGATTACTTCTTCTTGGCAAGAGAGGTTTAACAGAATCAAGATTTGTGGCTTTGGTGTCCAATGATGTTAGAAAGAAAGAATCAAAATCACTAGCTATCGCATTTCAATCGGAAAATTTTGGGCTCGATGATACTATTCACCAACTTGTTCAATCAATCTCCGGGAAAAAGAAATCCTATACAGCGGAAGAACCAGATTTAGACTATATCGAGCATCTAAAGAATCAAACTTCTATAGGTCTAGTCACGCAGCTACTTGCACTCAGACTGCCATCTTCAGAAAATAAAATAATTGAAGTAATTCAAGACACTCAGAAAGATACTATTGATTCCAAATTTGTTATCACCAAGTATGGTAATAATCGTGAAATGTTATCGATAGCTTCACTTGTTTCTAAGTGGCTTCCTGGACTTGAAATTTTTTGCAAAGATGGCAATAATGTTGCCGCTATAGTTTTTGTCATCGAGTCCAAAATATGGTTGTGCTTATGGGATTCTCCTCAAGGGATTGTGTGTTTTGCTACGATTAATAGTGACGATATCGAAGACACACTAATGCAATATGTATATCCTCTTTGGTTATCCTCCGACGATTTAGCTGGAATTCCAGCAAAAAGCCCAAGTGTCATCTTAGGAAGAAAAAAGACACACTCCTCTATAGTGATATCATCTGATCATGGACATAAGAAATCAATACCTACAACACTCCAGAAACAAGATACTATTTTGGAAAACTTGATTCAAAGGGTGACTTGGATCGAAGACCAACTGCGAGGATTTGAAAATTCTGGGAAGTCAAATAGTGAGGATAACTCACTTTCAATTGTCACTTCACGATTAACCGACACTATTGATCGACTCGAGTCTATTTTTACAAAACTCAAAACACTTGAAAATCGGATTGACAAAGTTACTAAAGAGAGGAATTGATTTGGGATGAAAGATTCTGCCACTGATACTACACAAGAGTCTGAAGAAATTAAGCAACAAATGCAGGTGATCAGCAAACTTACAGAACGCCTCGATAAATTAGAGGAACAAATAAAGGCGATATCACAAGCAAGTCCTACTCATTCCTCTTCTCAGACATTTGATTATTTCCAGAAAATCATAATGAAAATCACATCACTCCGTGAACTTATAGATAAGGTGGAGATTGAAATTGATCAGCTCAATTCTAGAATGGATGGTATAGAATCTCTCAGATTCAAACATCGGACTGAGAGCTGATATTCGCAGGCACAATGTTATCAATTATATCAAGGAAATGTCCTATGAACAGATGTGATGAGAATCGTTTCAATGGGAAGACCCTTGACTGTATTCCTTTTAGTACTCGTAAATCACTATGTAGGTTTTCGTTTTCTCCCATGACAAATTGATCAATCTGATATCTTTCATGTTCTGAAATTACTTTCATAAATGGTAGATGTTCTTGATCATATTTTCCAATAGAACCGGTGAATGTCAAGATTATTGTTGGACGTGTCGACCCAAAGTCTTCTAGGTACTCTGCAATTGAACGATATGCTCCTGCCATATTCTCTCTTCCACTGATTTCTTTAGTTGTGTCCAATATTGAGAGTATGAGAGAAATCAATACCTCATCTGATTGTAAATCCTTATTGAATTCAATGTATGATTGAATTTCTCCTCCGTGTTGGACTGAGAATTTTTCAGGATTTTCATTAAAAGTGACAAGACTCAGTTTTCCTTCTGTACGATTATATCGAAGCATATCCAGAACAAGAAGAGCACAAATTGCAGCTATTTCTATTTGTGTGGATTTCTTGTTTAATCCTTTGAGAAATATCTGTAATTCGGGGACCATTTCTGCTAGAGATTGTAGCTGCCTTTTTATCGTAGCCAAAGACTTTTGAGAAATATCTGAGTTTTTCATGTTATTTGCTTTTGAAATACAAATGACAGTATTGAACTCACGGAATGCTTGAACTGGTCTAAGTGCGATTTTATTTCCTGATATCCTTCCAATCTCTCCGGGAGTGAGTCTAGGATGAGTCTGAGCGATACCTAAGGCAAGAGGGATTTTTACATTTCCTACACTAAGTCTTGTTCCTATCCCTATCATTCTATTCTCAATATTCTGAAGAATTTCCTCTTCATGCAGGTGCAAGAATGTTAGCAGTTCTGAATTTGATACATTCTTATTGGAGTCGAATGCAAGGACGACCTGGTCGATTATCGATATCTCTCCTTCGAGCTTGATGATGTTTACTACTGATGACTCTCGAAAACCTCCCATCCTTGCATCAATCTCAGACATCACAATACATTTTTCTGAACACCTCTGATGTTCCTTAACGGTTCCAGCACAAAATTGTCCAGTTCTGGTTTCTAATGCCAGCACGTATTCATCATTGGCAATGTCTAATGCATCCATGTCTCTACTGCACATCCGGAATGTTCCTCGTTCTATTTTCGCTATCTCGGTTCCAAAATGAAGCGCAGACATGATTATCTTGGGATTATCAATTTGAAGACATTCTAATATTGTTTCATCAAAACGAACCAAATGTGCAGGAGAGCTATAGATCGGACCGTCCAGTTTTGCATTGGCTCTTATCAATGTCTGAAGTAAGGTACTATCTCGTTCTATCATACTATCAGAGAAAGCCTTTTTCCAACCTGATATCATTAATGAGCCATTTCTCTCATTCAAAATTGATAGACTGGTTGCTCTCTCGTTGTTTTGTTGAATGACAGTTACAACTGCACAATCAAAATCAATAATTCCACCCTCTTCACTAATCATATGGTCCACAGATGCTAATCTTAGCATTTTCCTTGCATTGAGAAGCTGTAATAGCCTTACCAGCTCATTCATCGCTGATTTCCCTAGTGATTCTTCTGCCATCACAGACATTTTGTTATCCATGTATACTAAGAATGGCGGTCGTGGCGGCATTATAGATAATAGATTGCCTCCAAGAATCCTTTGTACTTCTTCTGGTGTGGCAGAAAGATTTCTACTGAGTAGGTAGCTGAGAATTTCTGAAACGGAATCTCCAAGTTGCGTTTCAGGATAGGCAGATGCGAAAATCAATCGTTTCGACCAGTTATAGTTTCCCTGATCTTTTTTCATATATCTAATAATAGTCGAGAGCGAAGATATCGTTGCTCCTGCGGTTAATATTCTACTGTTTGGCAAATCGAGTAATTTTGTGATGTCCTTGCCCCAATCCTTATGATTTCTTAATTTAAAGATAAGACTTGGAGGATTAAGACCAGCTTCCTTTAGTATTACTAACCATTGAAGAAGTGAATCCAATTCTTCTGGAGAACTGAGTTCTACAAATATTGGTCTTTTTGATTTAATATGGCTCAAGAGATCGGAACGGTTTGCTCCCTTGAGTGATTTTGCCATATCTGAGGTTTTTAGAATGCATCCCCAACCTGAAGGAGTTCTTCTGTCTAACCGCATGTCTTGGAGGTGATAGAATCGATGACTATTAGGAGGCATTGTGGACCATCGATAAATAGATTCAGTGTTTGCCTCTTGCTGAGCAACTGGTAGTGTCTTGTTGCCAAACCCAATTAATGGAATAATCAGAAACGAATCTGCAAGCCAACTAGATTCTGAAAGTTCTGAAGAACCCTGTGAGAATTCATGTAAGAATCTTGGTTTCTTCAGATAGTCATATGCTCTTCGTGGAAAGTATTTGAATGCTCCCGGATAATTTCCTACAAAATCATGCAGCTGATTTTCTACCGTGTTGTAGAACGAATAAACTCTATCCGGATCAAATGTGTGGATGTATTTGCCAGCTCTTACTATCCCGAGCTGCATATTAGCATCGAAGATAAAGAATCGGTGTATCTCATTTGCTTCGATGTCTTCTACAACAATCACCATTGGTAACTCCAGTCTTATTCGAGATATTGCAGTAGATGATATATGCATAGTGCCGATATTTGTTCTGATGATATAGCTTTTCTAATAACGGAATGATTTATCATCACTCTGAAACCAATGAGATTGGAGGTTCAATAGCCATATGCTCATTGTACGAGCAATTGAAGATATTCCTGATAGAAGTATCAAAAAGGGAGATGAATTTAGACTCTATCTTGTTGATGCACATCATCATATGGGCAAGGAAAAGAGTCATCGAAACACTCCTTCTGGTGCCTATGACTTCTATGCATCGCTTTGGTTTGAAATGCAGAAAATAGCTCAACAATTAATTGAGAATGATGAACTACTCTTTGAACCTGTCCAGGTGGTAAGTCCGAGTTTTGTGTCGCGTCTGTTCAATTGTCGTGAAAGTTGGAAGAGAACAAATCATGGTTGGTTAGTCGATAGGACAATCATTTTTCCGTATACTGATGATTATTCTAAATCCAAATCTGCTAGTGAAGCATCATTTACAATTTCAAATGATAAAATTGCAGCGTGGTCTACACGTGCTCCGCATTCTGCACGTTTAATTGGTTTTGCTCGAGTTGACCCAAATGATGAATTGAAAGCCAAAGGTCTCGCTGTACGAGAGCTCGAAAGAAGTGTTTTAGAATTAGGTCTTCGGGGCTTAAAGCTGCATCCTCTTGCTCAGTTATTCGTTGATTCAATTGATGGAACGATAACAAGGGATGTTGTAAAACGGGCTGGAGAACTAAATATACCTATCATCTTTGATACTAGAAATATCTCTACAGTAGTGAAGATTCAAAATCTTGTTGAAAGTATGAGATATGATCCGGATTGTGGTTCCGCAATGAAAGGTCTTCGTGTAATACTTGCTCACTGCGGCATGTCTCCGGGTGATGCACGGCTCTATGAGGCTCTAAGAGACCCAGTCATCTATGCTGAAACATCAACACTTCATGATCGAGATGTTCCTGTTTTATTTGAATCATCGATTGACCGTCTTAAACAGCTGGATTTTAAATGGTCTCAAAAAATCCTGTTTGGAACCGATTTCAGCTTTCTCTCTGTCCAAGCAGTTGATGTTATTCTCTATCTTCTATCACGTCGTTTTTCGGGAAGTCTCGCAGATGTTCAACAGATTTTGGGTGGAAATGCTTTATCGATTATAAAGAGCCCCTTCTCTACGGCAATGGGTCCACCTTCTACACCTGTTCAATATGTATGCAAAGATAAAGATGGTTCCAATCAATCCGAACTCGAAGATGCTCTAATTTCCCTTATTAGCAAAGAAGATTGGGATATATGCTCTCTTGATCCGATGATACCTCCTAAGGGAACTTGGCCAGATTTATCAACTCTCGATAGGGGCGGATTCAATGGCATCTACCTTGATTCATACGTTCTGAGTCTTAAATCACGAACATCTCAGAAAGAAATCCATATCTGGACTCGGAGGAATCCTAGCAACACACTTTTGTGTTCCATATTGAACACCCATGGTAAGATCTATCTCGACACTGTGGAATTTGCTTCTCAGAGGATTAATCCAGTATTAATACGGACATTATCTGACTATTCAAAAATACTTGACTCAGGGGCTGATCTATTAACAAAAATCATATCACATCTTGAATGATTAGACCTCATATTCTTTATAACAATATGACGAAAGGTTGTGTGTGATGAATCTTAGGAGGCAATAGCAATCACAAAGAAAATTGAACTAGAAATTGTCGATGGTGGCGACCTGAGAGGTTTTGCACACCTTCACCCAAAGACTGCTGATTCATTAGATGCTGACATTGGTTCAATAGTTGTTTTTGAAGATCCCCAGAGTAGCTTCTGGGGCGCCGCTGAGATTCGAAAAAGCAAGGATGTTGCAGAAAGCAAGATAGTAATTGATACCCTAGTGCTAGAGGCATCTCTTCTAATGGAAGGAGATATCGTAGAAGTTACACTCTATGACCAAGATATGGTTGCTCTCGAATATGTTGAATTTGGAATAAAACCTCTCACAGAGGATGCTAATACAGAAGATCTTGTTACACGAGCTGTTGAGAAAGTTCAATCTCTTGAAGATATCATAGGAGGTAGACTTGTCTATCCTGGGATGTCATTTAATTGGCCTGATCTTGATTCCAAAATAGAAATTATTGATACAAAACCAACTCTATCGGGTAAGAATTTTGCCAAGTTGGCTTTTGAAGCTCTAAGGGAGAATACTGGATATCAATTCAAGACTGTAGGAATTGCTACGCCTTTCAATGCTGTTCTCTGTATTGATACAAGTGGTTCGATGAAAACAACTGACGTTCCAGTTCAGGATATTGCTCATGCACGGGAAGGTCTCAAGGATTTGGCAGGAGATAGTCCTGAAGTCCAATCTTTTCTAAATCGTTTTGAGGAAGGAAAGAATGTCAGTAGAGCAGAAGCTGCAGCTATGGCTGTGCTCCTCTATCTCGCTGAAAAAGTGGGCCGCGGCTACGGAGAGAAAGTTGGAGTTATCACATTCGAAAAAGAAGTAAGTGAAATGACATTTTTAAATTCTGAAACTGGTGAGGTTCAGCCCTTTGTAGAGTGTACGGGACGAGAAAAAGCACTCGGATTACAAATCATTAGTACTCATGTTGTAGATAAGGTGGAGGAAGGTGGTACTCTAACAGATATGGGTTCTGCGCTCGCCAAGGCTCATGAAATTATCGAGGAGTTTGGTGATCCCAATAAGCCTGTAATGCTCATTATGCTTACAGATGGTATGACTACTTCTGGTCCCCCTCCTCTAAAAATATTGAAAGAAAGGTTCCCTGACCGTTCACGACTTGTGATATACAGCATTGGTTTGGGTGAACGAAGTGAAATTGACGAAGAATTAATGCTTGCAATAGCACACTATGGCAATGGTAGCTATCGCCATGTTGACAATATGAGAGATTTGCTAGAATGGTATGGTAAACTGGCAGGTGAATTTGCAGTAGTAATTCGTGGATCTGAGTAGGCAATTATCTTGGCTCGAGCGCTTGTGATAAACCCTGAAGAGTTTCTAAATCCATTTCCTTGATTTGGTCTTCAGGAATCCCTTCTAGCATAGATTCAGGAATTGTGACTAATAGTTCAGCTTTTTCTTTTCCATATTTCTTCACAAATTCCTTCATTCTGAGGTCGCCATATGTTGGTTCCTCTTCAGTTTCTTCCACTTTTTCTGCTTCTGAAGTTTCACTATCTTTTGATGAAGCTAGGAGAGCTTCAAGTTCTTCAATAGTAAGACTGGCCAATGCGTCATCAGTTACTGATTCGCGTACTTCCGGTGGCAACTTCTTTATCAATGAAGCTCTTGTTGGACCAGAGCCTTTCTTCTTTACTTTAGTAACCTTTCTGACTTTTACAGTCTTCTTCTTCTTTTTCTCAGCTTTAGGTAAGGTGACCTTGAGTTTTTGAACCAGCTCTCGAGCAGAATCTGGAGTCAAACGTCTGAGATCTTCTGGAGGCAATGTCGCAATTATCTCCTCCGGTAACTCACTCAAAATTGATTCTACATCCTTTGATAATCCCTCTACAATTGTAGATTTTGCTATGGTTTCAGTTGCACCAATTTTATCTCCAAGTAGGATTGGAGCTCCCTCAAGCTCTTCGACCATCATATTAACATCAATATCAACATCAAAATTATTTTCTCGCCATTTCATAAATCGATTAATTGCATCTGGTTTCATTTTAATTGAAGAAAGAAGGTTATTGATATCTTCTTCAGGCATGTCTGGAAAATCATTGACGATCTTATCAAGAGTATCCTGTGATAATCGCGCCCATAATGGACCGTTTAATATTTTAGAAAGTCCTGCTGCACAGTGTGATCGAACCCAAGTATTCGAATCCTTCAAACCCTGCAGCAAATCTGGAATTGTCCGCGGCTGATGATAAAATGCTAACGCTTGAGCTGCTGCAATTCGAACATCTGCAACATCATCTTTCATAGCCTTGGCAATATCTACCACCATGTTTGGATCTACTACTTCAATCGCAGCCAATAATGCCCTTTCACGCACAATATCTGAGGAATCTGTGAATGCCTGTACAAGTGCCTTTCTTTCATTAGAGTGTGTTCTTGCTAACCTCCCGACTTCGTCAGTATTGAATTCTAGCAATAGTCTCCTAGTGTCAGGCAATCATACTCCTCCAATGATCTTTATACGCAAGTTACTGGTTTTGATTATTCACTAACCTGCCTTCTTGACCTGCAGTGTCAAATAAAGATGCCTGCTTATATCAGTTCGCACCATATATTTACTAATCTCTGATGTCTTGGATGTTTCAATTACCACATGAGTTTTAGGGTGGAAAAAAAATCATTAATTTGGTGCAAATGTTGAAGAAAGATGTTCAAGTAGATAGTTTGAAAGTAATTCTATTCATGGCTCTCATGCTTCTTATCATAGAGATGTCTCCTATCATCACTAGTTTCTTTTCAGGTGAGATGTATGAGATTATTGGCCTTCTAACCTTCTTTGCCACTTTCTTCTTCATGTATTTAGTAATTGAAATATTTACTCAATGGGATGGAGAGTCAGTATCAAAATTGGGAATTGATACCGATGATGAAACAAAACATCAAATAATAGTTGGCGCCTTTGCGGCTATTATCTCTGCAGTTCTCGTGTTTGGAATTGCATTTGTATATGGTGCATCACTTCGCTCTATGGAGCAGATTAATGCAGATCTCATTGCATCTGAAATCATTATCACAACACCGACTGCCATATTCGAAGAGCTAGCTCATAGAGGTTACATTCTCTCTCGACTTGAAAAATTGACCGGACAGACAAATGCTATACTTGTCAGTTCGATTTTTTTTGCTTTCTCTCACTTTAGTTGGTGGACATACCCTGCCGTAAATTCACTCTTAATTGTCATCTTCTCATTCAATATGTTTCTTGGCGGAGTTATATTATCACTAAGTTACTATTGGTCCGGTAGAAAATTATGGGTAGCAATTTCATTCCATTTTGCTTGGAATATGTTAGCCTATATTCTCTTTCCGAGATTTCCTGTAGATACAGTAGTTCAGCCAGAGATTTTCCAGATTGAATGGGGACTTACCACTATCTTAGGATTCTTTCTTGGACTCTCTCTTCTATATGGATTGTTGCAGACTAAAAAGAAATGATAATGAGAGAGTTGAAATCCAACTCTCCCATGTTATTTATTGATCTTGTCCAAGAATGACATCGTCTGGTTTGGCTACTATCATAGTCATTCCCAGCATTCCAGTAATTATGACCTTTTCACCAGTCCGAATCGGTGGACCTGTTGTCTTTGCCCACCAAATCTCAGCTCCTGTCTTTACTTTGCCTTTTGGATTGATGTCCGAAATAGCATGAATGTCTGCATATTTAAACTGAGAATACGCTGGCCATTGATCATAATTTCTAAGGAATACAAAATAGAGTATCATCAAGCAGATGACTGTCCCCGACATAATGTACACTGCCAGTTTATGAGAAGGATCAATCATGATTGCTAAGAAGATAGCAAGTCCATAAAATGGGAATAATTTCAATGATACTTTAGCATCAATGAAACCCCCATCAACAAAGCTTGATCCTCCTGTAAATACAGTGAACATTACATAGAGAATGAAACCAATTACAAGTAGCATCCATGGTGTGAACTCGACTGAAGTAAAAGTGCTCGTATAATAAACTTGGAAGACAAATAGGATGATAACTAGTGGTACCGTTACCTGTGCCATAGCTTTCCCTGTTGCAGGTTCAAGCGTAATGACCATCAGTGTCAGTACAACAGCTAATAGAATCAATCCTATAAGTGGGTCAATTAAAAAGTACGACATGACCATGCTCAGTAGTGAAAACATGATCATGACGACAAAGATCTTGATCCATGCATCCATTATACTCCCTCCACAGGAAACCTCTAATCATTCTCTGGGAGGACTTTCCCTTTATTGGGTGGCACTCTTATCCCACCGGTCCCGGCAGACATTGCAGCTGCGACACCAGTAGTTGTTCCTACCTCAGGAATGTTTGTTGGAACCATGATGATCAGGTTAGCATTCTTTGAGATCTCTTGCATGATGTTCCATGTACGAAGAACGAAACCCACCTGAGATTCCTCATACCTCTTTGCAGCTTTTAGCATGTTTTCAGCAGCCTCCAATTCTGCAGTTGCTAGGGTGATTCTTGCTCTTCTCTCACGTTCTGCTTGTGCTTCTCTGCTCATTGCATCCTGTAAAGCAGAAGGAATAACGACATCACGTATTTCGACACTGGTGACTTTGACTCCCCAATGCTCTGTCTTCTCGTCTATGAGTTCCTGAAGATGACCTGCGATTTGATCACGTTCAGACAAGAGCTGGTCAAGTGTCACCTTACCAGTAGTTTCTCGCAGAGTAGTCTGTGCTGCAAGTTCTACTGCTACAGTATATCGCTCTACACTCAAAATGGCTTTCTCGACATCGATAACTCTAAAGTACATGACCGCGTCTACAACTACAGGTACATTATCTTTAGTGAGTGATCTCTCCGTCTTGAATGCATATGTTAAAAGTCTTAGTGAGACCTTCATAGCAACTTTATCAAGAATTGGCGTCACCCAGATTATGCCTGGTCCCTTAACACTATTATATTTACCAAGTCTCAGAATGGCAACACGCTCCCACTCTTTCAGTACCTTTATTCCGCTTGCGATGAACATGAGAACAAAGAGACCAATAACGAGCGCAAGTGCCAATATTAACGTATTAGTATCAAATCCTTGCAATATCTATTTTCTCCTGTTCACAATTATTGTGAATCAGAACAAAGTCCCTCCCAGGACTCTGCATCTACGTAATTATTGCCGTGAAATCTTAAGAAGCTTCGTCTAAATGTACATTATTTCTGGGGTTATTAATGAGTTTCTCACTGGTCGCAAGAAATTCTTTAAACTATGTATCCTGTTCAAGAAGTTCCAATAAAGCGAAATCTCTTGTTTCTGAAAGTGGTAAACTATAGTGCATCTTTGAAAGAACCTCTGCCAATGCGAATATTATGAGTGCCACGACAATGGAACCCAGAATTCTCTCGAAAGCGTAAAGAAATACTACTAATTCAAAATAACCCAAGATTAATTCAAACTCGGATCCGATGAGGACAAAGTACCATCCTCCAATCGATGATCCAACTGCCTGATCTAATGTAACTGAAACAAGAGAAAATAACCAAATACTAACAAACCTCTTCCATCTCTCAGATTCTATATCGAGTTTTATTGGTTTGATTAATTTAGTAGAAAATCTTGGGATAATAAAAAGCAAAGAAATTAGAAATGCGGTGAGGTGGAACCATATATAGAATGGAAATGCGCGTCCAATCGGACTTGTCAAATATGTGCCCATTGCAACTATGAATAAGATTGGTATTCCTACTCGATCGCGTGTTCTCATTGCTCCAGCTGCAAATGCGCCAGCAGCTGTTGCTAATATTGTAAATGGTCCTAGTACAGCTATTAAGGGATTAATAAAGAGGGCAATGACTGAACCCAATATCACGGCTATAACTCCATAGAATGGACCAAGAAGAAAACCCATGATTGGTGCTGATACTAAACCAAAGGATATCTCTCCTCCTCCTATACTAATATTGAATGGAATTAGGGTAATTATCAAGTGAATTGCACCAAAAATTCCAGTGAGTGCCCATGGATATGCTGATGAACGTTTGAAATTAGACATTGTAGCGACCGTTTTTAGTTATAATCAAAATACCTGTTAATAGTCGGTAATTCTTCATTCTGATTAGACTTTAACTAATATTTGAAGATGATGGAATTAATGAACTCGATTATGCTTCTCAACTACTAGATGATGCCGCTATCCAGAAGAAGAGTCCACCAAGAATCCAAACGAAAAGTCCAGCTCCAAGTACTATACCTAAGGTTGCTCCTAGACCAGAGGAACCAAGATTTACGTGCATGTTTGTGAATCTCTTAAATCCACCAATGTATTTAGTTTCGTAGTCACAGTGGAACTCCTTATCCGTCACAGCACCGCAAATCTCACAGACATATCTATTTTGAAACTTTGCTCCTAGTAGACTATCTATATTACAACCAATGAATGCTGTAAGTACTGATAGTGGGATGAGAGCTATAACATAGTCATAAGCAATTGTATTCTCTGCCGTCAAGATTCCTGGAATCCACGAAGGAGTAAATATTGCAAAAAGTAATGTAATCAGTCCAATGAATAATCCTGAAAATAATGCAACTCCCTCTCCAAGAAGTGAAACTGCTCCAATGGTGCCGCTAGGAACCTTTCTTCTCAAATTCGTTATTAACCTAGGTTTACTCTTACTGAAGACACCGATTTCGCTTGCTAGTGTATCCGCAGTTGTCGTTGCTATTGCTCCAACATAACCTCCAAACAAAAAGAATGGCCATCCTGCTGCAGCTAAGTCTGGTGATAATTTCGCTAGATACATGGCAACTGAAAATATCATAGGAATTATTCCACTACCAAGCACGTTGGACCAAGATCTTTTTCCCTTGCCTTCCTGTGCGACATTCTTCTTCATCTTGGCTTTGTATTTGTACTTTGTAGCAACTCCTGCACTTATAAAGAAGAAGAGAACAATTACAAATGCTGGAACGCCTCCTGTATACCAAATCGTAAAACCTACAATAAAAGCACTGATCAGTCCTGATATATCTACAAAATGAAGTTTGTAGGATAAAACCCCTACGACTCCCATCACCAATAATCCGGAAACAACCGGATGGGTAAGCATCTCGAACAATCATTTCACATCCTGTACTTGTTGTTAGTTCTCAAACTTTGGTCATATCATTGTAAATTTCTTTGAATGTTCTATGAGCATATATTATATCCTAGCGAACGCTTGATTATCAATCTCCGGGCAGGAAATTGCATTTATAGCTTTGCCTTAAGAAAGATTATCCCACATCAGAAATTAGACAATATAAGAATTTTCATACGGTAATACGACAATTGACGAGTAGGCAATAGGCGAAGTATGCATCGTTAATAGTCGAAATGTCTGTAGAGTTGCAAGTCGCTTTTATGAGGTCTTCTCTCTTAAAAATCAGCAATATGAGTGTTTTATACTCATATAATTCTATGGCCAACTAATAGATAGTGAATTGTTTGCGAATTACTTCGACTGCTCTCTTAGGTAGAGCATGATCATTCTGTGATATCTCTGCATCGAGATAGTATCCAGTAACAACATCTATTGCTGGTGTCAACCATTTTATTGAAACTAAGTTACTCTTGTCATTTGATAATGGAATATGATATTCTTTTACTACTTCTCGTTTTGATACAATCTTGATAGTAATTGCGAGATTTTCAATGCCTTCTCTTACACTAGTGACTTCAGTAATTATCTCAACAGGACTTAGCCTAGCTGCTAGGCCTGGTATCTCATCACCTGATTCATTTTTTACTGAAAACTTAACATGGAAGAAAGGTTTCTCAATCGCTTTTACTTTGAATCTCTGCGATTGTCTACATGATTGCTTTCCACATTGTAATGTAGTTGTCAAATGTGCCGTACTCATTTCTGCCCCTAATGGTATTCTAAGCGGTACCGGGATTAATTTTGGTTTCGCTGGCTCAAGTGTGATTTCCCTCTCAATCATTTTCACATTGCCACTAATAGATTCTAGTTCCGTAGAAAGTTCGCAATCAGTGTTTTTCGCATGGTTACTAATTATGCGAACTGTTACAAGTAAAATTTGATCGGGGACAACAAAACTTGGTAGTCCTACAAACTCAATGCGAGCAATATCTTCTGATGGTCCAGCTATCAGATTGATGTCAATCGATCTTCTATCCATCTCCATTCCCGCATAACTGAGCTCGGCAACAAGTGTAACTGTTGTAGGGGATTCAGTTGATTTTGGTGCTGGTATTGTTAGTGGACCAAAAGATATCGATAGATTCTTACTCTGCTTAACTGCTTGCCTAAGAACAACATGCGTTTCTCCATCTGGAAATATGAATGACATTGTCAGAAACGCAGGGTCTCCTAATTCTGTATTCCTTCTAATTCTCAGCCAACCAGATATTCTCCCACCAATGTGTGAATGCTCTGGTACTCTAAAGGAATCAATATTTACGCGTGTAGTGATGTACTCTATACTAAATCTATCTGATTCAGAGGAAGCTAGTACTGTACCATAATTCACAACAGAAGCCTTAATTTTCCCAAGTCTTTCAGATTGATTTTCAAATTTGATGTCTGGAATTCTCCAATGGAATTCATGTTCTCTATCAATGAATCTCTCAAATGATACTTCATCTACTTCAAGTGTTATACCAGAATCAGAAACGAACTCAATTCGGAGTTTTGAAGATTCATTAATCGATTTAGTAATGTCGTTAATTAGTACTGATCCAGAGATGTACTCTCCAGGTGAATAACTTGTTTTCAGATCAATTTCGAGGATGACTTGTGGTCCTTTTCTTACAAAACCTACGTAGAAGGGTCTAGATGTAGTTTCAGAGATTTCAAGTCCATCTTGATTAATAAGCTTCATCTGAAGAACACATCTCTCAACTCCTTCAGAGATATCTGGAGGGATTACTAAGGGCGGGAAATCAAGGCTATCAATGAATGTTGTTTCACTTGGGTCAATTGTCATACTCTCAGTAAGGTTTGCGATTACTCTCTCAAGATGGGGCGCAAGTAGATTGACCTGACATGTGACCAGGGATTTTTCTGGATAATTTGTGTAAATCTCCCCACTAAAAAGGACAGGTGTCTTACCGTCTGCAAATTGAGTTGTTGTTCTCGGCTTAATAGATGCATTTACCCAATACATGTTAATTGTGCTAGTCAGGTTGATTTGTCGTCCTGCAAATCCTATTTCTACAATGATGTTGTAGGCTGTTGTATCTTTCTTCGTTCCAAATGAAAATTTGGAAACATGTATCTCTCCTTCTGCAATATTTGGAATTATCAATGCATTGTTATCGACTGCAATCCGATTCAAATCCTCAACTGAATATGATATTGAAATATTTTCGAGTTTTCTTCTTGTTGCATTTCGAACTAAAATTGAAAATTCTGCATCCTGTCCCGCGAACGTTCTCTCGGTATCAGTTACAATTTCTGGTTCAAGTCCTTTCCACCAACAAAGCCATGTAGGAAGTTGAGGTATTCCCTCAATAGGATCATAAAGCCAATTGGTACTGCACTCACGAGTGACTTCTGTAAGCCGTTTAAGAAGAGTGACCATATTGAAGTCTGATTTTGCGAAGACTTCAATCTGAAAATCTGCTCCTGTTGTTCGAGGTTGCGAAAATTCACTACCAAATATGGAAGATAGAATTGCTTGCATGAATGGATTTTCAATTAGCTTGAGTTCTTCAAGTTCATTTCTTATCAGATAAAGCATGGAGACGACTGCATCTCCAAGATATCTGTTCTTTTTTGACAAATTAACTGAACCATCATCACTTATCTGATGATTATATATTTCTACAAATTCACCTGATCCTTCTCCTAGTTTGAACGCTCCCCAAAGGCCAGCTGATACAGCCGCAGCTCTATTTAGAGCAAGCGTCTTGGCCCCGACATCTGGAATAGGAATTCCCTGTTCAATCATTTTCTTAGCTTTCAGTGCAAGTGCTTGAAGTATCAATGCGAGGCCAACTCTTCTAGGAATACTCAGTTGCGTGTCCAAGACTCGAATCTCTATTGTGCCATAATCGGTGTAAGGGTACATGTCTACCATACGTGCATAGCTTCTATTGACATGTCTTGCAAAGGCCTCTTTGTCTGGATTTGTAATATATGGTATCAACTCAAATTCATTTGTAGGTCCCATCTGTGTAGTGTTTTTAAAAAGTCTAATTGATCGTTTGCACCGTGGAGCTCTGATCTTACCTTTATCATCAATAATGATTTCGTCACTGGGATTCTTGTTTTCAAAAGGAGAATTGACTGATAATGCAATAAGGTGCGGAATAAAATTACGAATCACATTATAAACTGCAATTTTTGTTTCTTCATTGATTTCATTACTCAGTATATGGTGATGTTCACCAAATGATAGATTTCGGAGATATTCTTGTGTTGGATTCAGCCCTGTTGATATAAGAATAGCTTGCGATTCTTTTGGTAATGATTCGTAAGAGATAGCAATGAGTGTTTGAATCCACCATGCAAGTTCTTCAAGTGACGTACAAGGAGGTGTTGCAACCTCTAGAATCCACGTGAGACTTGTGACATTTGGATCATGTCCAAGAAGAGTGTATTCGCGTGGATTGCCTTTAGGATCGAGATATGTTCCAACAATTCTTGATCCTCTTTCTCCCTCTTCAGTCTGGGCTGATTGAAGATATTTATTTCGAACAGATTCAACAGGAGATGTTCTAATCCTCTTATCAAGAAGCCCTTTTGCACTTGAAACAATCCTATCAAACACTTGTAAGATATCTTCGCCTTTTATCCAAGTTCCATCTTTTCTAATGACCTGCAGCTCAACCTCAATACCATGTGGAAATGGGAGTTCCATTTCAACTGTATCTGAGATTGGATTCATTCCATTCACCTAGATCGCTGAAAGAACTTGCAGAATCTGAGTAACGTGTTTTTCATTTTCAGCTAGTTCTTTTGGCAAGGTCAATTCAAACACTCTTATAGTATTTTTATTTCCAAATGTATCTAGGAGAGAATATGTGAGTAATCCTCCGCCGTACTCTCCCCTGTCCATTAGTACTTCATATCCCATTTGTTTCATTTTAGAGATTATCTCTGTTAAATCCGTATCATCTAAGTTGCTATATCGCGTTCCTACTATGATAATCCTATTATGGTTTAGATTTCTTGGCAAAATTGCCCATCGAAGATTTATGACAAATTTTGGCACATTCCGTTCATATAATGATTCGACTGTTTTCAGAATAGAATCACAAGTATGCTTTGATTCATTTCTATCATTACTTTTAATGATTGATGGCAATTCTAATCTTTTGCCTTCCAGTTCCTTTATTGATATAGAAAATGGGTCTCCTTTTATCAATGCACTAAGAATACAGACAATACCATTTATTGCTCCTCTACGAAGAATTCCTTTTGATGAAAAATCGTTCACTCTTAGTGTGAATTCTATTGGCCTCAATGAATCATTGAAATTGATTAATTGGCTTAGGATTTTTGATAGTGTATCATCTACTCTTTCCAGTTCTTTGAGAAGTTTTTGATCTATTTTTGAGCTATTCATAACACTATTCCGCTCTTCCAATTATCCACATCAAGGATTTAGTGATAACGTTATTATCTTTATTAGTTCAGGAGAATTTGCTCGTTTATTCTTCCTTGATTAAGGTAAGAAGTTCAGAAATTTTGGCTCTCAATTCCCTTATACGATACCATGTTGATTCACGTCCACTCTGATCTGAGAGTTTCCTAATTAAAATACCATAATCCATTCCCTCAAGGTCCTCAAGAAGCAACATAGCACGTTGTGATGTAAAATGTGACTCATTAACTCGTCCATCCTTATAACGAATGATGAGTGGTCTTAATGCTCTGTCTGCTGAATCTATTTTGGTTAAAGCTTGGCGATAATAGGTCTTTGGATCCTTTATCCCATATCCTCCCATTAACGGAGTCATTCCCATTCCTAGTGAACCTTTTCCAATCTCATCTAACTCATCCATTGCTTCTTGGAAGAATTCATCTCCATTAACTAAGCATTTCCTGATGGCTTTCAAGATGCGTGGTCTATCTATTTCTTCATTCATCGAATCACCTTAAGGAATAAAACAAGAAAAAGGAATCGAACACGGGTGTAAATGAAACACCCGTGATTTCAATATTATAATTGTACTTCAGGCAGTTCACCTGCAAAGTGACAGGCAACAAAATGATCTTCACCCATCTTTCTATCTTCAGGGACTTCCTTCACACAGATCTCTTGTGCATATGGACATCGTGGATGGAATCGGCACCCTGAAGGCACATTGATTGGACTCGGTGGCTCTCCCTTCAGAGATTCAACTCTGCGTTTCACAGTTGGGTCTCCTGAAGGTACAGCTGAAATTAAAGCTCGAGTGTACGGATGTAGTGGATTAAATGCAACTTCATGAGCTGGTCCCATTTCCATAACCTTGCCCAGATACATGATTCCGATGCGGTCAGCAATGTATGTTGCAACTGCTAGGTCGTGTGTGATAAACAAGTATGTGAGTCCAAGTTCCTCTCTAAGCTTAAGCAACAGATTAAGAATCTCTGCTCGTATTGATACATCCAGCATAGATACAGGCTCATCTGCAACCATAAATTCTGGGTGCAGAATAAGTGCTCGTGCTACAGATATTCTCTGACGCTGACCTCCTGACAGTTCATGCGGATATCTATCAATGTAATCTCCAGCTGGCGTCAGTGCAACACTTTCTAGAGCTTCTAATACTCTCTGCCTTCTCTGACTTGGTGTCAGTGGTATTTTGTGAACCAAAAGTGGTTCTTGTACTATGTTATAGATACTCTGCTTTGGATTGAGAGATTCATAGGGATCTTGGAATGTAATTTGCATCCGTTTACGAAGTTCTTTGATCTCGTTCCTATCCAAGGTGGCGAGATTTTGACCAGCATATATCACTTCTCCATCTGATGGGACCTCAAGATGAAGGATACATCTTCCTGTAGTTGTTTTTCCACAACCGGATTCTCCTGCTAATACAAGAACTTCTCCCTTCTTGATGTCGAAAGTAACACCATCAACAGCTTTCACATAGAGTTCCTGACGGTAAAGCATTGAAGAGAGAAAACCTGTATTAACTGCAAACCACTTGCGCATATTCTTTACTTCAATTAGAGTTTCTCCGTCTCTAATGTTGTCGGAACCTTGTAGAATTCTTGATTCATCAATAGTCATCATAAATCACCCCAAGTCTACTTTAATCTCTCCTCTTAGTTGTTCAGCAAAGTGGCATGAAACAAACCTATCTGGTTCGATTTCTAATGGTATTGGGTCCTCTTTTGAGCAGATGTCCTGTGCATATGGACATCGTGGATGGAATCGACAACCTGGAGGTGGAGCAATAAGATCTGGTGGTGAACCAGGGATTGAAGTTAGTTGTTTCCTCTCTGCTTTGACCATACTTGGAATTGCACCAACCAGTCCTGTAGCATAAGGATGCACCGGGTCCTTAAAGACAGAAACAACATCTGCTAATTCAACTATCTTACCCGCATACATAACTGCTGTCTTGTCACAAGTTTCTGCAATAACACTCAGGTCGTGTGTGATCAGAATAAGTGAGAGACCTAGGTCTTTTTGCAGCTTCTGCATCAGTTTGAGAATCTGTGCCTGAATTGTAACATCAAGAGCTGTTGTTGGCTCATCAGCAATCACTAGGTCTGGATTGCATGCTAATGCCATTGCAATCATTGCTCTTTGACGCATACCTCCAGAGAACTCGTGTGGATAATTATGAATACGTCCAGGATCGAGGCCAACCATCTCAAACAACTTGGCGCAACGATCGAGAGCTTCTTCTTCAGTCACATTCTCATGCATTAGAATAGCTTCAGCAATCTGTTCTCCAATTTCAAATACGGGATTTAAGGCATTCATTGCACCTTGGAAAACGATAGCCACGTTCTTCCATCGAATGTCCCGCATCTCCTTAGCGGTCTTACGAATTAAGTCGTCTCCCTTGAAATAGACATTTCCTCCAACGATATTTGCAGCAGGTGGTAACAATTGCATTATTGAATATGCCAGGCTGCTTTTACCACAACCTGATTCTCCTGCCAACCCTATCGATTCTCCTGGTTCCAATGTCAGGGAAACGTTATCGACTGCTTTCACAAGACCTTTGTGCGTTTGATAATACATACGCAGGTTTCTGATGTCTAGCAGAGGCATGATTGTACACTCCATCGAGCCAATTGTGGCCCATCCGGTGAGGTTGCTTCTCACCCTTATTGAGATACGAAACCTTTAGGGTCGGCTTAAATATGTTGCTTTCCACGACATTTGTCATTCATTATAGTTTAGGTTTGAAGTCATAACGGCATGATTCGAAAAGGTAAAAGGTACATCTATGTTTTCTAAGCATGTGTTTAAAATGCCTGATACCAGAGTACGTGCTTTTCCAAGAACTAAAAACAAGCCACAAAAGAGAATACTCCTAGTTCCCCTCATTCTAATATTTGGTGGATATGCACTGACCTATGTTTACATCCTTGCCTTCATCGGAGTAATTCTCTCCTTGACTGGAGTACTTACATTATTCCTCGTTGGTACGGTATATGCAGATCTTTGGGCAGCTCATCGACGCACTCAACAAATAATTAAAGACCGCGAACGTCGTCAGGAGAGTTCAGAGGATGATCTTGTTGTACCCGATATAAAAGATCCTTTCGAAGAAACCTATGACTCAGAATAACTCCAATGATTCATTTCAAACTAAAAAATGTCCACCCGAACTATTTTCACTACCCAAACCAATTCCTTTTTTAATCCTATTTTGAGGAACGAGTTCATCTGAAAGAGACAATAAGGCAATCCAATTCAATCCATAATACTGAAGCCAGTGTCTTGGGTGGATTTCGATTGTCTAGATTGGAGGATGGCATTTGTCTGAGTCTGATAAGAACTGGAAAGACAGTAATTGGTACGTTAGTATCACAAACTTTTGGAGAGAATATCGCAAACATCGTATTGGTCTTATTGGACTGTTTTTAATTTTGATTTTCATCGGTATGGCGGTTTTTGCTCCATTCTTAGTTACGCATGATCCTACTCCTCAAGCAAAGGTTGCACCATTTTATCTTGCACCTTCTTGGATGGCAATATTTGATCCACATGCTGTTGTTACTGACGATTACCTAACTGATCCTAAGTTGCATGAAGCACCTGTAATGGAAGTGAACGGAACAAGTAATGAATTCAGCTTTGTACATCAAGCGATTGATGAGTTTAATAATGTTAGTTATGTAAATCTGACTTGGGCTCATACGGCTGGTACTAAACTGAATTACCTTTGGGCTGATTCGAGAACTGGACAGGATCCAAACAAAACAATGCCTGACTATAGTGATTTTGTGTACTTTGATCAATTAATAGATTGGAAATGGAACGCTGAACCAAGTGACGTTAACATGTCCATTTCTTTTGGTACAACCCTTACTGGGGATTTTGCTCCCGGTGCACAATATCTTAACAACTATAAGTTTGAAGTATATGTCTGGATTATTGACTCAAGTGGCGATTGGACTCGTGTATACCATTCAAAAGACGCAACATATGTAGAAGATATTCAGGAAAAACGAATCAGTCTAAACTACTATAGTATCGAATCGATTTTTGGTGGGATGGTTTCAACAAATAATACACCTCAAGAAGATCCGAGTGATACCCTCACAGTCCGTGTTGGGCTTGCACCTACCTATAGATTCGAGAATGACACAACAGGAAGTCTCTATGACTATGAACAGCCATGGACCTTCTATAATGGTTCTGTGACAATTCAAGTCACGCAGTTGAAACTGGTGGCATATGGCGACTACTTTGGTATTCTCGGTACAACCAATTGGGGTGCTGATGCGTACTCTCAATTGATCTATGGTAGTCGTATCTCGTTGGTAATTGGTATTGTCGCTACCGCGCTTTCTACAGCAGTCGGTGTCATTGTTGGAATGGTCGCCGGGTATTTTGGCGGGAAGACAGACGAGATTCTGATGCGACTGGTGGACTTCTTGCTAGTCATTCCAGGCTTGCCATTGATGATGGTGCTTGCGGCCTTTCTTGGACCGTCAATACAAAACATCATCATCGTCATTGCGATATTAGGGTGGACGGGGACGTCGCGGCTTATTCGTTCACAGGTCCTTGCAGAGAAGAACAAAGCCTATGTTGAATCCGCACGAGCAATTGGTGCCTCTGATACGTACATCATGTTCAAGCACATCTTGCCCAACGTCACACCAATCCTCTTTGCTAATATTACCCTTGGAGTTGTTGGTGCTATTCTTTCAGAGGCTGGGCTATCATTCCTTGGATTGACCTCCCCTGAAGATCCTAGTTGGGGCAGAATGCTTGCTGATGCACGAACCGGTGGCGCATTTACCCTTGGTGCATGGTGGGTAGTTCTCTTCCCCGGGTTCATGATCACGTTGCTATCTCTAGCATTTACATTCGTGGGCCACTCTATGGATCAAGTACTAAATCCACGGCTGAGAGAGAGGTAAGAACCTCTTCTAGGGTTGAAGAGTCGCATTTCTTCAACCCCCTCCCTTTCTTTTTCAACGGTTCTTCTCCTCGACAGCCTTGAACGCTACGCTTATTAGGTATGAAGGAACGATTTTAAGCCGTCAGTACTTAGTATCACTAGGTACTATTGAACAATGGAGATAGTCTGAAAATGGGACTTCGTGAATATATCATTCGAAGAAGTATCTACATGTTTCTCTTAGTGGTTGCAGTAGTATGCTTCAACTTCTTCCTATTTCGACTGCCAACGTTCTTGTATGGAGCTAGTCCTGTTAGTCTGATGCTTAGTGACGAACTTCGTCGTAACCTGACTCAAGACCTGCTAGAGCAGATGTTTGCCAACTTTGGTCTCGTGCCAGACCCAGACATCTTTGACTGGATCTACATGTTTTGGCGATACATCGTCAGTATGTTCACGGGTAACTTTGGTGTATCCTTCCTGACACAGCGACCAGTCCTTGACTCAATTGTCGAGAGACTACCCAATACACTTCTGTTGATGGGTACCTCCTCAATGGTCTCAATACTCCTTGGTATCTGGACTGGAGTCAAAGTGGCTGCCGAACCCGGTTCACGAAAGGATGTGAGCGCTGTAACTGTGGCGCTGTTCATCTACGCGCTTCCGGTCTTTTGGTTGGGAATGATGCTTTTACTCGTCTTTGGCTATATGCTCCCACAATGGACCCTGGCAAATTGGGGAATTGAAATCGGATTCCCGCAATTTGGTACTATCAGCTATGAGGTCTGGGAAGTCGCTAGAACAGATCCCTATGGTGCTCTGATGGTCGCCGTCGATGTCTTACACCACCTGTTCCTACCAATGATCACACTCGGTGTTGGTGGGTATGGTGGGTATTTCCTCTACATGCGCAACAACCTAAATTCACAGAGTTTCGACTCTGTAAAGGAGAATTGATGTCATGACTGAGGATTACATCCTAACAGCAAGGGCAAAGGGACTAGACGAGAACCAGGTGCTATACAAGCACGGATTAAAGAACGCAATGTTGCCGATGGTCACGATTATTGCGATGTACTTTGGATTCCTCATCAACGGTGCGACACTGACAGAAACAGTGTTTACATGGAGAGGATTAGGGCGGTACATTTTCGACAGTTTGTTGTTAAGTGATTACCCCGCAATCCAGACCATATTCATGATCATTGCAATAACAGCAATCTTGGCAAACTTCGTTGCAGATTTGCTGTACGGAGTTCTAGATCCCCGAATCAAGTACGGGTAGTCTGAATAGATAAAAGGATAAAATGGAGGTAGAGAGATATTCTACCTTCTCTCTATTTTTAACTAAACTATATGAAAAACCAGTCC